>NZ_VAWE01000001.1:3890000-4200000 GCF_005795905.1 Streptomyces marianii
CTCCAGCTCGAAGCGCCCGTCTATGACCCGTCTGCCGGATTCCCCGTCGCTCATGGCCGGGAGCCTACGAGATGCGGGCGACACGGCCCCGCGCAGGTGGCTCCGACGCCTCCGGCCCGGAGCGTCCTACGCCGCCGTCGCGCGCGGATCCCACCCAGGAGCTCGCCGAAGGCGCCACCCCGCGGGCCAGGTACGACGGAGCGGGCGGCGCGGGCCGCCCGCTCCCGCCGATCCGCCGAACGCGTCAGCAGTACAGGTTGCCGCCCGTCGGCACGCCCAGGATCCGGGTGAAGCGCTGGTAGTTGTTCACACGGCTCTGGACCTGCGCCGGGTTCTTGCCGTCGCACTCCAGGGAGCCGTTGATCGAGCGGATCGAGTGGCCGAACCCGGCCTGGTTGACCATGGCGTTGTGGCCGGTCATCGTGCCGGGCCCGCTCTGGGTGTTCCAGTACCAGAGGCCGGTCTTCCAGGCGACGGCGGACTCCCGCTCGACGCGCCAGGGGTTGCCCAGCAGGTCGATGCCGAGGGCGTCACCGGCGGCCTTGTAGTTGAAGTTCCAGCTGAGCTGGATCGGGCCGCGGCCGTAGTACGCGGCCTGGCCCGCCGGGCAGCCGTAGGGCTGGCTGCGGTCGCAGTAGTGCGGGTAGTTGGCGGTGTTCTGCTCCACGATGTGGACCAGGCCGCCCGTCTCATGCGCCACGTTGGCGAGGAAGGCGGCGGCCTCCTGCTTCCGCACCGTGTCGCTGCCGGTCTTGGCGAAGGCCGGGTACGCGCTCATGGCAGTGGTCAGCCCGCTGTACGTGTAGAAGGAATTCCGGTTCGGGAACATCTGGTTGAACTGCGCCTCGCTGACGACGAAGCCCGAGGGATCCGGGTTCGGGTTGCCGCCACCGCCGCCGCAGGCGCCCTGGTCGGCCCAGACCTCGGCGGAGCCGGGGGCCTCGTTCTGGGTCCACCACTTGGCCTGCCAGTTGCGGCCGTTGTGGGAAGCGGTCATTCCGCCGGTGTAGACGGACGAGGAGTTCCAAGCCGCGGCGCACGCGGCCGCGGACGCGGTCGAGGGGACGAGGACCGTGAGTCCGAGCACCGCCACGAAGGCGGCGAGCAGGGTGGTGATCCGACGCGACAACGTTATCGTCCTTTCCCTGTGGGTGCTGTGGGTGCTGTGGGGGATGCGGGGTGTGGGGAGGAACGCGGGACGGGATTCCCAAGTCGTGTCGCCCTATGGCGTGTTGAGCACTGAACAGGCAATGGTCTGAACCTGTCAAGGTCTAGACCAAGACTGAACCCCGAATGGCCTGAACCCCGCTGCCCCGCTGCCGCGGCGGGCACCGGAGGCCTGTCGAAACAGGTTCGGCGTCGAGGCGCCGGTCCGTGCGCCGCCGCCCCGTCTCGCACGGGCACGGTTCCGCAGAACGGGGGCCCCGCGCGGTGCGCGGGGGCCTTCCGGTCGTGTGTCATCGCCCGCCGGGGCGGGTCGGCCGGCCGGTCGAGGCCCGGAAACCCCGGGCCGCGCAGCGCCGTCCTGTGCCAGACTCGGGCGCATGAGCCGACGACATTGACGCACGGCAGCAGGTCCTGGAACGGGCAGTCGCGGACCGCCGCGGCGGGTGAGCACCCGGCGTCCCCGTCCGTTCCGCAGAAGGACCACCACCCATGCCTGTCATTTCGTCCTGCCCGCCCCCGCTCCGGCCCGGTGTGCGCCGGCTCGAGCGAACGCTCTACCTCTACGCGGGACTCGAGGACTTCGTCCTGCTCTACCCCGTCTACGCACTGCTCTTCGCCGGGCACGGCCTGGACACCGCCCGGATCTCGTCCCTGTTCGCCCTCTGGTCCCTGACCGGACTGCTGGTCGAGGTCCCGTCGGGTGTCTGGGCCGACGCCGTGTCCCGCAGGCTGATGACCGTCACCGGGCCGCTGCTCACGGCTGCCGGGTTCGCCCTGTGGGTCCTGTTCCCCTCGTACGGCGCGTACGCCGCCGGGTTCGTGCTGTGGGGTGCCGGAGGGTCGCTCCGCTCCGGTGCCATGGAGGCCCTGGTGCACGACGAGCTCGAACGACTCGGTGCCGCTTCACGCTACGGCCGGATCATGGGGCGCACCGCCGCCGTCAGCATGGCCGCGACCGCCGCGGCCACCGCGCTGGCGGCACCGGCCTTCGCCCGGGGCGGCGAGCTGCTGATCGGTGCGGCCAGCGTCGCCGCCTGTCTGCTGTGCGCCGCCGTGGGCGCGGCGCTGCCCGAACACCGCGGGCCCACCGACCGGGGTGCTCAACGGCGCACTCGCCGCGGGGCGCACACGGCGGCCCTGCGGGCGGGGTTCACCGAGGTGCGCGGCAGCCGTCGGGTGCGGCACGCCCTGCTGCTGTCCGTCGTCGTCACCTCGGTCTGGGGCGCGCTCGACGAGTACGTACCACTGCTGGCCGCAGCCACCGGTGTCGCGACGGCGACGGTCCCGCTGCTGGTCCTGGTGGTCTGGGTCGGGGTGACGGTCGGCTCGCTGCTGGTGGGGCCGGGCGAGCGGCTCTCCGGGCGGGCGCTCGGGGCCGCCGTCGCGGCGGGCGCCGCGGTGCTCGCCGCGGGAGCGCTGAACGGTGGCCCCGGCGGGTTCGTCCTGGTGGGGGTGGCGTTCCTGGTCTTCCAGCTGACCGATGTGCTGGTCGACGCCCGGCTGCAGGAGGCGATCACCGGCCCGAGCCGGGCCACCGTGACGTCCCTCGCGGGTCTCGGGACGGGACTCACCACACTGCTGGTCTACGGGACGTACGCGGGGCTGTCCGCGCACGCGCCGCACGGCACCGTGTTCGCCCTGCTCGCCCTGCCGTACCTGGCGGTCGCAGCGGCACTCGGCAGGACACACGGACGTGAGGCGGGGAACGGACGCCGGTCGGGGAAACGAACGTGAGACCAAGAAAGAATGCCGACCGGGGAAACGGACGTGGGCCCAAGGGGGAGCGGGCCGGGAGAGCAGACGCGGAAGCCGCGGGCCGGTCTCAGCCGCGGGTCCTGGGAGAGGCCGAGGGCCGGGCGGAAGCCGCGTGAGCGGCGAACAGGCCGGTGGCCGGCGAGCACTCGGCTCACCGGCCACCGGCCGTGGGAACGGCGACGTGCCGCGAGGGATCCTGCGGCCCCGCGGACCTACAGGAACGAGTTGATCTCGATCGTCTCGTCACGGCCCGGCCCGACGCCGATCGCGGAGATCGGCGCCCCGGACATCTCCTCCAGCGCCTTCACATAACCCTGCGCGTTCTTCGGCAGGTCGGCGAAGGACTTGGCCTTGGTGATGTCCTCGGACCAGCCCGGCAGGTACTCGTAGACCGGCTTGGCGTGGTGGAAGTCGGTCTGCGAGTACGGCAGCTCCTCGACGCGCCTGCCGTCGATCTCGTACGCGACGCAGACCGGGATCTGCTCCCAGCCGGTCAGCACGTCGAGCTTGGTGAGGAAGAAGTCGGTCAGTCCGTTGACGCGGGTCGCGTAGCGGGCGATGACCGCGTCGAACCAGCCGCAGCGGCGGTCGCGGCCGGTGGTGACACCGCGCTCGCCGCCGATGCGGCGCAGCGCCTCGCCGTCCTCGTCGAACAGCTCGGTCGGGAACGGGCCGGCGCCGACACGGGTCGTGTAGGCCTTGAGGATGCCGATGACCCGGCTGATCTTCGTCGGGCCCACGCCCGCGCCCGTGCAGGCGCCGCCCGCCGTCGGGTTCGAGGAGGTGACGAAGGGATACGTGCCGTGGTCCACGTCGAGGAGCGTGCCCTGGCCGCCCTCGAAGAGGACGACCTTGCCGTCGTCGAGGGCGTTGTTCAGGATCAGCGTGGTGTCGGCGACGTACGGCCGGATCTGGTCGGCGAAGCCGAGCATCTCCTCGACGACGCGGCCCGTCTCGATGGCACGGCGGTTGAAGACCTTGGCCAGGAGCTGGTTCTTCTGCTCCAGCGCCGCCTCGACCTTCTGCGTCAGGATCGACTCGTCGTACAGGTCCTGGACCCGGATGCCGACTCGGTTGATCTTGTCGGCGTATGTCGGGCCGATGCCGCGGCCGGTGGTACCGATCTTGCGCTTGCCGAGGAAGCGTTCCGTCACCTTGTCGAGCGTGACGTTGTACGAGGTGATCAGATGGGCGTTTCCGCTGACCAGAAGCTTGGACGTGTCGACGCCACGCTCGTTCAGCCCGCTCAGCTCGGAGAGCAGGACCGCCGGGTCGACGACGACTCCGTTGCCGATGACCGGGGTGCATCCCGGCGAGAGGATTCCGGAAGGGAGGAGGTGGAGCGCATACTTCTGGTCACCGACCACCACGGTGTGGCCGGCGTTGTTACCACCCTGGTAACGCACCACGTAATCCACGGATCCACCGAGGAGGTCGGTGGCCTTTCCCTTGCCTTCGTCACCCCACTGAGCACCGAGCAGCACAAGTGCGGGCACAGGCGTACACCCCTTCCGGGCGGGGCATGTCCATGGTCGGGGGCCTGAGCCGCCAACCGGTGTGCCCCGGAATAGACGAAGCCCCTGGCGCAATAGCGCAAGGGGCTCTTGCACAAAGATGCTACCCGAGGAAGGACCGAGGTGTCGGCTCCCGACCAGCTCCTGGTGGTCATCGACCCGGTCGCCCGCCGTTTCGACGGCGAGTCCGTTCGTATCGCGAAGGATGTGCTGTGTGCCGGATCGGCGGCGAAAATCTGCCTGCCCGATGGTCCCGAGGAATTTTCCCGTGCCCTCGCCCGCAGGGGTTCCCGGCGCCCTGTCGTGATCGGTGACGACCGCGCGCTGCTGCGCACCGTGGGCCAGCTGCACCGGGCGCGGGAGCTCGCCGGCGAGGCCCTGTCGCTGGTCCCGGTCGGGGGCGGCGCGTCCGTGGCGGTGGCCCGGTCGCTGGGCGTGCCGACCGGCGCGGTGGCGGCCGCCCGGGCGGTCCTCGACGGAGCCGCTCACCCGCTGGACCTGCTCGCCGACGACAGCGACGGGGTGGTGCTGGCCGATCTGCACATCCCGGCGGGTCCTGCCACCGCGGGGGCACCGGGGCGGACCGGCTCGGTGTGGCACACCTGCCGCTCCCTGCTGCGCACGTTCGCCCGTCCCGTTCCACCGGCGCCTCCGGGTGTACGGACGCACCGGCTGCGGGTGGAGGCGGACGGAGTGCTGCTGAGCGATCTGGACGAGCCGGTCGAGGACGTACGCGTCCGCGCGGCCGAAGGAGCCGCGGAGGTGACCGTGCACCGCAGTTCCGACCCGGGCCCCGTGCGGAGCCTGGCCAAGGTCGTCACCGTCTCGGGCGCCGACTTCCGCTACCGCGCAGACGCCCTCGTCGGCGGGCCGGTCCGGCGACGCACCTGGACCCTGCGGCCCCGGGCCTGGTCGCTGACCCTGCCGGGGCCGCGGACCGCCGGGGAGTGACGAGACCGTCCGCCGGCGCCCGCCACCGGATCCTGCGGCGGGCGCCGTACCGGTGCCGTCGTACGCGCGCGCCGTACGGACGGGCGGCGGGTGTTGTGGCAGGGGCATTGCATGAAGCGGATCCGTCCGGTTCATGCAATGCCCCTGGGTGTTGTGGGGCGGCCGGTTCTCTCAGCCTTCCAGGCGCACCGGCATCAGGAGCGAGAAGGCGTGCTCGTCGTCGGGACGGCGGACCGCAAGCGGCGAGGTCGGGCCGCCGAGTTCCAGGACGAGCCGGTCGCCTCCCGCGGCCGAGAGGGCCTGGAGCAGGAACGCGCGGTTGACCGCGACATGGCCGGGTCCGGGGGCGGTGTCGCCGGTGACGGCGAGGGTGCCGTCGGCGGCGGGGGCGAGCACCGTGAGATCGAGCCGTTCGCCGTCCGCGCCGCCCGCCTCCCCTTCCCTCACCGGGCCGTTCTCCACCGCGTCCCGCAGCGCCGGGACGTCGACGGCGACGCGCTGCCCGGCGGGAAGCCGCGTCAGCCGGCGGTAGTCGGGGAAGTCGTGGCCGAGCCCGGTACCGCCCGCCCTGCGCCCTCCGGCCTCCAGGGTGATGTCGTCTCCCTCCACGGTGAGCCGCGCGGGGCCGCCGTCGCAGAGCAGCGCACGCATCGCGTCGGCGAGCGCCGCCGGGACGGTGATCCGGACGGCCGGTCCGTCATGGCCGTCGGCGGCCGTCCTCGCCACCGCCATCCGGTAGCGGTCGGTGGCCACCAGATGCAGCTCTCCCCCGTCGAGCTCGAACAGCACTCCGGCGAGCATCGGCAGGTCGCCGCCGGCGCCCACGGCGAACCGGACGGAGTCCAGGGCGGCGGCGAGTCCCGCGGAGGAGAGGGTGGTGTGGGCGGCGGACGTGCTCGGAGCAGTGGTCATGGTCAGGTTCTCCCTGCGTTCGATGCGTTCGACCAGCGTTCGGATCGTGGAGAACGCGTCGCGGGCGTCGGCCAGCCCCCGTTCGAGGCGGCGCAGATGCGCCTCCATCAGTTCGCACACGAGGGCCGCGTCCTCGCCGGCCCACGCGGCCATGACCAGACGGATGTCGGTCAGCGGCATGCCCGCCCGACGCAACCGGGCGAGCAGCCGGGCCTCGTCCAGCTGGGCGGGGTCGTACCACCGGTAGCCGTTCAGTGGGTCCACCTGGGCGGGGACCAGCACCCCCGCGCCGTCGTAGAACCTCAGGGCGGTCACCGTCAGGCCGCTGTCCCGGGCCAGCTCGCCGATACTGCGCATCTCGCTCTCCACATCCGGGACTCTGGGGCCTGAACAAGGTCGAGGGTCAAGCGGCACGGACCAGGCGGGACGGGCGCCTCGCGCGGCCGTCGCGTCGCCCCGGGCCGGCGGGGCGGCCGGCAGGTCGGCCCCGCACACTCGCCCGCCACCGGCCGTCCTGCCCCGCCACGGGGTGCGGGGGCGAGGGACCGGTCGCGGACCGGCGGGCGGCGACCGGCCACCGGGTTGGGTGGGCGACCGCCCCTGCGGACCGGGCGTGGACCGGAACCGCCCCGGGCGGGACCGGCCGCCCCTGACCTGCCGCGGGCCCGGGGCGGGTGCGGCCCGGGAACAGATCCGCCGGCGGCCCGGGCCCGGAGACCGGGGCACCGCCCGGCGCGGTGTGCCGGAGTCGACCCGGGCCGGGGAGCACCGCACCGTCGTGGAGCCGGGAAACCCGTTTCAGGGCCGGTCGGGCATCCGCTCGCGATGCTCCCGCCAGCGCTCCATCATCGCCGTGAGCTCGTCCCGGATGAAGTCGAAGAACGCGACGGTCTCCTCGAGCCGGCGGCCCGCCGGCGTCTCGGCGCCGAGGCTCGTCACCCCTTCTCGCAGGGATTCCGCCCAGCGCTTCAGAACGGCGTCGCGGTTGGTGAGCGCCTCGTACCACTGGTCGCTGTGGACCCGGTAGCGCTCGCGGCGGGAACCTGGCTCGCGTTCCCGCGAGACCATGTGCTGCTGAGCCAGATAGCGCACGGCGCCGGACACCGCCGCAGGGCTGACCTGCAGTTGCTCTCCGAGCTCGGCGGAGGTCAGCGCGCCGGAGTCGGAGGAGAGCAGCGCGGCGAAGACCCTGGCGGGCATGCGCGTCATGCCGGCCTCGACGAGCTGGGCCGCGAAGCGTTCCACGAAGCGCGAGACCGCCTCTGCGTCTCTGGCCTTCTCCGTCATCGGCGTCATCCCCGGATCATCTCCCCTGTTCACGGACCCGGATCCGAGTTTATACGCTTCCTTAACTTCACAAATTTCTGAAGATAGCTTAGCTTCTGAACCATGACGAAGGCCATCAGTGTCGCCGGACTGCACAAGTCGTTCGGCCGGGCACTCGCACTGGACGGTCTCGACCTGTCGGTCGAGACCGGTGAGGTCCACGGCTTCCTCGGGCCCAACGGCGCCGGGAAGTCCACCACCATCCGCGTCCTCCTGGGACTGCTGCGCGCCGACTCCGGCGCAGCCCGGCTGCTGGGCATGGATCCCTGGCGGGACGCCGTCGAACTGCACCGCCGGATCGCGTACGTCCCCGGGGACGTGACGCTCTGGCGCAACCTGTCCGGCGGCGAGGTCATCGACCTCTACGGCCGGCTGCGCGGCGGACTCGACAGGGCACGCCGGAACCGGCTGACCGAGCGGTTCGAACTCGACCCCACCAAGAAGGGGCGTACGTACTCCAAGGGCAACCGTCAGAAGGTGGCCCTGGTAGCCGCGTTCGCCTCCGAGGTCGACGTGCTGATCCTGGACGAACCGACGAGCGGGCTCGACCCGCTGATGGAGGAGGTCTTCCAGAGCTGCGTCGCCGAGGAGCGCGACCGCGGCCGGACGGTCCTGCTCTCGAGCCATGTGCTCAGCGAGGTCGAGGCGCTGTGCGACCGTGTCAGCATCATCCGCAAGGGGCGGACGGTGGAGAGCGGTTCGCTCGCCGACCTGCGGCACCTCACCCGCACCAGCGTCAGCGCCGATCTCGCGGGCCCGCCCGACGGGCTCGCACGGCTGCCCGGTGTGCACGACCTCGACGTCCAGGGCCCTGCCGTCTCCTCCGAAGGCGCCGGATGCCGGGTTCGGTTCCAGGTCGACACGGACAAGCTGGATCCGGTGCTGCGCTCGCTCACCGAGTCGGGCGTGCGGTCGCTGACCAGCACCCCGCCCACGCTGGAGGAGCTGTTCCTCCGTCACTACCAAACCGATGCACGCGGCACGGGCGCGGAAGAGGCGATGTCACGATGACCGCCGTCGCACAGACCACGGCACTCGCCTCGAGCAGGCGCGGAGCACGGCCGCTGGCGGGCACGGGGACACTGGTCAGGCTCGCCCTGCGCCGCGACCGGCTCATGCTGCCCATCTGGGTGGTGGTGATCGGCGCGATGGTCGTCAGCGGTGTCGGATCGCTCCAGACGCTGTACGACACCGCCGCCAAGCGCGCGCAGCTCGCCGAGTCGATGTCCGCGAACAGCTCACTGCGCAGCCTGTACGGGCCGGTGTTCGACGACAGCATCGGAGGGCTGGTCGCCTGGCGGTTCGCCACCTTCGCCGCCGTGCTCGCGGCGGTGATGAGCCTGATCATCGTGGTCCGCCACACCCGGGAGGAGGAGGAAACAGGACGTCAGGAACTGATCTCGTCGGCGATGGTGGGGCGGCGGGCGCCGCTCACCGCGGCCCTTCTCACCGCGGTGATCGCCAACACGGCGGTCGCACTGCTGATCACCGCCGGGCTGTCAGGGCAGGGAGTCTCGGGGGCGCTCGCCCTCGGACTCGCGGTGGGTGGGACCGGCGTGCTGTTCGCCACGACGGCGGCGATCGTCGCCCAGCTGACCGAGAGCGCGAGGACCGCCAAGGGAATGACGGCCGGCGTGCTGGGGCTGGCGTTCGTGCTGCGTGCGGCGGGTGACGCGAGCACCGTCGACGGATCGTCCGTGCTGACCTGGCTCTCGCCGATCGGCTGGGCGGAGAACGTCCGGGCCTTCGGCGGTGAGCGCTGGTGGGTGATCCTGCTGATCGCCGCCGCCGGAGGGGTCCAGGGTGTCATCGCGTACACGCTGGCCGGGCGACGCGACGTCGGCATGAGCTTCCTGCCGACCCGTCCCGGCCCGACCGAGGGGAAGCTCACCACCGCGGGCGGGCTCGCCTGGCGGCTGCAACGCGGCACCCTGCTCGGCTGGGCGGGGGGATTCCTGCTCGCCGGGATCGTCTTCGGCGGAATGGCGAGCGGCGCGGCCGACATGGTCGGCGACAACGAGCAGGCCACGGAGATCTTCCGGCGGATGGGCGGGCAGTCGGCGCTCACCGACGCCTTCCTCGCCGCGATGGTCGGCATGTTCGGGCTGATCGCCGCCCTGTACGCGGTCGGGTCCGTCCTGCGCATGCACGGCGAGGAGACCTCCCAGCGCGCGGAACCGGTCCTCGCGAACGCGGTCGGCAGGACCGCCTGGGCCGCCGGTCATCTGGCCGTCGCCTTCGGCGGCACCGTACTGGTCATGCTGCTCGCCGGGGCGGGCCTGGCCCTCGGCCACGGCGGGGACCTGCCCGCGATCACGGGCGCCGCGCTCTCCCAGGTGCCGGCCGTGTGGACGCTCGCGGGCGTGGCGCTGCTGCTGTACGGGGCCGTCCCCAGGGCCGCGGCGGCGGGCTGGGCCGTGGCGGGTCTGTGCCTCGCGCTCGGCTGGGTCGGCCCGGCACTCGACCTCCCCCGGGCCGTGCTGGACCTCTCGCCCTTCGGTCATCTGCCGAAGCTCCCGGGGCCACGGATGGACTGGCCGCCGGTGCTGCTGCTGACGGCGCTGGCGGTGGCCCTGGTGGCCGCCGGACTCGCGGCCTTCCGCCGCCGGGACCTGCAGACCTGACCACCGCCCTCCCGGGCACCCGGCGTCCCGACTGTCGTGGAGCGGGGCGCCTGTTGTGGAGCGGGGCGCCGAGGCCCTCCCCGCCGGCCCCCGGAACCACCGGGGACGCTCCCGCGTCCGTGGCAGTCATGAGGGAAGAGACCAAGGGCTCCGCGGGATGCCTGCTCGCGGCCGGGGGCGCGGCCACCGCGCTGCTCGCCTGGGCACCGCTGGCCAGGACCAGCATCGACGGAGGCTTCGAGCAGTGGCACCGGGACCTGAGCGTGCTCTACGTCGACCTTCCCCTGATCGCCCTGGGCGGAGCGCTGCTGCCGCTCGCCGTCTGGGCCGCCGGACTGCGGTGGCTGCACCGCCCCTGGCTCGCCGCGGTGGCCGCGGTGGCCGTGCTCGCCCTCGGTGTCTGGGGCCTGACCAGCTGGTGGATGCCGTACGAGCGACCGGAGTTCGTCTACTGAGACCGCACGCACGGAAGCGCCTCACAGCTCCACGCGCAGCTCCCGCAGCCCTCTGATCACATAGCCCGGCTTCCACTCCGGCTCCGCCGCGAGCCGCATCGTCGGTGCCTGCCGAAGCAGTTCGCCGAAGGAGGCGGTCAGTTCGACCCTGGCGAGGGGAGCGCCCAGGCAGTAGTGGATTCCGGCTCCGAACGTGATGTGCGGGTTGTCGGCGCGGCCGAGGTCGAGGTCGCCGGGGCGCTCGAAGCGGGCCGGGTCACGGTTGGCCGAGCCGAAGAGCAGGGCCAGTTCTGAGCCGCGCGGGACGACCGTGCCGCCGATCTCGATGTCGTCGAGCACCCAGCGCTCGAACATCTGGAGCGGGGTGTCGTACCGCATCAGCTCTTCCACGGCCGTGGACAGCAGCGCGTGGTCCGCCCCCAGCCGCGCCAGTTCGCCCGGGTGGCGGAACAGCGTCCACCAGCCGTTGGCGGTGGTGTTGACGGTCGCCTCATGACCCGCGTTGAGCAGCAGCACGCAGGTGGACACCAGCTCCTGCTCACTCAGCGTCTCTCCCTTGTCGTGCGCCGAGATCAGCGCCGAGACCAGGTCCCCGCCCGGCTCGGCACGGCGCGCGGCGATCAGCCCCCGCAGATACGCGGAGAACTCCACCGAGGCCCGTACGGCACGCGCCGCGGTCTCCTCGGACGGGTTCAGCTCGAACATCCCGCAGATGTCCGCGGACCAGGGCCGTAGCAGGCCGCGGTCGGACTCCGGTATCCCCAGCATCTCCGCGATGACCGCGACCGGCAGCGGCTCGGCGACCTCCGCCAGCAGGTCGCCGCCGCCGTTCTTCACCAGCCCGGCCACCAGCTCGGCGGCCAGCCGGCGCACGGTCGGCTCCAGCGCCTGCACGGTGCGGGGGGTGAACGCCTTGGTCACCAGCCGCCGGATCCGCGTGTGGTCGGGCGCCTCCAGGTCCAGCAGCCCGTTGTCGTTCAGCGTGTGGAAGGGCTCGTGCCCCGGCGGCGGGGGCGTGCGCCCGAACTCCTCGTGCGTGAAGCGGTGCAGATACGTACGGCCGAGCCGGCGGTCCCGCAGCAGCGCGGACACATCGGCGTGGTGCGGTACGAGCCACTGCCGCGTGGGCTCGAACCAGTGCACCCGCCCCCGGGCGCGGAGTTCGGCGTATGCCGGATACGGGTCCGCGGTGAAGGCGGGCGACCAGGGAGCGAAAACAGCGGCATCCATACGCGGACGCTAGCCGCCCGCGGCGCGGTTCGGGAGGGGTCCCCGGGTGGTTCGACGAGGGTCGTCACCGTGCGTGCCGCCCCGACCGCACCGGGCCACCACCGCGCCGTCCTGGAGGCACCGACCCTGTCCACCCCTCTCGCGGAGGCACTGTCCGTCCTCTGCCGCCGGCACCACCACGCCCCCCCGAACCCCCGCCGCACAAGCCCGAACCGCCGCCCGGGCCACCCCCGCACGCACCGCCACACACACCGGGACCACCCAGCGCACCACCACGGCCCCCCGAGCCTCCGCCGCACAAGCCGCGCTGAGCCGCCGCACCCGCCCGAACCGCGGCCGCCTGCCGCGACGTGCGCAGGCCTCCCGTGGAGTACGCCCGCCGGCAACGGCCGTCAGCCCGGCGTGACCAGCCTCGCCTCGTAGGCGAACACCGCCGCCTGCGTCCGGTCACGCAACCCCAGCTTCACCAGGATCCTGCTGACGTGGGTCTTGATCGTGGACTCCGCGACGACGAGGTGCGAGGCGATCTCCGCGTTCGACAGGCCCTGCGCGATCAGGACGAGTACCTCCGTCTCACGTTCGGTCAGATCGCCGATCCGGGCGAGGGCGGGCGTCCTGGGCGCCGCCGAGATCCGGGAGAACTCCGTGATCAGCCTGCGGGTGACGGTCGGCGCGAGCAGGGCCTCGCCGGCCGCCACCACTCTTACCCCGTCAGCCAGTTGGCGGGCGGAGGCGTCCTTCAGCAGGAAGCCGGAGGCACCGGCGCGCAGCGCCTGGTACACGTACTCGTCCAGGTCGAAGGTCGTCAGCACCAGCACCTTCGCATCGCTGTCGGCCGCGACGATCTCCCGGGTGGCCTCGATGCCGTTGAGCTCGGGCATGCGGATGTCCATCAGGACCACGTCGGGACGCAGCGCGTCGACCTGCGCGACCGCCTCCCGGCCGTTGACCGCCTCGCCGATCACCTCGATGTCGGGCATGGCGTTCAGCAGGACGGAGAAGCCCTCGCGGACCATCGCCTGGTCGTCGACGATAAGGACGCGGATGGTCATGCGGTCTCGTCCTTCGCGACGGGGAGGAACACGGCGACCTCGTAGCCGCCGTCCTCCGTGGGGCCGGTGGTCATCTCGCCGTTCAGCATGGAGACGCGCTCGCGCATCCCCGTGAGCCCGTGGCCGGTTCCGGTGGAGAGGGGCGGGCGGAGCCCTCGTTCGGAGGAGCCGGCGGGGTGATGTGCGGGTTTCACCAGCCCGCGGGCCGGTTCGTTGACGACGCGGACGCCGAGCCCGCCGAGGACGTACGACACCTCGACCTTCGCGGACGCGCCCGGCGCATGGCGCAGAGCGTTGCTCAGGGCCTCCTGGACGATGCGGTACGCCGAGAGCTCGACGCCCGGGGGGAGCGGCCGGACCGCTCCGGTGACCGCGAGGCCGACCTCGAGGCCGGCGTCCCGGACGTTCGCCAGCAGCCCGTCGAGATCGGCGAGGGTCGGCTGGGGCGCGTCGGGGGCCTCGTAGTCCTCCGCCCGTACGACACCGAGGACGCGGCGCAGTTCGGCGAGCGCGGCCACGGCGTTCTCCCTGATCGTCGCGAACGCCTGCTCGAGCTCGGGCGGCGGGTTCTCCACGCGGTAGGGAGCGGCCTCCGCCTGGATGGCGACGACCGACATGTGGTGGGCGACCACGTCGTGCAGTTCGCGGGCGATGGTGGTGCGCTCCTCCAGCAGGGTGCGCCGGTCGCGCTCGACGGCGGTGACGCTCTGCTGGGCCGCGACCTCGCGCTCCGCGTCCCTGCGGACCTGCGCCAGTGCCACGACGAGCAGCGCGACGGCGGCGGCGAACATCAGCGGTGCGGTGGCGCCGGGATAGCCGTGGCCGAGGACGGACTCGGCGAACAGGCCGTACGTCCCGGTCAGCAGCCACATCCAGAAGGCGGCCCGCGGCCGCGTCCGTGCCGCGACGACGGTGAGCACGGCGAGATGGGAGGCCATGGTGGCCGGTGCCCACGGCCATTCCTCCCATGTTCCGGCGAGCACCGCGAGGAACGGCGTCGTGGCGAGCGAGACCCAGAAGGCCAGCACCGGACGGACCAGCGTCATCAGCACCGTGGCCGCGGGAACCGCTGTGAGGACGAGGAGGGCGAGGCCGAAGGTAGCGGAGATGGTGGAGGCGCCGATGGGCAGCACCAGCAGGGCGCCGCCCGCGACGACCGCGTGCGGGGTCCAGGCGGCGTACCGGCGGATCCGCGCCGGCAGCCGCCGGATCACCGGTCCGTCGCCCGCCAGCGGAGCCAGCGGCCGGTACGCGAAGGCGTCGTGGATGAGGTCCTGCCGCAGCCCGCCGAGCGCGCCCATGGCCAGGCGGAACTCGGGGCTGCGGCTGTCGGCTTCGGTGCGCGGTATGCGCTGCGTGGTCGGCGTGTCGGTCACGTCAGCAAAGGTACGGCCGGAGTACGGACGCGGTCGTCACCTGTGGTGGGGATCCTTCCGCGTCCGTCCCAGGTACTACTCGGGGTACTACTCGGGTCCTCCCAGGTCAGGCACGGAACGCGGGCGCGTGCTCGGCGGCCCACTCGGCGAAGGTCCGCGCCGGGCGGCCGGTGACCCTCCGCACGGTGTCGACGACGGTCCGGCCCTCGGGCGGGGTGTTGCCGTACACGTCGAGCAGGAAGTCGACCACGTCCTGCGGCAGACCGGCGGCCCGCCACCTGGAGACCGCCTCGTCCGGGGTGAGTTCCGTCAGGGCGATGTCCCGGCCCCGGGCCTTCGCGAGCGTGTCCACCTTGTCCTGCAGGCTCAGCACCTCGGGCCCGGTGATCAGGTACTTCTCCCGGTCGTGGCCGTCCTCGGTGAGGGCGACCGCGGCGACGGCTCCGATGTCGGCCTCGTGGACCATGGCGCTGAGCCGGTCGGTGAACGGCTCGCCGACCGTGTCCTCGGCGCGGATCCCGTCGGCCCACTCCAGTGCGTTCGCCATGAACTCGACCGGCATCAGCACCGTCCAGGCGAGACCGCTCTCCTGCACGGCGTCCTGGAGCGGGGTGTCACCGCCGCCGTTCAGCACGGTGATCCGCCGCACCCCGGCCTCACGGGCGAGTGCGACGATCTCCGGTCCGGTCTCCAGCGGAGCCTTGTACTCCCCGCCGAAGGTGATGAGGTGCAGTCCGGTGACGCCCTCCAGGGCCGGTGCCAGGCCCGCCGGATCGGTGAGGTCTCCGCGGACCACCTCGGTGCCCGCAGGCAGCGAGGCGCGGGCCCGGCCGGGGTCGCGGGTCAGGGCGCGGACCGTGTGCCCGCGGTCGAGCAGTTCGGCGACGACCTGGCGGCCGACGGTCCCGGTGGCTCCGGCGACGAGGATCTTCTGGGGGTGCGCGGGGTTCGTCATGCGCTCACCGTAGGAAGGCTTGCGGACACCTTCCGTCCGCGTCTCTGCCCTGCACCACACCCGGTGGCGACCGCCGCGCCCGCCGGGGGCGGGGCGGAAGCCGTCACCAGGCGAGCTGCGCGATCTCCTCCGCCACCACCGCACAGGCGTCCGCCGACGGGTCGATCAGCGGGAAGTGACCGACGTCGCCGAGCAGGGTGAGACCGACCGTCTCGCCCGCCTTCGCGGCCGCGTCGACGAAGGACTCGGCGACGGCGTGCGGGACGACGGTGTCCTCGCGGCCCTGGACGACGGCAGTGGCGATCCCGGTGGGCAGCAGGACGGCAGGATCCGCGGAGCCCGCGCGCGCCTCGAACTCCGCCTCCCCGCCGAGGAGCTGGTGCACCGCCCCGCCGCAGACGTCCAGCTCGGCCGCCCGCCCCAGGTCGGCGATCGGCGCCAGTGCGACGACCCCGCGCAACCGCGGCGCGGCCGGGAGCCGCCAGGGCGAACCCGCCGGCAGCACGTGCCGGGCTGCCGCCCACAGTGCGAGATGTCCGCCCGCCGAATGGCCGGTGAGGACCGTGCGCCGCGGGTCGGCCTGCGGCAGCACCGTGCGGACCAGTTCCGGCAGCGCGTCCATCGCTGCCGCGACGTCGTCGAACGTCTCCGGCCAGCGCCCGGCGACCGGCCCGCCGCCGCCCTCCTCGCCGCGCTGCTGGGGCAGCGACGCGCCCCTGCGGTACTCCACGTTCGCCACGGCGAAGCCGCGCCGCGCCAGGAAGTCGGCGAACGGGGTGACGTGCTGCCGGTCGTACGGCGCCCGCCACGCCCCGCCGTGCAGCACGACCACGAGCGGCGCCGGCTCCCGGCCGTCACGCGGCGCGTAGAAGTCGACGACCTGGTCCGGGTGTTCGCCGTAGGCCCCCGAGGCGTCCGGTGCGACGGCCGGGTGCGACAGGGCCGAGGCCTCCTCGGCGGCGTCGCGAGCGGCGGGGTCCGGCATGCTGCTCCAACCTTTCGGTGAGGGGGCCGAGTCGGCCTGGCCCGCCGGGACGGTACCAGGCCGGCTCGGCCCCCGTGATCAGCCGCCGGCCGGGGAGTCCGCCGCGGCCAGGACCTCGGCGAGGACCCGTGCCGCGCGCTCGGTGTCCACGAAGCCGACGTACAACGGGGTGAAGCCGAAGCGCAGCACGTCGGGGCGGCGCAGATCGCCGACCACACCGCGTGCGATCAGGGACTCCATGACCGCGGGTGCGTCGGGGCAGGCCAGCGCCACCTGGCTGCCCCGCTCCGCGTGCGCGGCGGGGGTGAGCGAGGTGACCCTGCCGCGCGGCACGTACGCCTCGACGCACTCGAGGAAGAAGTCGGTGAGGGCGAGGCTCTTGGCCCGCACCGCCTCCACCGTGACGCCGTCCCACACGTCGAGCGCCGCCTCCAGCGCCAGCATCGAGAGGATGTCGGGCGTGCCGACCCGGCCGCGCACCGCACCCTCGGCCGGTGTGTAGCCGCGGGTCATCCCGAAGGGGTCGGCGTGCGAGTTCCAGCCGGGCAGCGGCGAGTCGAAGCGGTCCTGGTGACGCTCGGCCACGTACAGGTACGCGGGCGAACCGGGCCCGCCGTTGAGGTACTTGTAGGTGCAGCCGACCGCGAGGTCCACCCCGTGCTCGTCGAGGCCGACGGGCAGCGCGCCCGCGCTGTGGCACAGGTCCCAGACGGCGAGGGCGCCCCGCTCGTGCAGTGCGGCCGTGATCCCCGGCAGGTCGTGGAGGCGACCGGTGCGGTAGTCGACGTGGTTCACCAGCGCGGCGGCCGTGCGCGGGCCCACCGCGTCCGGAACGTCGGCGGGGTCGACGACGACCGTCCGGTGGCCGGTGAGCCGGGCGGCCGACTCGGCGATGTACCCGTCGGTGGGGAAGGTCGTGGCGTCGACGAGGATCTCGTCACGGCCTTCGGGCGCCATCCGCACCGCCGCGACCACGGCCTTGAAGACGTTCACGCTCGTGGAGTCGCCGACGACGACCTGGCCGGGGGCGGCCCCGACGAGTGGGGCTATCCGCTCGCCGATCCGCTCCGGCGCCGTCCACCAGCCGCTCTCGTCCCAGGAGCGGATGCGCAGTTCGCCCCACTGCCTGCCGATGACGTCGGCCATCCGGTCCCGGACGTGGCGCGGCAGGGCGCCGAGCGAGTTCCCGTCCAGGTAGACCGTGCCGTCGTCGAGCGCGAACAGCTCACGCCGCTTGGCCAGTCCGTCCGCCGCGTCCAGCTCCGCGGCCCGCTCCGTCATACGCGTCTCAGACATGGCTGCGCGCCGTCCACAGCTCGGGGAACACGTTCTTGGCGGCCCGCTTCTCCAGCCAGGCGACGCCGGCGGAGCCCCCGGTGCCCGCCTTGGCACCCATGGCGCGCCGGGTGGCGACGAGGTGGTCGTTGCGCCAGCGCCACACCAGTTCACCGACGTCGGTCAGCGCCTCGCCGAGGCGGACGAGCTCGGCGTCCTGGTCCTCGCTCGCGTACACCTCCGCCCACACCCGCTCGACCTCGGGCGAAGACTCGTAGCGCTGCGACAGGTCGCGGTCGAGGACGGACCGCGGAACGGGCAGGCCGCGGCGGGCGAGCAGCCGGAGCACCTCGTCGTAGAGGCTCGGCTCGTGCAGCGCCTTCTCCAGCTCGGCGTGGACGCGCGGGGCGCCGCGGTGCGGCACCAGCATGGACGCGGACTTCTCGCCGAGCAGGAACTCCATCCGCCGGTACATCGCGGACTGGAAGCCGGAGCCCTCGCCGAGGGCGCTGCGGTAGGCGTTGAACTGCACGGGGGTGAGCTGCGCGAGCGGCCGCCAGGAGGCGTTGAGAGCGTCCAGCTCCCGCACGGAGCGCTTCAGCGCGTCCATCGCGACGGGCACCTCGTCGCGGCGCAGCGCCCGGGAGGCGGTCTCCCACTCGTGGACGATGACGGTGAACCAGAGCTCCATCACCTGGGTGGTCACCAGGAACACCATCTCGCCGGGATCGTCGGAGAGGGGGTGCTGGAGGTGGGTGAGGACGTCCGCCTGGACGTAGTCCTCGTACGGGGTCGTGCCCGCGAAGTCGAGGTTCGGGGTGACCGAACCCGCTCCGGAGGCATCGGGAAATTGCGACATTCGCCGTCTCCTGACACATGTGTCCGGGTAGCGGTCCGCTCCTTCCGTAGGTGGTCTCGGAGCCCCGGTCCCCTGCGCGCATCATAAACACGGGTCCCGCCGGTGACGCGAGGGGCGGGTGCCCGGTCGGGGCACCCGCCCTCGTGCGGATCGGACCGGCGGGGGTCAGCCGAGGGTGTCGGCCGCCGTCTCGGACGAGTCGCGCAGGAACGTGCTGCACCGCTCGTACTCTTCCTGCTCGCCGATCGCCTGCGCGGCGCGGGCGAGCGCGTGCAGGGCACGCAGGAAGCCGCGGTTCGGCTCGTGCTCCCACGGCACCGGGCCGTGGCCCTTCCAGCCGCTGCGGCGCAGCGCGTCCAGGCCCCGGTGGTATCCCGTACGCGCGTACGCGTACGACTCGACGACCCGCCCGGCCTCGAACGCCTCGTCGGCGAGCTGGGCCCAGGCGAGCGAGGAGGTCGGGTACTTCGCGGCGACATCAGCGGGGGCCGTGCCGTTCGCGAGCATCTCCCGCGGCTCGGGATCGTCGGGCAGGTGGGTGGGGGGCGGTCCCCCCAGCAGGTTCTCGTGGATGGCCATGGGTTCAGTGTCACAGGTCGTCGGCGGAACCGTGGAGCCGGTGCCCGCCCGTGCCGGGACGGGCGTCGTCCTCTCCGGCCGGATGTGGGACGCGCCGGGACGGGGACCGTGACGTACGGCGGAGCAGCGCCGCAGCGCCGCAGCGGCGACGCGGGGACACGGCGGGCGGAGGCACCGTCACGCGGCAGAACAGCGCCACGGGGGTGGCGCAGCGGCGGCCGGCCGGGGCCGGGCCGGTCGTCCCGGGGCCGTGACCCCCGCCACGGCGTCATCCAGGTCGTCGATCCGTCCGGCCGCCCCCGGTGTCCCCGCGCACCGGCTCGGGCACCGGCTCCAGAGGTGGCGCGCCCACTCCGCAGTGCACCCTGCATGCGGCATGGCCGGGCACCTCCGCCGGCCGCCGCACCATGGCCCACGCCAGCACCGCGCCCACCACGAGGATCAGCGCGCACAGGGGCATCGCCCGGGCGAAGGCCGCCGCGAACTGCTCCGGGATCCGGTACGCCTCCGGTCCCATCCCGGCCAGCATCGGCAGCGCGGCCACGGCGAGCAACCCCGCGGCCCGGGCCGCCGCGTTGTTGACGCCGCTGGCGATCCCGGCCCGCGCGGTGTCCACGGACGCCAGCACGGTCGCGGTCAGCGGGGCGACCAGGATCACCATCCCCAGGCCCAGCACCAGCAGCGCGGGCAGCACATCGGCGGCGTAGGCGGCGTCAGGGCCGACGCGCAGCATCAGCAGCATCCCGGCCGCGCACAGCAGCGGCCCGACGGTGAGCGGGATACGCGGTCCGATCCGCTCGCCCAGCTGGCCGGCCTCCGCGGAGAGCAGCAGCATCAGCACGGTGGTGGGCAGCAGCGCGGTACCGGCGGCCAGGGCCGAGTAGCCCGAGACGACCTGGAGTTGCAGGGCGGTGAGGAAGAAGAAGCCGCTGAACCCCGCGTACACGCACACGGTCACCAGATTCACCGCCGTGAACAGCCGGGAGCGGAAGATGGACACCGGCAGCATCGGATCCTTCCGGCGCTGTTCCAGCCGTACGAACACGGCGCCCGTGAGCACGCCGGCGACCCCTGTCCACCACGAGCCGTCGATCAGCGCGTACGTCACCAGCGCGAGGCTCAGCGCCCCCAGCGCCGCGCCCAGCACATCGAAACGGCCGTGCGCCGCGGGGTCCTTCGACTCGGGGACGCGGCGCATCGCCACGGGCACGCACAGGGCGGCCAGCGGCACGTTCAGCAGGAAGACCCACCGCCAGCCGGGGCCGTCGACGAGCCATCCGCCGACGAACGGTCCGACCGCCGCGCCGACCCCGCCGAAGCCGGACCACAGGCCCACGGCCCTGGCCCGGTCGTCCGGGTGGAAGCTCGCCTGGATCAGCGCGAGCGACCCCGGGGTGAGCAGCGCCCCGCCGACGCCCTGCAGCGCCCGGGCGACGATCAGCACACCGGCGTTCGGCGCCAGTCCGCAGGCGAGCGACGCCAGCGCGAACCACACCACCCCGACGAGGAACACCCGCCGGCGCCCGTACCGGTCCCCCAGCGCCCCGCCCAGGAGGATCAGCCCCGCGAGGGTGAGCATGTAGGCGTTGACGGTCCACTGGAGTTGGGCGAGATCGGCGTCGAGGTCCTCACCGATGTGGGGCAGGGCGACATTGACGACGGTGGAGTCGAGCATGGCCATGCTGGACCCGAGGACGGTCGTCAGGACGATCCAGCGCCCGGTGGCCGACGCGAGCCTGATGTCCATAGGGCGAATCATTCCGCCCCGCGGTGCTCCCGGCGACCCGGCTGCGGGTCGTGGAACCGCGGCCGGGGCGGCTCGATACAGGGCCCGCGCGGGGCGGGCTGGAGACCAGGGCCGGGCCGGGGCCTCGGCTCGCTCCGGTCCCGGCCGGGCCCGCGGCCGGGGGAACGAGCCGGTCGGCCCCGTGCGGCGCGGCGTCAGACCAGCCGGGACAGGGCCCGCACGATCAGACGGACCCCCCGGTCCACAACCGCTCCCGCTCAACCCCGAGCGGCGCAGCGTCAGACCAGCCGGGACAGGGCCCGCACGATCAGACGGACCCCCCGGTCCACAACCGCTCCCGCTCAACCCCGAGCGGCGCAGCGTCAGACCAGCCGGGACAGGGCCCGCACGATCAGACGGACCCCCCGGTCCACAACCGCTCCCGCTCAACCCCGGGCGGCGCAGCGTCAGACAAGCCGGGACAGGGCCCGCACCAGCGCGTCTGCTCCCGCCTCCGCCTTGGACCGGGGACACCCCAGATTGAGGCGGACGAAGCCGTGGGCCCCGTACACCGCGCCCGGCATGATCGCGACGCGTTCCCGCTCGACCAGCTCCCGCTGCAGCGCCTCATCGTCCACGCCCAGCGCCCGGAGGTCGATCCATGCCAGGTACCCCGCCTGCGGCGGCTCCCAGCCGAGGGCGGGGAAGGCCGACCGCAGCCGCTCCTCCAGCATCGCCAGGTTGCCCGCCACATAGCCGCGGGCTGCGTCCAGCCACCCGGCCCCGTCCCGGTACGCGGCGACGTGCGCCGTCAGCGAGAGCACGGCCGGGGAGGCGAGCCCCTCACCCGTCTCCATCCGCCGGACGAACGCCTCACGCTCCCCGGGGTCGCCGATGATCCCGTAGGAGCCGGTCAGCGCCGGGAAGTTGAACGCCTTCGACGCCGAGGTGACCAGGGCCCACCGGCCCCGGTCGTCCGCGAACCGGGTCCACGGCAGGTGCCGGTGCCCGTGGTGCACGAAGTCCGCGTGGATCTCGTCCGAGATCACGGCGACCCCGTACGCCTCCGCCAGCAGGGAGAACCCCTTCAGGTCGTCCTCGGTCCACACCCGTCCGGTGGGGTTGTGGGGCGAGCAGAGGATCAGCACCTTCGCGTCCGCCCGGGCCAGCTCCCGCTCCAGCCCCGCCCCGTCGCCCATCGCGACCCCCCGGAGCTGCCGCCCGAGGCCCGTCACCACCTTGCGGAAGCCGTCGTACGTGGGGGTGTGGACGACGACCCCGTCCCCCGGCTCCGTCCACATCCGCAGCAGTTGCGACACCTGGCTGAGGACCGACGGCGCGTACACGATCCGCTCCGGATCGAGCGGGGTGTCGTGCCGCCGGGCGTACCAGCCGCGTATCGCCTCGCGGAACGCGCCGAGTCGCCAGTCGGTGTAGCCGAAGACCCCGTGTGCGAGGCGCTCGCGCAGCGCGTCCAGGACCTGCGGCGGCGACGCGAAGTCCATGTCGGAGATGGTGAACGGCAGCAGTCCGTCCACGCCGAACCGGTCGGCGGCACCGTCCCACTGCACGCTGGCGGTGCCCCGCCGGTCGACGGGGGTGTCGAAGTCGTACGGAGCGTGGTGCGTCAACGTCGGATCCCTCCGGACAGGACGAAGGCCCGGCACCGTTCGCCGGTACCGGGCCTCACGTCGGCTGGGTCTCGTCCCGCTCGCTTCGGCCTGCCGCCGGTTACTTCATCTTGTTGCCGGCGGCGCGCAGCACCTGGCAGGCCTCGAGGACACGCTTCGACATGCCGGCCTCGGCCGCCTTGCCCCAGGTGCGCGGGTCGTAGGTCTTCTTGGAGCCGACCTCGCCGTCGACCTTCAGCACACCGTCGTAGTTCCTGAACATGTGGTCCGCGACGGGGCGGGTGAAGGCGTACTGGGTGTCGGTGTCGAGGTTCATCTTGACGACGCCGTTCTCCAGCGCGACCGCGATCTCCTCGGCCGTGGAGCCGGAGCCGCCGTGGAAGACGAAGTCGAACGGCTCGGACTTGCCGTACTTGGCGCCGACGCCCTCCTGGAGCTCCTTCAGCAGCTCGGGGCGGAGCACGACGTTGCCCGGCTTGTAGACGCCGTGGACGTTGCCGAAGGACGCGGCCAGCAGGTAGCGGCCCTTCTCGCCCAGGCCGAGCGCCTCGGCGGTGCGGATGGCGTCCTCGACGGTGGTGTACAGCTCGTCGTTGATCTCGTGCGAGACGCCGTCCTCCTCGCCGCCGGTCGGGGTGATCTCGACCTCGAGGATGATCTTGGCGGCGGCCGCACTGGCCAGCAGCTCCTGGGCGACGGACAGGTTGTCGGCGAGGGTCTCGGCCGAGCCGTCCCACATGTGCGACTGGAAGAGCGGGTTCTGCCCCTGGGCGACACGCTGCTCGGAGATGGCCAGGAGCGGGCGGACGTAGCCGTCCAGCTTGTCCTTCGGGCAGTGGTCGGTGTGCAGGGCGATGTTGACCGGGTACTTGTCGGCCACGATGTGCGCGAACTCGGCGAGGGCGACGGCGCCGGTCACCATGTCCTTGTTGTACTGGCCACCCAGGAACTCCGCACCACCGGTGGAGATCTGGACGATGCCGTCGCTCTCGGCCTCCGCGAAACCGCGCAGCGCAGCGTGCAGGGTCTGGGACGAGGTGACATTGATGGCCGGGTAGGCGAACTTGCCTGCCTTCGCCCGGTCGAGCATCTCGTTGTAGACCTCGGGGGTTGCGATGGGCATCTGTCCGCTCCTTGTGATGTGCGGTTTGCGTTGCTTGGCACCCTGACCTGGGGGCGACGTCATCGTCGCACCTATCTTCCCAGACGCCCATGGGGGCTCAGAGAACAAGGGGCGGGACGTTTCACGTGAAACGCCCGCCCTTTGCGATAAGCGCAGGTCAGATCCTGCCGCCGGAATCAGGCGAGACCGAGGTCCGGCAGTTCGAATCCGGTCAGATAGGGCAACCCCGCCTCGGCGATCGCCCCTGCGGCGCCGCGGTCCACGATCGTGGCCACGGCGACGACCTCGCCGCCGGCCTCACGAACGGCCTCCACCGCGGTGAGCGGCGAACCGCCGGTCGTGGAGGTGTCCTCGACGACGAGGCAGCGGCGGCCGTTGACGTCCGCGCCCTCGATACGCCGCTGCATCCCGTGCGTCTTCTGGGCCTTCCGCACGACGAACGCGTCAAGACGCCCGCCGCGGGCGGCGGAGGCGTGCAGCATCGCGGACGCGACGGGGTCGGCGCCCAGCGTCAGACCGCCGACGCAGTCGAAGTCCAGGTCCTTGGTCAGATCAAGCATGACCTGGCCGACCATGGGCGCGGCCTCACCGTCCAGCGTGATCCGGCGGAGGTCGATGTAGTAGTCGGCCTCACGCCCCGAGGAGAGGGTCACCCTGCCGTGCACCACGGCCTTGTCCTTGATCTGCTGGAGCAGCTCAGCACGTACGTCAGTCATGGCCATGAGCTTAGGCCCTGCTCTGCGGCCCCGGCCGGGACCGCCTCCGGCGCCCGCCGCCGAATCTCGGCGGCCACCGCGCTCGGAGCCCCCGCGCGCCGCGGGGCCACGCGCCGGTATCGCCTCCCAGGCCGGGCCGCCCGGCGCCGGAGGGCGGCGCATCAGGCGGCGTTCGCCCCGTCGCGGCGCCCGGCACGGCGACTCGCGGCGTTGCCGAATCAACGGAGTGGGCCTACTACGAGGTCGATCCGGCGCCTTGCGATCTTCCCCTCGGCCCGGGGGGCTCGGGGGCCGGGGGGCTCGGGGGCCGGGGGGAGACCCTGTGCACCAGACGCCGCTCCTTGACGGGCGAACCCTGCCTGACGCGGCACTAGGCAAGCCGCCGCCACGACCATGTCGTCGCGATCTCGAGCGGCTCGATGGGCGTGACCAGGCGCGGGTGCGTGTTGAGGCCGTTCGGCGGGCCGGACTGCGGCTCGACGCAGACCGCTTCCTCCTGCTCGTCGTAGACGACCACCCACTCGGTTCGGCTCTTCACCGTCAGCTCCAGCTGTTCCGGCCAGGTGAGGGTGACGTCGACACCGTCCTCCATGCCGAAGCAGTCGTCCCAGGGGCCGGGCGTCGGCCCGATCCGCCGGCCGGTGGGCAGGTGGTCGGAACCGCGCTCCTCCTGCCAGTCGGCGATGAAGTCGAGCCGGACCCCCTTGGCGTCGGGGAAGGCGTGGCGCTGGAACCACGGGTGCCAGCCCGCCTGGGCGGGGAACGAGTCGTCGTACGTCTCCACGCCGAGCTGGAGCGTCAGTGAGTCCTCGCTCAGCTCGAACGTCTGGGTGACGAGCCCCGTGTACGGCCAGGGTTCGCCGAGTTCATAGGTGAAGACGGCCTCGCGGGGGCCGGTGCGGGCGGTCCGCCACGCGGTGTCCCGACCGGTGCCGTGGATGGCGTGCGGCGGGCTGTTGACGGGCAGCTGGTGCTCCACACCGCCGTTGCGGAAGCGGCCGTTCTCGGTACGGCCGCACCAAGGAACCATCGGGAAGCAGCCGTATCGCTCGCCCTGCCGCAGCAGCTCGGTGCCCGCGATGCGCAGGCTGCCGATGCGGCAGCCGTTGCGCGGAGTGACGGTCAACTCGACGTCGCCGGCGGTGAGCCGGACGTTCTGTTCGCTACTCACACCCCGACCCTACTGGCGGACGGCCGGGCGCGCCCGAGTCGCATCGGCCGGTTGGGCGCCCCTCGGCTACCTGCGGCGGCGCAGTGCCCGTCCGACGACGACGGCGGAGGCGATGGCGAGCGCGGCGGCGGGGGCGACCCAGCGCAGGGTGTTTCCGGCGGAGGTGGGCTGGGGTGCCGGGACGGGTGCGTACCGGCCGCGCGGCGGTGCGTGGTCCACCTCCTCCGCACTGCGACCGATCATCGTCCGGCGGGCGTGGGCCGCTTCGGCGGGCGGTTCGTCGTCCTCGCCGAACACCTCGTCGGCCAGGGGGTCCAGCGACGAGGGGGGCACATCGGCCCCGAACAGGGGCGCGTTCTCGTCCTGGTCGTCCGCCGCGTCCTCGATCGCCCCGCTCCCGTCCGCCGAAGCCCCCGCGGGGTCACCGCCCGGGGCGGGGGACGCGCTACCGGCCGTCGCGTCCGGCTGCCCTGCCGCATCGGCCCCGCCGACCGCCGCGTCGGCGTCGGAGACCGGGGCGGTTTCGTCGGCCGTTCCGGAGTCGCTCACGGGTGCGGCTCCGGCCGCGGAAGCACTGCCGGACTCGTCCGGACCGGCAGGTGCGCCCGCGTCCTCGTCCGCGGCGGCCGCCCCGCGCGTGTCGTCCCCCGCCGTGGCACTCAGGGACGACGCGAAGCGGTCGAGCAGCCGGATCGCGGCCTGTTCGGCCGTTCCGGGGGCCGCCTCGGCGAGGCGGCCGTCCGCATGGGCCGTTCCGGTGAAGACGAGCGCGGTGCCGCCCTCCGCCTCGGTGAGCCGGAGGGTCAGTGCCAGCTTGGCCGAGCCGTGGCCACGGGCCTCCGTGCCCTCGCCTTCGACGGCGAAGTCGCCGTCCCGTTCGGAGATCCGGAGCGCACCGCGGTAGGTGATCGTGTGACCGCCCACACGGACCTTCAGGCGGCCCACGAGCGGGCCCGCCGACGCGTCGGCGTCCTGCTGGAGTCCCGGGACGCACCGGGCGACCCGCGCGGGGTCGGCCAGCGTCCGCCGAAGCCTGTCTGCCGGTACCGGAACGAACACCTCATGCTCCATGGGAACCGAGCCTACTCAGCCCCGGCCCGACGGGGGCCCTTCTGCGCGGAACCGGCACAGTCCACGGCCCTCACTCGGCGTACCGCGGGCGCAGCAGCGTCGACGGCGGGACGTCCCGGGGGCGCTCGTCCTCGACACCGAGCACCCCGGGGCCGAGGGGCGGCGGGGCGCCCCGCGCTGCGGGGACCGCGAGGATGAAGCCGCGGTCGGGCCGGCCAGGCGCGCGGTACGGCCGGGTCGTGAAGCCCGCGGCACGGATCGTGGACTCGACCGTCCAGTACGCGTGCGGGCGCGCCCCCACCGCTCCGGCGTGCACGGCGAGCCGTCCGCCGTCCGCGAGGACGCCGGCGGCGAGCCCGTAGAACTCCTGCGAGTACAGCTTGGTGCTGGGCGTGACGCCCGGGTCCGGCAGGTCCGAGACCACCACGTCGTAGGCGTGGCGGGGTGCCGACGCGCCCCGCAGCCAGCGGAACGCGTCCGCGTACACGACCTTCAGCCGCGGGTCCCGGTACACCTGCCCGTTCAGCGCGGACAGCGCCGGATCGGTGCGCGCCAGGTGCACCATCCCCGGGTCCAGTTCGACCACGGTGACCGAGCGCACCCCCGGGTGGCGCAGGACCTCACGCGCCGCCATTCCGTCACCGCCGCCGAGGACCAGCACCCGCGCGTGCGGGCCCCGGCGCATAGCCGGATGTACCAGCGCCCGGTGGTGCCGGTCCTCGGCGCCACCGCTCATCTGCAGCCGGCCGTCAAGGAACAGATCGACCGGCCCGTCCTCCGCACCGGTCAGGACGACCTCCTGCACCCCGGTGTGCACGGCCACCCGCACCGGCTCGCCGTACACGGCCCGCCGCGCCGCCGCCTCGAAGTCGGCGACCAGCGCCGTGGCGGTGGCCAGCACGGCCAGGACGGTCAGATTCGCCCCGAGCAGCCACCACCTCGACCGTGCCGAGATGTCCCGCCGGAACAGCCACAGCACCAGCGCCCCGCCCGCCACCGCGTTCACCGCGCCCGTGAGCAGCGCACCGGTCAGCTGGCCGAGCCACGGCAGCAGCAGGAAGGGGAAGGCGAGACCGCCGACGAGCGCGCCCACGTAGTCGGCCGCGAAGAGGTCGGCGACCGTGCCCGCGGCGTCCTCCTCGCTCCGGCCGCCGCGCCGGGACGCCCGCTGGATCAGACTCATCAGCAACGGGATCTCGGCGCCGATCAGCACCCCGATCGCGAGAGAGAAGGCCACCAACGCGTACCGGGCCTCACCGAGCCAGGCGAACGCCGCGTACAGCACGAGGGCCGAGCAGCCGCCGATCAGCGCGAGCGCCGCCTCCACCAGTCCGAAGCCGACGGCGGCGTGGCAGCGCAGCCGCTTGGCGAGGAGCGAGCCGACGCCCATCGCGAAGACCATGACGGAGAGGACGACGGAAGCCTGGGTGACGGAGTCGCCGATCAAGTACGAGGCAAGGGCGACGAGTTCCAGCTCGTACACCAGACCGCAGGCAGCGCAGACGAAGACCACGAGGAGGACGAGGAACCGGCCCGCGTCCGGACGGACGGGCGGTGGCCGCATCCCGCCCTCCACCGGTGCTGACACAGGCTGGTCGATCATGCCGTAACGCTACGTCACCCATCCACACCGAAGCGTCACCCACACGGGTGCAACTGCCCAGAAATGCCGTGGCGACGGCTGGGGTCAGCGGGGGGCGGGCACGCGCGCGCCGACGTGGGTGCGGGTCACGACCAACTGACCCTCCTGCGGGTACGCGTGCCAGGTCCGCCACCGCATCTGGCCGTCCACCTGCTGGGCGACCATCGCCGTGAACGCGTGCGGCGAGCCGGGGAACGTGCCGGCCAGCCCGTGCGGATGGTCCGCCACCAGCGCCAGCAACTCCTGCGCGCGCCCCGCGAAAGAGCCCTCGGACAGCGTCTCCACGCGCGCGGCGAACTCGTACTCCCAGTGCCCGAGACGCCGCGCCACGCCCAAGGGCAGCGGCGTGCTGCGGCCGGGCATGCACGCCACCGTCTCGGAGCAGGTGCCGTGCTCCCCTTCGAGCAGCACCTGGTGCGAGGCGCCCAGAAGTCTCAACTGCAGTTTTGTATCGCCCAGTTCCAGATCGAGCTCGGCGAGCGCTGGCAGCGGCTCCCGACCCAGTGCCCAGGCCAGGTCGGCCGCGCGGGTGTCGGTATAGGAGGTCTTCAGGGTCGTGAGCATGGGTCGGCTCCGCAAACACGCGTGACGGGTGGACCGGGGCGCCCCGGAGGCAGCACAGGGAGGGTGGGGGGATCTGCCGACTCGGGTCCGCAGACGGTCCGAGGGCTGGATGTTCTCAACAGCGAGGGAACCATGAAGTACGCGGCGTCCACAGCGCTTTTACCCAACTTGACGTGCATTCCATCCCCTGGGGGGCCTTACGGTTCAACTGTTCAACAGAAACCCATGGCGGAGGTGCACAACGACGGCGGATAAGTGCATCGCCCGTCAACAGGAAGGCGCCCGGCGGGAGTTCGCCCCGCCCGGGCGCCCCGGTTCCGGCGGGCCGGCTGCCCCGTGTCAGCCGCCCCGCCGTCGTGCGGGTCGTGGTCAGTCGCCGCCTCCGCAACCACCGCCACCGCCACCGCCACCGCCACCGCACGAGGATCCTCCGCCGCAGGAGGAACCGCCGTGTCCGCCGGCCCACCAGCTGCCGCCGCCGCTGCTGCGGCGCGAGCGCCCCCCGCGCCTGCCGTTCGACGCCGCCACCACGAGCCCGATGACGACGATCACCCCGATGGCGATCACGATTCCGATCATTTGACCTCACCCTCCTTCGCCCCCCGAAGCGAGGTTGCTTCCGGCGTGCCTGGGGGATGCCCGCGGCCCGCACGGCCCAAAGCGGACTTGAGCTAGGGAGCGTATGTGGTTGTGATCATCAGGTGGTCCGGGTGAGCTCTCTGAGCCAGATCATCGAGGCGCGGAGGTGGAGGCCGGCGAGGTAGCTGTCGGGGGTCTTGTCGTACCGCGTGGCGATGCCTCGCCAGGCCTTCAGCTTGTTGATCAGCCGCTCGACGGTGTTCCGCTCCTTGTAAAGGTCGGCATCGTGGCTGACGGGCCGGCCGCCTCTGGAGCCCTTCTTCTTCCGGTTGGCGGCCTGGTCCTTCTTCTCCGGGATGACCGCCTTGATACGGCGTTTGCGCAGGTGGGCGCGGTTGCCGCGGGACGAGTACGCCTTGTCCCCGGCGACTGCGCCGGGCCGGGTGCGCGGACGGCCGACGGGCATGCGCACCCGCACCTTCCCCAATACGGGGATGAACTGCGGGCTGTCGGCGGCCTGGCCCGCGGTCAGTATGAACGCCAGCGGGCGGCACTTCCGGTCGCCGACGACATGGATCTTGCTGGTCTGCCCTCCCCTGGAACGCCCGAGCAGGGCGGCCTTCAGCCGGAGTTTTCGTCGGCGCCGGATGCGCCGCCGCTCTTCCCGCACGGGATCGCCTTCGGCCTCCTGTCCGGTTTGTTCGTCGCAGTCGCCCCTTTTGACCTGGCCTTCTCGGTCTCGGCGGCAGCCTTCTCCAAAGCGGTGAGGACGTCTTCGTCCATGTGCATCCCGGCAGCGTCGTGGTGGGCCCGGGCGGTGGTGGAATCGATGCTGACCAGGGACAGGTCCACCTCGCCGCGCTTCGCGGCTTCCGTGACCAGGCCCTCCATGATGGCTTCGAAGACGCCGGAGTCACGCCACTGCCGGAAGCGGTTGTGGACGGTCGACCAGGCGCCGAACTCCGTCGGCATCTCCCGCCACTGCCCGCCTGTCTTGAACCTCCAGATCACGCCCTCGAACTGCTGCCGCAGCCGCTCGGGGTACGGGCCGTACTCGCCGATCGGCAGGTACGGCTCGATCAACTCCCACTCCACATCCGTCAGTTGCGCTCGCGTCACCCAAAGAGGTCTACCGGTCCAAACCCTGCCGCGCAGGCAGATCTCGCAGATTGATCACGACGCAATACGCCCCCTAGTCCAGAGGTTCCGCGCAGGATGGCCGGCATGACAGCTCCAGGACGTGCACCGGGCCCCCGGCCGCTGCTCAACCGCCGCCTCGCCGAGTTCGGGACGACGATCTTCGCCGAGATGTCCGCGCTGGCCGTGCGCACCGGGTCCATCAACCTCGGCCAGGGCTTCCCGGACGCCGACGGCCCCGAGGAGGTGCGGGAGGCGGCGGTGCGCGCACTGCGCAACGGCCGCGGCAACCAGTACCCGCCCGGCCCCGGCGTGCCCGAGCTGCGCACCGCGATCGCCGCCCACCAGCGGGACCGGTACGGCCTCGGGTACGACCCCGACACCGAGGTGCTGGTCACCGCCGGCGCCACCGAGGCGATCGCGGCCTCGCTGCTGGCCCTCGTCGAGCCCGGCGACGAGGTGATCGCCCTGGAGCCGTACTACGACTCGTACGCCGCCTGCATCGCCATGGCCGGGGGTACCCGCGTACCGGTCACCCTCCGGCCCCGGGACGGGGCCTACGCGCTGGACCTGGACGAGCTGCGCGACGCCGTCACCGACCGCACCCGCGTCATCCTGCTGAACACCCCGCACAACCCGACCGGCACCGTCCTCACCCGGGACGAACTCGCGGCCGTCGCGGAGCTGGCGGTCGAACGCGATCTGCTGGTCGTCACAGACGAGGTGTACGAGCACCTGGTCTTCGACGGCGAGCACACGCCGGTCGCGACCTTCCCGGGGATGCGCGGGCGCACCGTGACCATCGGCTCGGCGGGCAAGACGTTCTCGTTCACGGGCTGGAAGGTCGGTTGGGTCACCAGTACCGCAGAACTCGTCACCGCCGTTCGCTCCGCGAAGCAGTACCTGACGTACGTGGCCTCCGGCCCCTTCCAGTACGCGGTCGCGGAGGCCCTGCGCCTGCCGGACAGCTACTTCGAGGAGTTCCGCGCCGATATGCGGGGCAAGAGGGAGCTGCTCGCGGACGGTCTGGAGCAAGCGGGCTTCAAGGTGTTCCGGCCGGCAGGCACCTACTTCATCACCACCGACATCCGCCCCCTCGGTGAGAGCGACGGCTTCGCCTTCTGCCGCGCCCTCCCCGAGCGGGCGGGTGTCGTCGCCATCCCGAACGCGGTCTTCTACGACCACAAAGAGACGGGGGCACCCTACGTCCGGTTCGCATTCTGCAAGCGCGTCGACGTACTGGCCGACGCGACGAAACGGCTCCACAAGGCATTCGCGCGCTGACCACCGCCGGTGGCTACCACTCGGTGTCCTTCGGGTGTCGCGGGGAGGCATACACCAGGATCACAGTCGAGGTGTCCGGGCTGACCGATTGACGCTCTCCCCCGTGAACGGGGGAGATTCCCACCGGGCCGCCGTTGTTGGACGGCGGTCGCGGGTGGTTCCTGTTTCATCACCCGCTGCCCGGCGTGCCGGGTCTTACGTGGGCTCCGCAGGCGTTTTGCGTGTCCGGGCGTCCCTCGGCCACGATGCGCCGTCCTTCACGGCGGAGGTTGAGTTCTGCGTTCTCGTCCCGGTTGTGGGCTGCCCCGCAGGAGCACACCCAGTTCCGGACCTTGAGTCCTTCCAGTCCCTTCGGCCCCTCGATCGACCCGCAGGCGGAGCACAGTTGCGTGCTGGGGAACCAGCGGGAGGCCTTGGCGAAGGTGCGTCCGTACCGTGCGCATTTGGCTTCGAGGGTGCGGGCGAACATGCTGAGCGACTGGTCGTGGACGGACTTGCCGCGCTTGCCCTTGGCGGTCCCCATGCCCTTCACGTTCAGGTCTTCCAGGTACACGGCTTGGCTCTCGCGCGTGATCTTGGTGGTTTCCTGCTCGATGAAGTCGCGTCGCTGGTCGGCGATGCGTGCGTGGATCTTCGCTACGGCGAGCTTGGCCTTGCGACGGTTGTTCGAGCCTTTCCGGGCTCGGGACAGCTTGCGCTGAGCCCGCTTGAGCTTCTTGGCCTGGCGGCGGAAGAACTTCGGCGAGCTGATCTTCCGGCCGCGCAGGACCGCGTAGGTCGACAGGCCCAGGTCGATACCGGTCTCGGTGTCGTCCAGGTCCAGCTCCGGCAGCGGCTTGTCCTCGGCCTCCACGACGAAGCTGGCGAAGTACCTGCCGGCTGCGTCCTTGATGATCGTCACGGACGACGGAGCGGAGGGAAGGTCTCGGGACCAGCGGACTTCCACGTCACCGATCTTCGGCAGGCGGAGCTTGCCGTCAGCGGTCACGGAGAAGCGAGCGTTCGTGGTGAACCGGATCGCCTGGCGGCTGGTCTTCTTCTTGAACTTCGGCGGCCCCGTCTTCGGACCCTTGCGGGTGCCGTTCTTCGACGCGAAGAAGTTGGAGTAGGCGGTCTCCAGGTCCCGCAGGGACTGCTGGAGGACCACGGCCGACACCTCGGACAGCCAGGCCCGTTCCTCGGTCTTCTTCGCCTCGGTGACCAACCGCTTCGACAGCTCCGCCGCCTTCGGCCGCTCGGCGCCCTGCTTGTAGGCGTCCTGGCGCAGACACAGCCCGTCGTTCCAGACCACGCGGGCACACCCGAACGCCTTCGCCAACGCCGTGCGCTGAGGAGCGTTCGGGTACACGCGGAAGGAGTACCTGAGCCGCATGCCAACGATCGTACTACAGTTGGTTTATGGCTGACTATCAGAACATCCGCACTGGTAGACACTGCACGTTCGTCATGCACGTGCACTTGGTTTTCGTGACGAAGTACCGGCACAACGTCTTCACCAACGCCCACTTGAAGCGCATGGAGGAGATCATGCGCAGCGTCTGCGAGGACTTCGAAACCGAGCTGGTCGAGTTCAACGGCGAGACCAACCACGTGCACCTACTGGTGAACTTCCCACCCAAGGTCGCCATCTCCAAGCTGGTCAACAGCCTCAAGGGCGTCAGCTCACGCAGGCTCCGCCAGGAGTACCCAGAGCTGATCCGGCACTACTGGCGGGCACAGCGCCTGTGGTCCGGCTCCTACTTCGCCGGGTCAGTCGACGGGGCTCCACCGTCGATTGTCCGTCAGTACATCGAGCAGCAGAATCGTCCGCTCTAGTCCGCGCGTCAGAACAGCACTGAGAATCGCTTCACCCCCCCCCGTAAACGGGGAAGCACTGCGATTAGCCCCGGTAGCGGACCCGGCCGCCGCCGCCCATCCCCAGCGAGTGCGGTCCGTCATCGCCGCCAGATGCTGGTCCGCGACCCTGTCGACCGCAGGCACTCGGCGTGCACGATCGCATCGACGCTCATGGACGGCTCCTTCCCGTGTGCGGTCGGAATACGACGGACAGTGCCGCGTCCCCGAGCCCAGCGGTGCGGCCCCATCAGGACGTCTTCGGACCGAGGCCTTCGTGACCCGCCCCGGAGGACCGTCCCCGCATTCCCCGGGAGCAGCCCCAGGGGGTGCTTCAAAAGCATGGCCGTCCGCCCGCAGGGCGGGGCGGGGGCCTCTGGTGCATAGGGTCTCCCCAGGCCCTCCGGCCGAGGGGGTGGGGTCTCCCCAGGCCCTCCGGCCGAGGGGGTGGGGTCTCCCCAGGCCCTCCGGCCGAGGGGGTGGGGTCTCCCCAGGCCCTCCGGGCCGAGGGGAAGATCGCAAGGCGGAGGGAGGAGAGCGCAGCGGGCTGCGCCGACGACCGGCAGCACCGCGAGGGTGCGTCTCCGAGGCCCCGCCCAGACGGGACCTTCGGAACACGGCCCTGGCGTCCGGGCCTCCGCTGTCACGGCGACACGCGTGTCCGGCCCGCCGGTGCGGGCGATCCACCCGGGCGGCTGCCAGCGGTCGCGCAGCGCGCGCGCACCGCCGAAGGTCGGGGTGACCGCACCCGCGCGTGCACGGAGGTGCCCCCTGTTCGCCGAGACCTTCGACAAGGCAACGTCCGCCGACGACCGGTCCCTCGCCCGCCCGCGCGCGGCGCTCCACCGGGCGGCGCCCGCCCTGGGACTGTTCGCGGCCGAACGGCTGACCGGCATGGTCGTGGCGGCCCTGTGGGCGTGGCACATCGGCCGGTCGCCGCGGGCGCTGCTCGCCACCTCGTGGGACTCCAAGTGGTACGTCGGCATCGCCGCGAACGGCTACGGCCGCACGGTGTACTGGCCGGACGGGGCCGTCCAGTCCGATCTCGCCTTCTTCCCGCTCTACCCGGGACTGATCCGGGCCGTCACGTCCGTGCTGCCGGTCACCGGAGGCACCGCGGGACTGGCGCTCTCGTGGGCCGCGGCGGGCGTGGCGGCATGGGGCATCTACGCGGTCGTCGAGCGGCTCCACGGCCGCGGGCTCGCGACCCTCGTCGTGCTGCTGTGGGGGCTGCTGCCGCACGCGGTCGTCCTGTCCATGGCCTACACCGAGCCGCTGCTCACGGCGTTCGCCGCCTGGTCGCTGTACGCGCTGGCGACCGGCCGTTGGCTGTGGGCCGGAACGCTCGCCGGGCTCGCCGGGCTGACCCGGCCCAACGGCATCGCGGTCGCCGCGGCCGTCAGCGTGGTGGCCGGCTGCGAGCTGTGGAGACGGCGGGGCGCGAAGGGCGCCCGGGCACCCGTCTGGGCCGCCGCCGCGCTGGCGCCCGCCGGCTGGCTGGGCTACGTGCTCTGGGTCGGGGTCCGCAAGGGCGATGTGCTCGGCGGCTACTTCGCCGTGCAGAGCGGCTGGACCTCGCGCTTCGACCTGGGAATCGGGTCGCTGAAGGTCATCCGCAGCATGGTGACCGCACCGACGTTCTTCGGCTTCCCGATGGCGCTGGTGATCGCGGGGGCCGGCGTCCTGCTCTTCGCCCTCTTCGTGCTGGACCGGCCGCCCATGTCGCTGCTGGTGTACACGGGGGTGCTGGTGCTGATCACGATCGGCGGTTCCGGTTTCTTCGAGTCCAAGCCGCGTTTCCTGCTGCCGGCGTTCCCGCTGCTGCTGCCGCTGGCCGCCGCACTGGCGAGAGCCCGGCCCAGGGCGGCGATCACGGTGATCGCCGCACTGGCCGGGCTCTCGTTCTGCTACGGGACGTACCTGACCGTCGCCCCGACCGCGCTGTGAGCCCCCGCGGGGGTGTGCTCACCGCCCGGCGCCCCTTGGGGCCGGGGCGCTCGGACCGCCGGTCCGCTCAGGCGTCGTCGGCGGGCTTCTCGTCCGCCGGCTCCCCGGCCGGGGTGAGGCCGAGATGCTCCACCAGCCACTTGTCGAACTCGATGGCCGCGCGCACCCAGCTGACCGTCGACGAGACGAAGTGCTCGAGGCTCACGCCCGTGCCGATCAGCATCTGGGCCTCGCCGATGAGGCGGACGGTCGTGGGCTGTCCCTCCTCCTCGTGGGTGTGCGTGTAGACCTTCGGCCACAGCGTGCGGCGGTTCCAGTCGTCGACGGCATCGAGGACCTGGGCCTTGTCCTCGAGCGCGTGGGGGCGGTCGTAGAACGTCCGCACCGAGAAGACCTGCTGCTCGTTCTCGCCGCGGAACATGAAGTACGTGCGGAACTCCTCCCACGGCGCCGCGAGGTCACCCTCGTCGTCGACGACGTATTTCAGCTCCATCTGGTCGAGGAGCTGCTTGACCAGGTCCTGGTCGGGGACGACCGGGCCCGCCGGTCCTGACGCGGCCTGAGGCTGGGGCTGGCCCCCGAAGTTCGGAATCGAGGACGGGTCGATACTCACCGGGTGTTTCCCTTCGTACGGATGCGGCCATCCTCCCGCATCCCGGGCGGGGGCTGGCAACCCCCACCCGGGCGTGGCTCACTGCGCCGGACCCACGATCAGGCCGCCGTCGGCGCGGTCGACGCGGACCGTGTCGCCGTCCTCCACCTCGCCGGCGAGGATCTCCTTGGCGAGCCGGTCGCCGATCGCCGTCTGGACCAGCCGGCGCAGCGGCCGCGCGCCGTAGGCCGGGTCGTTGCCCTCGTCGGCCAGCCACTCCAGGGCCTCCGGGGTGACGTCCAGGGTGAGCCGGCGTTCGGCGAGCCGCTTGGCGAGCCGTGCGATCTGGAGCTCGGCGATGTGGGCCAGCTCTTCCTTGTCCAGGGCCGAGAAGACGACGAGATCGTCCAGCCGGTTCAGGAACTCCGGCTTGAACGAGGCCCGTACGGTCTCCAGGACCTGCTGCTTCTTCTCCTCCGCTCCGGTCAGCGGCTCCACCAGGAACTGGCTGCCGAGGTTGGACGTCAGGATCAGGATGGTGTTGCGGAAGTCCACCGTCCGGCCCTGCCCGTCGGTCAGCCGGCCGTCGTCGAGGACCTGCAGCAGGACGTCGAAGACCTCGGGGTGGGCCTTCTCCACCTCGTCGAGCAGCACCACGCTGTACGGGCGGCGGCGGACCGCCTCGGTGAGCTGGCCGCCCTCCTCGTAGCCCACGTACCCGGGCGGGGCGCCGACGAGCCGCGCCACGCTGTGCTTCTCGCCGTACTCCGACATGTCGATGCGGACCATGGCCCGCTCGTCGTCGAAGAGGAAGTCCGCGAGGGCCTTGGCCAGCTCGGTCTTGCCGACGCCGGTCGGACCGAGGAAGAGGAACGAGCCCGTGGGACGATCGGGATCGGCGATCCCGGCCCGGGAGCGGCGCACGGCGTCGGACACGGCCTGCACGGCCTCGGTCTGGCCGATCAGCCGCCTGCCGAGTTCCGCCTCCATGCGCAGCAGCTTCTGGGTCTCGCCCTCCAGTAGCCGTCCGGCCGGGATGCCCGTCCAGGAGGCGACGACGTCGGCGATGTCGTCCGGGCCGACCTCCTCCTTGACCATGGTGTCCTTGGCGGCCTCCTGCCGGGCCTCGGCCTCGCTGGCGGCCTCCAGCTCCCGCTCCAGCGTCGGGATCTCCCCGTACAGCAGCTTGGACGCGGTGTCGAAGTCGCCGTCGCGCTGGGCCCGCTCGGCCTGGCCGCGGAGTTCGTCGAGCTTCTCCTTGAGCTCACCGACGCGGTTGAGGGACTGCTTCTCCTTCTCCCAGCGCGCCGTCAGCCCGCGCAGTTCCTCCTCCTTGTCGGCGAGGTCTCGGCGGAGCTTCTCCAGGCGCTGGATGCTCGCCTCGTCGGTCTCCTTGGAGAGTGCGAGCTCCTCCATCCGCAGCCGGTCGACGGAGCGCTGCAGCTCGTCGATCTCGACCGGGGAGGAGTCGATCTCCATCCGGAGCCGGGACGCGGACTCGTCGACGAGGTCGATGGCCTTGTCGGGCAGGAAGCGGGAGGTGATGTAGCGGTCGGAGAGCGTCGCGGCGGCCACCAGGGCGCTGTCCGCGATCTGCACCTTGTGGTGGGCCTCGTAGCGGCCCTTGAGGCCGCGGAGGATGGCGATCGTGTCCTCGACCGTGGGCTCGGCGACCAGCACCTGCTGGAAGCGGCGCTCCAGCGCCGGGTCCTTCTCGATCCGCTCGCGGTACTCGTCGAGGGTCGTGGCGCCGACCATGCGCAGCTCGCCGCGGGCGAGCATCGGCTTCAGCATGTTGCCGGCGTCCATGGCGGAGTCGCCGCCGGCGCCCGCGCCCACGACGGTGTGCAGCTCGTCGATGAAGGTGATGATCTGGCCCTCGCTCTCCTTGATCTCGGAGAGGACGGTCTTGAGCCGCTCCTCGAACTCGCCGCGGTACTTGGCGCCGGCGACCATGGCGCCGAGGTCGAGGGCGACCAGCCGTTTGTCGCGGAGGGACTCCGGTACGTCGCCCTTCACGATGCGCTGCGCGAGGCCCTCGACGACGGCCGTCTTGCCGACGCCGGGCTCGCCGATCAGCACGGGGTTGTTCTTGGTGCGGCGGGAGAGCACCTGGACGACCCGGCGGATCTCCTGGTCGCGGCCGATGACGGGATCGAGCTTGCCCTCCCTGGCCGCGGCCGTGAGGTCGGTGCCGAACTTCTCCAGGGCCTTGTACCGGCCTTCGGGGTCGGGCGTGGTCACCCGGCGCCCTCCTCGTGCCTTCTCGAACGCTTCCTGCAGCCTCCTCGCGGTGGCGCCCTCTCCGGAGAGCACCTCGGCGGCCCGTCCGCCCTTGGCGGCGACGCCGATGAGGAGATGCTCGGTCGAGAGGTAGTCGTCCCCGAGCTCCTTGGCCCTCCGGTCGGCGTCGGCGATGACGGCGAGCAGCTCACGGTTGGGCTGCGGGGGCGCGACGGTCGACCCCGTCACGCTGGGCAGGTCCGCGAGGACCCGCTCCGCTCCCGACCGCACCGCGGCCTGGTCGGCGTCGGCGGCCGCCAGCAGGTCGGTGATGTTCTCGTTGTCCTGGCCCGCGAGCAGCGCCAGCAGCAGATGCGCGGGGGTCAGATCGGCGTGTCCCTCGGACACGGCCCGGGTGGTCGCGGCGCTCAGCGCGTCCCGGCTCCTGTTGGTCAGCTCGGCGTCCACGTGCGGCTTCTCCTCCTCGCCTTGGCTGCGTATCGCCCTGACTCTTCTACGGTACACAAAGTTGAGCCGGTTCCGCTCAACTATCCGCATCTCCCCTTCTTCGGATTCGTCGACGGGCACTCCCGCGGGTAGGTTCCGGGCATGGCCATCGACCCCAGCCGCCCCCACGAGTCCTTTCTCGGCTTCTGGCGCGAGTACCACATGTGCACGCTCACCACTCCCCGCCCCGACGGCACTCCGCACGTCGTGGCGGTGGGTGTGACGTACGACCCGGAGGGCGGGGAGAAGGGCGTCGCCCGGGTGATCACCAACAAGAACAGCCGCAAGGTCGCCAACGTGCTGGCCGCCGGGCCCGAGGGGGCGGCGGTCGCGGTCTGCCAGGTGGACAAGGGCCGCTGGGCGACGCTCGAGGGCCGGGCAACGGTCCGCACGGACCCGGAGGCCGTCGCCGACGCGGTCGCCCGCTACGCGGAGCGCTACGGCCGCACGCCGTCGCCGAACCCGGACCGCGTGGTCATCGAGATCGCGCTGACCCGCGCGATGGGCCGGGCGTAGCGGACGCGCACGGCATGGCGGGATGCCGGGCCGGCCCCGCTCCCAGCGCGCAGGCGCCCGCCGCAGGCGCACGGCCCGCGGCACCGTCGTGTTCCGCGCACAGCACAGCGGCGCCATCGTGTTCCGCGCACAGCACAGCGGCGCCATCGTGTTTCAGGTCCACGATGGCGCCGCTGTGTGGGGGAAGCGCCTGAGCGATCTTGAACGACGGGGGAATCGCTCAGGCACTGCGGGGGGTGGCGGTGGTGGTCTCGCGTTCGACCAGCTGGTGGTCGCGCTGGTCGAGATTGACGAAGATCATGCCGTACCGGATGGCACAGCGGACGGGGCGTGGGGCCCCGCGGGGCCGGCGAAGGCACCGGTAGGCGCGGACGTCCTCGTCGTCCTCGCGGGCGACGACGATCGGTTCCCCGAAGAGAGTGACCATCAGCGAGTCGCCACGGTGGGGGATTGCCGTGACGAGGTCGATGAAATGCCACCCGGATCGGTACGCGGTCGCCATCTCCCGCCGGAAGACGCGATCGTCCGGGGGCATGCTCACGCGTCTGCGTCCGCCGGCGCGCTCTCCCAAGTGGGTTCGCCCGGGATCGCGCTCACCGTCATGGGCACCGACTCCCACGTCGGCTCACCGCTCACCGCGAGACCGCCGAGAGCAGCCGCAACGGCTATAGCGCACAGTGCACGAACCATCCTGGTCATGGCCGATCTCCACCTCTATTAATCACTACCTCCCCCCGCGTCTAGAACGATGGCTCACTCCGAACGCCTTCACCAGCGCGGCCAGGCATCATGTTCCTGCAATTCAGGACCCTGAGGGGGGTGCATATGGAGACGAAACAGGGCGATGGGGGAGATAAGCACAGTCACGACGAGCTGTGCGAGGCCGGTAAGAACCTGTATGCGTCCGCTCTGCGCAGTGGCCGCATAGCCCGGTCGGAGGTGACCGACGCGCCGTGCCTCATGGATCTGGGCATGTTGCGCCCCGACCCCGACGACACCGAGTGGCTTCGTCCGGTTCCGCCGTCCGTCGCCCTGCACCAGCTGATGCACCCCATAGAGCGGGAGATCCAGGAGCGCAGACGACTCACCATCTCACTGGCGGAGTCGTTCGAGCCATTCATGACACTGAACGCGCACGATCCGTCCACGACACACGCGATCACCGTCCTCGAGGGACTCCACCTCATCAACGCGACGCTGGACCGGGTCATCGCCGAGTGCCGGGAGGAACTGCTGACGGTGCAGCCGGGCAGCGGCCGCCGGCCGGCGACCCTCCAGGAGGGGCTGCGACGCGTGGGGATGCTTGTCGACCGGGGCGTCTCCATGCGCACGCTGTACCAGCACACGGCACGTCACCACCCGGCCACCATGGCCTACGTGGAGCGGGTCGCCGCGTACGGCGCGGAGTTCCGCACCCTCGAGGAGATCATCGACCGGCTCATCATCGTCGACCGCAAGGTGGCCTTCATCCCGGCACGCAGCGACCGCAGGGTCGCCCTGGAGCTGCGCCACGAGGGTCTGGTGCAGTATCTCGTCGGTGTCTTCGAGCAGTTCTGGCTCCACGGCGTCGCCTGGGACGACCAGGTCGTCGCGTACGCCCCCGAACCGGACGGTGTCAGCGGCGTCCAGCGCTCCATCGCGAAACTCCTCGTCGAAGGCCACGTGGACGAGGCCATCGCCCGCCGTCTCGGGATGAACGTCCGCACGTGCCGGGCCCACATCGCCAAGCTCGCCTCCGCCCTCGGCAGTGGCTCGCGGGCCCAACTCGGCTATCTCATCGCCCAGTCCGGGATCCTGGAGCAGGATCACTGACCACGGACCAGACCGGCTCCGACCCGCCGTCCGTCGCGACCACACCGCGGGTGTCGTCGAAGTCGCCTGATCCGGCCTGCCGTTGGTGCGCATCGCCTGCTCCCCGCGCGGAACCGCAGCCGCGCACCCCGATCGGCACCCGTGACCGGGCTCCCTGGGGCTCGCCGTAGAGCTCAGCCTGTCGCCGGTGCACATCGCGTCGCGGTCCGGGGACGCCGGTAGGGCCGGGGGGACGACCACGGCGAGACGGCACGGATCGCGCCCGGCAGGGGACGGCTGCCGCGCGGCTCCTCCCGCGTCGACACCTTCGCCGGGGAGGCCTTCACCGGGGACACCCGCCACCACCCGGCGCCCTGCTCACAGAAGACCGGTCGCCCCGGTGGGCGAGTCGACGCCTCGACCGGCCCGCAGCGGTCCGCGAGGGCGTACGGGCCGCCGGGTCCCCGGCCCAGAGCGCGTGAGGAGGGACCGCGAGGTCCACACCTCCCGGTCCCTCCTCCGCCTTCCCTGCGCCACGGACCGGCGGGAGCGCTCAGCCGTCCCGCTTCGGCCGCCACACCACCAACGCGCTCGTCTGCTGCACGTCCTGGTAGGGCACCAGGTCGCGCCGGTACGACGCGTGCACCTGGGCCTCGCGCTGCTGCATGGCCAGCGCCGCGCCCTCGACCGCCGCGGACAGTTCCGCGACCTTGGCCTGCAGGGCCGTCACCTGGTTCTCCAGCTCGATGATGCGCTTGATTCCGGCCAGGTTGATGCCCTCGTCCTGGGACAGGGACTGGACCTGGCGGAGCAGTTCGATGTCCCGGGCCGAGTAGCGCCTGCCGCGCCCCGCCGTGCGGTCCGGGGAGACCAGACCGAGGCGGTCGTACTGCCGAAGGGTCTGCGGGTGCAGTCCGGACAGCTGAGCCGCCACCGAGATGACGTACACCGGCGTCTCCTCGGTCAGTTCATAGGCCCTGCCACCGAATCCGGGCTGTCGACGTCGGCCGTCCATCGCGTCATGCTCCCTTCGCAGCCTGGAACAGTTCTGCCCGCGGGTCGTGACCCTCAGTCGCCTTGCGGTACGCCTCCAGTGCCTCACGTGCCTCGTCGCCGAGTTCCGTGGGCACCGAGACCTCCACGGTGACCAGCAGATCGCCCCGGGTGCCGTCCTTGCGGACTGCGCCCTTGCCGCGGGCCCGCATCGTACGGCCGTTCGGCGTACCCGCGGGCAGTTTCAGGGTGACCGGAGGCCCGCCGAGGGTCGGGACCTTCACCTCGCCGCCCAGCGCGGCCTCCGTGAAGGAGACCGGCACCGTGACGGTGAGGTTGTCGCCCCTGCGCCCGAAGACCGGGTGCTCCCCGACGTGGACCACCACGTACAGATCGCCGGCCGGTCCGCCGCGCTCACCCGGTGCGCCCTTGCCGCGCAGCCGGATCCGCTGGCCGTCGCTCACCCCGGCGGGGATGCGGACCTGCATGGTCCGGGACGACTTGGCGCGGCCGCTGCCGTGGCAGACCTCGCAGGGGTTCTCGGCGATCAGCCCGCGGCCCTTGCAGTCCACGCAGGGGTCGGTCAGCGAGAAGGACCCGCTGCCGCCGCGCGAGACCTGGCCGGTGCCGACGCAGGTCGGGCACACCCGGGGCGTGCCGTTCTTGTCGCCGGTGCCCGAACAGGCCTTGCAGGGCTGCTGGCTGGACATCCGCAGCGGGACCGTGGCCCCGTCCACCGCCTCGGTGAAGCTGAGCGTCACCTCCGACTCGATGTCCTGGCCGCGGCGCGGCTGGGTACGGGGCCCCGTGCCGGCCCCGCGGTTGAACAGGCCGCCGAAGACGTCCCCGAGTCCGCCGCCGAAGCCGCCGGCGCCGCCGGCGCCGGCGCCCGCGCCCCCGGTCTGGGCGCCCCCGAAGAGGTCGCCCAGGTCGAAGTTGAACGTTCCTCCGGCTCCGGGACCGGCCCGGAAGCCACCGTTGCCGAAGAGCGCCCGCGCCTCGTCGTACTCCTTGCGCCGCTTGGGGTCGCCGAGCACGTCGTTGGCCTCGGAGATCTCCTTGAAGCGCTCCTCGGCCTTCGCGTCGCCCTTGTTGGCGTCCGGGTGGTTCTCGCGGGCGAGCTTCCGGTACGCCTTCTTGATCTCCGCGTCGGTGGCGTCCTTGGGGACGCCGAGGACCTTGTAGTAGTCCTTCTCGACGAAGTCCTTCGTGCTCATCGACGTCCCTCCTTCCGGTGCCTGCCGCCTGCGTCAGCCCTCGTCCGGGCCACCGCTCTCCTCGTCCGTCGCCTGCTCGGCCGCCTGCTCCTTCGGCTGGGCACCCGGCTGCGGCTCGGCCACCGCGACCCGCGCCGGCCGGATGGTCCGCTCGCCGATCCGGTAGCCCGGCTGCAGGATCGCCACACAGGTCGTCTCGGTGACGTCCGGCGCGTAGCTGTGCATCAGGGCCTCGTGGACCGTCGGGTCGAAGGGCTCGCCCTCCTTGCCGAACTGCTGCAGCCCCATCTTGGCGGCGACGGTCTCCAGCGATTCCGCCACCGACTTGAAGCCGCCGACCAGTTCGCCGTGCTCGCGGGCCCGGCCGATGTCGTCGAGCACGGGCAGGAGCTCGGTCAGGAGCTGCGCGACCGCGATCTCCTTGACCGTGATCCGGTCCCGCTCCACCCGACGGCGGTAGTTCTGGTACTCGGCCTGCAGCCGCTGCAGGTCCAGCGTGCGCTCGTTGAGCGCGGTCCGGACCTGGTCCAGCTGGGCCGTCAGCCCCGCGTCGGCAGCCGTGCGGGCCGTCTGTGCTGCGTCCCCGGCCTGGGCCGCCCCCTCGTCCGCGGAGGAGGCGGCGGCCTGCGCCGCGTCATCGGGAGTGGCGCCGGAGGGGACGTCGGGCTTCTCCTCGAAACCCGGGGTCTCCTCCGTCATCAGGCAGCGCCACCCTTCTGGTCCTTGTGGTCCTTCTCGTCGTCCACGATCTCGGCGTCGACGACGTCGTCGTCGGCCTTCGCCTGGGAGGCCCCGGCGTCCGCGCCGCCCGCGGCCTGCTGGCCCTGGGCGTCGGCGTACATGGCCTGGCCGAGCTTCTGGGAGACCGCCGCGACCTTCTCGGTGGCGGTACGGATCTCCGCCGTGTTGTCGCCCTCGGCGGACTCGCCCTTCAGCTTCTCCTTGAGCTCGTTCACCGCCGTCTCGACCTCGGTCTTGATCTCACCGGGGACCTTGTCCTCGTTGTCCTTGAGGAACTTCTCGGTCTGGTAGACGAGCTGCTCGGCCTGGTTCCGGGTCTCGGCGGCCTCACGGCGGCGGTGGTCCTCCTCCGCGTACTGCTCGGCCTCCTGGCGCATCCGGTCGACCTCGTCCTTCGGCAGCGAGGAGCCGCCGGTGACGGTCATCTTCTGCTCCTTGCCCGTGCCCAGGTCCTTGGCGGTCACGTGCATGATGCCGTTGGCGTCGATGTCGAAGGAGACCTCGATCTGCGGGACGCCGCGCGGGGCCGGCGGGAGGCCGGTGAGCTCGAACATGCCGAGCTTCTTGTTGTACGCCGCGATCTCGCGCTCGCCCTGGTAGACCTGGATCTGCACGGACGGCTGGTTGTCCTCGGCCGTCGTGAAGATCTCCGAGCGCTTCGTCGGAATCGTCGTGTTGCGCTCGATGAGCTTGGTCATGATGCCGCCCTTGGTCTCGATGCCGAGGGACAGCGGGGTCACGTCGAGGAGCAGGACGTCCTTGACCTCGCCCTTGAGGACACCGGCCTGGAGGGTGGCGCCGATCGCCACGACCTCGTCCGGGTTCACGCCCTTGTTGGCCTCCTTGCCGCCGGTCAGCTCCTTTACGAGCTCGGCGACGGCCGGCATGCGGGTCGAGCCGCCGACGAGGACCACGTGGTCGATCTCGGAGAGCTGGATGCCCGCGTCCTTGATCACGTTGTGGAACGGGGTCTTGCAGCGCTCCAGCAGGTCCGCGGTCAGCTGCTGGAACTGGGCGCGCGTGAGCTTCTCGTCCAGGTGCAGCGGGCCCTCGGCGGACGCCGTGATGTAGGGGAGGTTGATCGTCGTCTCGGTGGAGGACGACAGCTCGATCTTCGCCTTCTCCGCGGCCTCGCGGAGACGCTGGAGAGCCATCTTGTCCTTGGACAGGTCGACGCCGTGCCCGCTGGCGAACTGCTTCACCAGGTAGTCGACGACGCGCTGGTCCCAGTCGTCACCACCGAGGTGGTTGTCGCCGTTGGTGGCCTTCACCTCGACGACGCCGTCGCCGATCTCCAGCAGCGAGACGTCGAAGGTACCGCCACCGAGGTCGAAGACGAGGATCGTCTGGTCGTCCTTGTCGAGGCCGTACGCCAGCGCGGCGGCGGTCGGCTCGTTGACGATGCGCAGGACGTTCAGACCCGCGATCTCACCGGCCTCCTTGGTGGCCTGGCGCTCGGAGTCGTTGAAGTACGCGGGGACGGTGATGACGGCGTCCGTGACCTTCTCGCCCAGGTACGACTCGGCGTCCCGCTTCAGCTTCTGCAGGATGAACGCGGAGATCTGCTGCGGGTTGAAGTTCTTCCCGTCCAGCTCGATCGCCCAGTCGGTGCCCATGTGGCGCTTCACCGAGCGGATCGTCCGGTCCACGTTGGTCACCGCCTGACGCTTCGCGACCTCGCCGACGAGCACCTCACCGTTCTTGGCGAAGGCGACGACGGACGGCGTGGTCCTGGCGCCCTCGGCGTTGGTGATGACGGTGGGCTCACCGCCCTCCAGAACGCTGACGACGGAGTTAGTCGTGCCCAGGTCGATGCCGACCGCACGTGCCATTTCGATTCCTCCAGTGGACTTGAGTGGAACTGGCTCAAGGATGCACCAACCGCCTCACGGCGTCAACAGACCTGAGTCGAGTCGACTCAACTATAGTGCCGCCCCTCTTCGCCTGCCCGCCCGGCGCGGCCTGCACACACCCCCAAGCCCACCGTGCCATCGTTCTGCAAAGCACGCGAAAGGTTCATAGACGCGTCTTACTGGACAGAAACCACCAGGTATCGACTGAGAAAAGACAGAACGGTCAGGTGAGTGCCTTGCGTCCCGTGCAGTCGGCGCGATCGGCGGGACCGGCCCCATGGGCCCCGACCGCGCGGCCCCCGGACCCCAAGCGTCTCCTCGACCTGACCCTCGGCACACTGCTGCTGATCCTCGCCGCACCACTGCTGGCCACCGCGGCCTGCTCCCTCGCCCTGCGCCGCCCACCCGGTGGGATCGTCGCGCGGGAGCTGAAGACGGGGCTCCGCGGGTATCCCTTCACCGTCCGCTCACTGCGCACCCGCCGCTGGCGGCTGGATCTGCTCTCCAGACTGCCCCATGTGGTCACCGGCGAGATGTCCCTGGTCGGCCCGGCGGCCCTGGCTCCGGAGGACCCCCGCGCAGCCGCCCCCTGGCGGCAGACCGTCCGCCCCGGCCTCACCGGCCCCGCCCAGCTGCACAGGCGCTCGACGCTGCCCTGGGACGAACCGGAGCTGCTCGACCAGCACTACGTGGAGCACCATTGGATCGGGCTGGATCTGGCCGTCCTGGCGCGCACGCTTCCGGCCCTGCTCCCGCCCCGCACTCAGGGTGCCCTGAGCGACGCAGATCACCGCCCACCTGGCTACAGTGCGACGGAATAAGTGGGTACGCTCGGCACGGACTGGATAAGTTACCGCTTAGTAAGTGCTGATTCCCCACCCTCGCAGGCCCGAGGAGCCCCCAAATGCAACTCGCCGCGATCATCGTGTCGCTGGTCCTGACCGTGGTCGGCGTTGCGCTCATCGCCCGAGCCGTCGCGCAGATCTACCGGTTCGTGAAGCTCGGTCAGCCCGTGCCTGCGGGCAGCCGTACCGACGATCCCAAGGCCCGTACGGTCACCCTGGTCAAGGAGTTCCTCGGCCATACCCGGATGAACCGCTGGGGGATCGTGGGCTTCGCCCACTGGTTCGTCGCGATCGGCTTCCTGACGCTGCCGCCGACGCTCGCACAGGCGTACGGCCAGCTGTTCGAGGCCGACTGGACCCTGCCGGTCCTGGGCGGGTTCCTGCCCTTCGAGATGTACATCGAGTTCATCGGCCTGATGACCGTCGTCGGCATCCTCGCGCTCATCGCGATCCGGCTGCTGAACCTGCCGTCCCGCGCGGGCCGCAAGTCGCGCTTCGCCGGCTCCAAGGCATGGCAGGCGTACTTCGTCGAGTACGTCATCCTGACCATCGGCCTCGCGATCCTCGCCCTCCGCGGACTGGAGGGCGCGATCCATCACGTGGACCACTACGAGGCCGCGTACTTCGTCTCGTACCCGCTCGTCCTGGCCTTCGACGGGCTGAGCGTCCCCACCCTGCAGACGCTGGTCTACTTCACCGCCATGATCAAGATCGGCGTCTCGCTGATCTGGATGATCACGGTGTCGCTGAACACCAACATGGGTGTGGCCTGGCACCGCTTCCTGGGCTTCCCCAACATCTGGTTCAAGCGCAACGCCACCGGCGAGACCGCGCTGGGCGCCCTGCAGCCGATGACCTCGGGCGGCAAGGAGATCGACTTCGAGGACCCGGGCGAGGACGACGTCTTCGGCGTCTCCCAGGTCGAGCAGTTCTCCTGGAAGGGCATCCTCGACTTCTCCACCTGCACCGAGTGCGGCCGCTGCCAGTCGCAGTGCCCCGCCTGGAACACCGGCAAGCCGCTCTCCCCGAAGCTGCTGATCATGTCGCTGCGCGACCACGCGCACGCCAAGACCCCGTACCTGCTGGCCGGCGGCGGCAAGACCATGGAGGGCGAGGAGAAGGCGTCCGAGGAGCAGCTCAAGGACGTCCCGGCCGCCGCGCTGGCCGAGGCCGAGCGCCCGCTGATCGGCACCGCCGAGGAGAACGGCGTCATCGACCCGGACGTGCTGTGGTCGTGCACCACCTGCGGCGCGTGTGTGGAGCAGTGCCCGGTCGACATCGAGCACATCGACCACATCGTCGACATGCGCCGCTACCAGGTGATGATCGAGTCCTCGTTCCCGTCCGAGGCGGGCACGATGCTCAAGAACCTGGAGAAGAAGGGCAACCCCTGGGGCCTGGCCAAGAAGCAGCGCGTCGAGTGGACCAAGGAGGTCGACTTCGAGGTCCCGATCGTCGGCAAGGACGTCGAGGACCTCACCGAGGTCGACTACCTGTACTGGGTCGGCTGCGCCGGCGCCCTGGAGGACCGGGCCAAGAAGACCACCAAGGCCTTCGCCGAGCTGCTGCACATGGCGGGCGTCAAGTTCGCGATCATGGGCGGGGACGAGAAGTGCACCGGTGACTCCGCCCGCCGCCTCGGCAACGAACCCCTGTTCCAGCAACTCGGCCAGGAGAACGTGGCCATGCTGAACATGGCCTTCGGCGAGTCCCTCGGCGAGGACGGGGAGGTGGACGAGTCCACGAAGAAGCCGAAGGCCGCCAAGAAGATCGTCGCCACCTGCCCGCACTGCTTCAACACCATCGCCAACGAGTACCCTCAGCTCGGCGGTGAGTTCGAGGTCATCCACCACACCCAGCTGCTCCAGCACCTCATCGACGAGGGCAAGCTGATCCCGGTGACCCCGGTCGAGGGCCTGATCACCTACCACGACCCCTGCTACCTGGGCCGCCACAACAAGGTCTACACGCCCCCGCGCGAGATCATGGACAAGGTGCCCGGCCTGCGCCAGCAGGAGATGCACCGCCACAAGGAGCGCGGCTTCTGCTGCGGCGCCGGCGGCGCCCGCATGTGGATGGAGGAGCGGATCGGCAAGCGCATCAACACCGAGCGCGTCGACGAGGCCCTGTCCCTCAACCCGGACATCGTCTCCACCGCCTGCCCGTTCTGCCTGGTGATGCTGTCCGACTCGGTCAACGGCAAGAAGGGCGAGGGCAAGGCCAAGGAGTCCCTCCAGGTCGTCGACGTGGCCCAGCTGCTGCTCGACTCGGTGAAGACCCCGGCCGGCCCGGGTGACGACGGCGACGCGGACGACACGGCACCGGCGGACTCGCCGGACCCGGAACCGGAACCCGTGAAGTAGTCGTCCGCAAGGACGAGCGGCAAGCGGCCGGATCTGCCTCGGGGGCAGGACCGGCCGCTTCTGCGTGTGCGGCGACGTGGCACCGGGCCGCTCCCGGGCCCGGCGAACTGCCGGCCATCCGGCCATTGGCTGATGCATCTGACAGGGGCATGATGATGCGGCCCGGGGTTCCGCTTCCCGGGCCCGGCAAAGCGGATGGACGAACGGGAGTGGTGCCGTCGTGGTGCGTCTACTGCGCAAGGCCGCGCTGACGGGCGCGGTCGCGCTGCTGCTGGCGCCGCTGGCCGGCTGCGGCCTCGTCCCGCCCTCCCGCTCCGGGCCCGAACGCCAAGCCGCACCCCGCTCGGCCCCGCCGCGGGCCCTCGCGGACCAGGCGGCGCCCCCGGCCCTCCCGGTCCCGCGCGGCGGCGGCAGCCGTGTACCGGAGGACTTCAACGGCGACGGCCACCGGGACCTCGTCCTCAACGACCTGGTCAAGGCGCCCGGAGCGGGCCACGACGACGACGCGGGCATCGGCATCGTGTACGGCACCGGCGGCGGCACCGCGACCGCCTCCGCCACGAAGGGCCCCGTCTCCCCGGCCGTCCGCCAGCTCCTGTCGCCGCGCGCCAACGGCGCACCCGTCGCCGGCACCCTGCCCGCCGCCTTCGACGCCGCCGCCGCGTGCGACCTGGACGGGGACGGCTTCAGCGACCTGGTCGTCGCCACGGACCCCCCGTACGACGGCACCGGACGCCCGCCCGTCCCGCTGCAGCTGCTCTTCGGCAGCCCGTCCGGACTCACCGGGAGGGCGGTCGTCCTGCGGATCCCCGAGCAGGCCCGGTACGGCAACGAGTGGCCCGACCACCCCGTCTGCGGCGACTTCGACGGCGACGGCGCCCAGGACCTCGCGGTGACCGCGAGCGAGGGCCGGGTGAGCTTCCTGCGCGGCCCCTTCGGACGCACCGGCGCGCCGCGCGGCGCCACAGCCGCAGCGCCGGGTGCGGGCCCCGTGCTCGCCGCCCCCACACCGCGGCCGGACACGGACGGCGACGGCTACGACGACCTGGTCCACGCCACCGGCCCCCTGGTCCCCGGCGCACAGGCGGAGGGCGCGCTCCTGCGCGGCGGCCCCGACGGCCCCGGCCGGCCCGGCGGCCGGTACACGTTCCAGGCCGTGCCACTACCACCCGCGCCCCCGCTCCCGGCCGGCGAGACCGCCCCCGTCACCGAGTTGCTCCGCCGCGCGGACTTCGACGGGGACGGGCGCGCGGACATCGTGACCCGTACGCACCGGGGCGAGAACGCGGACGTCATCGCCGTCCACCCGGGCGCGGGGGACCGGCACCGGCCCCTGGTCACGTTCAGCACCTCGGTGTTCCTCGGCTGAGGCGGGGCGACGGGCGGCCGAGTGGAGACACGGCCGGCGCAGCCCCCGGGCCGAAGGCCCGGGACAGCCCCGGCAGCCGCAGGCCGCACATGGCCCGGAACAACCCCGGCACCGCAGGCCGCACATGGCCCGGAACGGAGGTCCCCGGCACTCGGAGAGCCGAGGCCGCCGCTCGGGAGCCGCAGGCCGCACATGGCCCGGAACAACCCCGGCACCGCAGGCCGCACATGGCCCGGGACGGAGGTCCCCGGCGCTCGGAGAGCCGAGGCCGCCGCTCGGGAGCCGAGTCACCGGCGCCCCGGGAGAGAGTCACCGGCGGTCGCGAGGGCCGCCGGGTCCGTGGCCCCCTGTGCGGACCTCCGCCGGACCCCCGGGATCCCCCTAGGGGATGTCACAGCTCGGCCGCAAAGGTCCCCCGGTTACCCGGCTCCGGACACCGGACACAGCGGGACCGGGTACGTTCGAATGCGTGGCTGGATTCAGGATCGGACGCGGCCGGGACAACAACCGCACCCCGCAACAACAACCGCAGCAGGCCCCTCCGGGGCCGTACGGACAGCAGTACGGCCCCGGAGGAGGCCAGGCGGCGCCGTCGCACCCCCCGCAGCAGTGGCCCCGCGGAGGCGGCGGACACGGCGGACAGGGATACGCACACGGGCACGGCAACAGGCACGGGCACGGGCACGGGCAACCGTACGGCGAGCCCGAGTACTTCGGCGACCCCTACCAGCAGCACCAGCAGGGCGGTCACCAGGGCGGCGGCCACGGCGCCGACCCGTACGCCGACAACCCCGGCCACACCCGGGCCTTCAGCGTCGGCGAGGACCCGTACGGCGACGGCTCGACGTACCACGCCGGCGCCGCACCCGTCCCCTCCGGCCCGCGCCTGCACTGGAAGGAACTGCTGAGCGGGATCGTGCTGCGCCCCGGCCCGACCTTCCTCCAGATGCGGGACTACCCGGTCTGGGGCCCGGCGCTGAGCGTCACGTTCCTCTACGGCCTGCTCGCAATCTTCGGATTCGACCAGACGCGCGACGAGGCGATCAACGCGCCGTTCGCGAGCGCGCTGACGTCCGTGATCATCACGGGTGTGGGTTTCGTGCTCGGCGGTCTGGTCCTCGGCGCGGTCACCCACACCCTGGCCCGCCAACTCGGCGGCGACGGGGCGTGGCAGCCGACGGTGGGCCTCTCCATGCTGATCATGTCCCTCACGGACGCCCCGAGGCTTCTCGTCGCCCTCTTCCTCGGCGGTGAGAACTCGCTGGTGCAGGTGGTGGGCTGGGCGACCTGGCTGGCGGCGGCCGCGCTGTTCACCTCCATGGTGAGCAAGTCGCACGACCTGCCGTGGCCGAAGGCGCTCGGCGCCTCGGCGCTCCAGCTGATCGCGCTGCTCGCGATCATCAAGCTCGGCACGATCTGACCGGCGTCCCGGCCACGGGACGGACCACGACCGAGGCCCCTGCCACACGCGGCAGGGGCCTCGTCGGTGCACTCGGGGGTACGCGGCCGCGGGGCGGTCAGGCGTCCAGGACCTGGCCGCTGCGCCGCACGACGGGCTTCTCGACGCTCCAAGCGGACTTGACTGTATGGGGGTTCTACACCCGGATCTCTCGGGACGACGAGGGCGACGCGCTGGGTGTGGCCCGCCAGCAGCAGGACTGCGAGCGTCTGGCCGATCTTCGGTCCTGGCAGGCAGTGAAGACCTACGAGGACAACGACGTCTCAGCGTTTCAAGCGGAACTTCGTCCGTGACGGGTTCGAGCTGATGGTGAAGGACCTGAGCGCCGGCCTGATCGACGGCATCGTCGCTTACGACCTGGACCGCCTTGCCAGACGGCCGCGCGACCCGGAACGGCTGATCGAGACCTTCGACGAGCGCCCCAAGCTGGAGTTCGCGACGGTCACCAACGATGTGAACCTGGGAACGCGGGACGGCCGGACCATGGCCCGCATCATGGTCGCGTTCGCCAACAAGTCCTCGCATGACGCGTCCCGCCGGATCAAGCGCAAGCACCTGGAGCTGGCCCAGCAGGGCGAGGACAGCGGCGGCCCGGCACCGTACGGATGGCGCAAGGACGATCGGACGAAGGTCGACCCCGAGGCCGCGCGAGCGATCCGCGAAGCACAGCAAGAGATCCTTGCCGGGGGTCCGCATCGGCATGATCCGCGCCCGTCGGTGGGAACAGGGACTCGGCAACCCGCGTGCCGGCACCAAGCGCATGGCACACCACCACGTCGAGCACATCCTGACCAACCCTCGGCTTGTCGGGTACCGCACGTACCACGGCGAGATCCTGACCGGGGACGGCGGAGAACCCATCAAGGGCTAATGGGAGCCGATCAACACCGTCGCCGAGTGGGAGGCGGTGTGTGCTGCCATTGCGGAGCGCAAGCAACAACAGCGCCCGGGATAGCTCCTGGCCCGCAAGTACCTGCTGTCAGGCATCGCCCGGTGCGGACTCTGCAGGACCAAGATTCGGGGACAGGTCAACCAGCGCTGGAAGCCAGGCTCACAGGCAGCCCGGTACACGTATCAGTGCTCGGTGGTCAACGGCGGGTGCGGCAAGGTCGGGCGCGTGGGTGAGCCCGTCGACAGACTGATCGCGGAACTGGTGCTGGAGGAGCAGCGCGAGAAGGCGGCCGCACGAAGGGTGCCGGTCGAGCAGCAGTGGCCCCGGGAAGCCGAGTTGGAACCGAAGCGGACGGTTCGACATTCAGCCTTTGACTCCGCTCAGGTAGATGGTGACCTGGCGTACGCCGCCGGAGGACGGGCCGAACTGCATGTCGCCCGAAGCGTTCCTGAACCGCTGCGTGCCCCCGGTCACCTCAGCAGGGAAGGTCTGGAAGTTCACTTCCGTGATGGCCTTGTACCCGATCTGACCGTCGGGCGTTCTGAACCCCCCCATGCACATCAGTCTGCGGGGAGTTGCAGACTCAACCTGGCAGGCGTTGACGAAGCTTCCGTACGACTTGTCATCCTTTTCCACGGTTCCTGTCGAACCGAAGAAACTACCGGGCGTATTGTCGGTGTTGCTGCCGTACGAGTTCTCGTTTGTCAGGATCAGCGTCAGGACCACGGTCTTGTTGTGCCCGTCCGCCTGAGCCGGCGATCCCACAGCAGCCAGTCCCCCGAGAGCGAGAACCGCCGCGACGACCGTTCGTGACAACTTTGCCTTGTGCATGATCAGACTCTTTCGCTTCTGGACTGGTGGCTGCCCGAGGGATGCCGGGCGATGGCCTCATTCTCAGTAGCAGGACCGAGGGCTGCCACCGCAGGAGCGCAACCGTTGGGCCATTCAGCCTCCGGCGGCATCGACCGTGACGAAGGGGTACTACGACTCCCTCAGCGTCGCAGCTTGCTGTAGCCGTTCATCCACGAGTGGGAGCGCTCGACCACCCACCCCTTGCCTGCCTGGATCGGTGCGGGCACGCCCTTGCGGGTGATCTCGCCGGTGAATCCAGTGAGCCGTGGCGGTTGGCGCCTGTGAAGACGATCCCCAGAGGGACTCCGGCCGCGTCGGCGGACACCGATCGCCTCAGGCCCTGCTTGCCCCGGTCAACCGGGGAGCGTACGGCTCCCTCACCGCCCAGGGGAGCTTTCGGATGCAGCCTTCCACGGAGATCTCGGCCAGTACCAGACCGATCATCCCCAAGCACGGCCATCACCGCAGCGAGGCGTCCAGGGGCGGGATGAGCGGGCGCTGAGCAGTCAGCACCCACTCAGAAGCCATCCGCTTTCCGATCAGTGGGTTTGTCGGTCGAACAAGGGTCTTGATCGGGTGATCGCGGTGGGGTCGGTGCATGAAGGCAGGGCCTCGCGGTAGCTCGGGGTTGTCGAAGCCAACGAGCACCGGGAGGCCCTGTTGCTGCAGTCTGTCGCGCTTGCGTCTGTGGAGTCCAACGAGCCGTCTCCGGCGTGTGACTGTCTCGCGCACAGGTTCGGCAACGCGGCGGACGGACCGGACCGCGTCCCGTGTTACGGCTCCGACCTGACGGAGGCGGAATGGCAGGTCATCCGGCCGCTGCTGCCGGTCCCCGCGTGGCTTCAGGGGCGGGGCGGCAGACCGGAGGGCTATTGCCACCGCGTCATGCTTGATGCGGTCCGCTATGTCGTCGACAACGGCGTCAAGTGGGTCAACCTGCCCTGTGACTTCCCGCCGTACCGACGAGTGCACGCGTTCGCCCGACGCTGGCAGGTGACGGGCCTGCTCACCGAGCTCCACGACCGGCTGCGCGACAAGGTCCGCCAGAAGGAAGGCCGTTCGTCGGACCCGACGGCCGCCATCGTGGACTCGCAGTCACTGCGGGCGGCGACGAACATCCCGCGCTCGACGTCCGGGTGGGACGGCGGGAAGAAGGTGGGCGGCCGCAAGCGGCACCTGGTCGTGGACTGCCTCGGCCTGGTCCTGGCCGTTGCGGTGACCGCGGCAAGCGTGCAGGACCGCGACGCCGCCGTCCCGCTGCTCGAGCGGCTGCGCACCATGTACTTCTCCATCCGCCTCGTCTGGGCGGACGGCGGTTATGCGGGTCGGCTCGTCGGCTGGGCAGCCGAGAAACTCCAGCTCACCCTTGAGATCGTCAAACGCACCGACGACACCAGCGGGTTCGTGGTGCTGCCGCGCAGGTGGGTCGTGGAGCGCACCCTGAGCTGGCTGATGCGCTCGCGCCGCCTGGTGCGTGACTACGAGACACTGCCCGCCATGCACGAGGCCATAGTGCTGTGGTCCATGACCATGCTCATGGGCAGCCGCCTGGCCGGGCGCCGGCCAGGCGCCTTCAGCCGGCCGACGCCGCGAGCGAGGTGAACACCCCCGGCCGCACCTGGAGCGCCCACCCCCGCTCCACCAGGCGTTTCGCCTTCGACCGCAGCCCCTCGACCTTCGCCGGGACCGCCTGAAGGCCCAGGGCCGCGGCCAGCTGCTGGCACCGCACACCCTCCCGGGCCGCATCCGACTCCAGCACGGACATGATCCGCTGGTAGTCCGCAGGCAGGACCGCCGCCGTCATGCCCTCGGTCCGTCTGGGCACCACCGCACTCACCACCGGCTCCGCGACCACGACGGGCGGCTCGGCCAGCACCTCGGCCACCGTCACGCGGGCATCCGCCAGACGCTGAAGTGCCCGTTCCGCCTCGCCAAGGGCAGCCTCCACCCGCTCAGCCTCCTCCCGCAGCCGTGCCACCTCTTCCCGCACCTTCTTCTCCCGAGCCTCCAGCAGACCGAGCACCGACGGCACCAGCCACCTCCACAAGCGAGACGAGCAGACGAACCACGCCCATCTCTCCCGCCGCCAGCCGGAGTTCATGCCCACCCAGCCCGAACCAAACGATCACGTTCGGAAAGCGGATGGCTTCTCAGCACACAGACCATGATCAGCGATGATCAATGCAAACGAACGGCAAGATCAGCCAAGTCCTGCAGGCCACTTCATCTGCCCGTTCGCCAAGGCCAGACACTGAGTGCTAAGCAGCCAGCTTCAAGCACTCCACGTTGACCAGGTGGATGTTCTTGCAGTCCAAGGCGTACGCCAGCCCACCGGCGACGAAGACACCGCCGCGCGCGATCGACAGGACCAGGTCCGGCTCGAAGCCGTCGTCGGCGATCGTCTGCGCGAGCTCACGGACCGCGACGCCGAACTTCTCGTACGTCAGGTTCTCGCGTATCCCACTCATCGTGTACCGGCCCTCACACCTGCGTCCGATGGAAGTTCATGAACGACCGCGAGGCCGTCGGCCCCCGCTGCCCCTGGTAGCGGGACCCGTACTTCGCGGAGCCGTACGAGTGCTCCGCCGGCGAGCTCAGCCGGAACATGCACAGCTGCCCGATCTTCATGCCCGGCCAGAGCTTGATGGGCAGGGTGGCCAGGTTCGACAGTTCCAGCGTGACGTGCCCGGAGAACCCGGGATCGATGAAGCCGGCCGTGGAGTGCGTGACCAGACCGAGCCGGCCGAGCGAGCTCTTGCCCTCCAGCCGGGAGGCGATGTCGTCGGGCAGGCTGACGACCTCGTACGTCGATGCCAGCACGAACTCGCCGGGGTGCAGGATGAACGCCTCATCGCCCTCCGGCTCCACCAGCCGCGTCAGGTCCGCCTGCTCGACGGCGGGGTCGATGTGGGGGTAGCGGTGGTTCTCGAACACCCGGAAGAAGCGGTCGAGCCGCACGTCGATGCTCGAGGGCTGCACCATCGAATCGTCGAACGGGTCGATGCGCACCCGTCCCGCGTCGATCTCGGCCCGGATGTCCTTGTCTGAGAGAAGCACGCCCCGAGGATACGCAGAGCGCGCGGGGCCGCCCCAATCGGGCCGAGCCCGCGCGCCATGCTCGCTCTCGCGTCGCGCCGCTCCACGCCGGCCGGGTCGGCGTCCCGTCCAGCGGGACCGCCCCGGCGTGCCACCGCCGGAACACCTCCGGCGTTCCGCCGATGCGCGCGGGTGACACCGCCTGCACCGGGCGGGTGGCCTGGTTCCCACCGCGCGCCCGTCAGCGGTTCTGCAGCACCACGGGGACGGCTTGCCGCAACCGTGCACACCGGGGGCAGCGGATGAGCCGCCCGGGCCCGATCCGGCCGGCACCGAGCTGCTGCATCGGGAACGACGAGGTGGTGAAGACATGCCCTTCGGCACAGCGGACGACGGTGCGCGAGAGTGAATCGCCTTGATCCATCGAGTACTTCGAGTCCATCGGCTGCATCAAGTCCCTTCCCCGGCAAGCTGGATGAGACAGCCACATTAGGGGATCAACAGGACAGCACTCCACGCGGCACTCCGCCGCCAAAGGTACGCCCCAACGCCTCCACGTCGCAGCCGCATCGGGCACCGCACGGAAGGCCGCGGCCCCAGCCTGCGGACGTCCCGCCCGACCGACGACCGCGGGGACCGCGGGGGCGGTCAGCAGCGGACGACCGGCGGGCGCGGCCGACGGCCGAACTGCCGGAAATGCACGGAAGCCCCTCGGCGCAATACACCGGGGGCCTTCGATGGGGTACAGTGTGCAACGCTGCGACTTTGATCAACCAAGCCGCTTCGCGGGTGTAGTTTAATGGTAGAACATGAGCTTCCCAAGCTCAGAGCGCGGGTTCGATTCCCGTCACCCGCTCCAGACAGAAGCCCCAGGCCATCGGGCCCGGGGCTTCTTTGTTGTCTAGACCTGTCTAAGCGCCTTGCACCAGATCCGCACCAGAAGGCTTCTCCTTGCCCTTCTGGCGGGCGGCCCGCACCAGCTGATCCAGCCCGCTTGCAACTTCCTGCTGCCGGTCCAAGTCGGAGTGCTGATAGATCAGCGCGGCCTTCTCCGAGGACTGCCCGGCACGGACCATCGTGTCCTTGAGCGTGGCCCCCGAGCGGGTCGCGAGGGTGTGGCCGGTGTGACGAAGATCGTAGAAGCTGAAGCCGTCCGGCATGCCGACGAGGGACCGAGCCCAGCCCGCATCCTCCAGGACCCCGCCTGGGACGCCCTCGCCACCGTCCTCGCCGACGCCGAAACAGCCGGCCACAACCCGACCACCCTCCTCGACCAAGCCCTCGGCCAACGCCATACACCCAGCCCCCGCGCCCAGGCAGCCATGGCCCGCAGCACCACACGACTCCCCAACACCCCGATCCACTCCGCGACAGGCACGCCGACCGCTTTTCAGCAGCCGCCACACGTGCGGCGGCGTTGATCGGCCGACGTGTTCCCCGAGGGAACAAGATGGTTCCCCAAGGGAACGGAGAGATTGCTCCGTCCCGGAACCCGCCCTCCGTTCCGCGAGGGGAGCACCTCCGATCACCTTCCGGAGGATCCTGCGATCTTGCCGTCCAGCAGCTCCAGCGCCTCCTCCCACCGGAAGCGGTCCGCTCCTCCGCCCGCCTTCGGTCGGTGCGGCTCGTACGACCCGAACAGCACGCCCATCTTCCGCAGTTGGTCCAGGCTCCGGCCGTACGCCGGGTGTGCGGCCATGGCGGTGTTCACGTACGGCAGGACCACGGTCGGGATCTCCATCCCATACGCCTCGCACAGGATGCCGAGGGCGAGGGTGTCGGCGATGCCTGCCGCCCACTTGTTGACCGTGTTGAAGGTGGCCGGGGCAACGGCTATGGCGTCGGCCGGCGGGAGCGGGCGTGGTTCGCCGGGGCTGCGCCAGGCCGAGCGGATCGGGTAGCCCGTCTGGGCCTCGATCGCCTCGGCGTCGAGGAAGCCGAGCCCCTGGGGTGTGGCTATGACGCCGACGCCCCAGCCCTGCTCCTGCGCGGCGGTGATCAGCTTGTGGGTCTCGCCCGCGATGCCGGCGGCGCAGACGACGACGTACAAGAACGGCTGTGCGGTCACGCGGGGACTCCCAGTCGGCGGCTGAAGTGGTGAAGCTCGGGCAGCGTACGCCGCCGGTCACGGGCGGCCATGTCGGCGACCAGGTCGCGGACGGCAGGACGGCGTACGTCCTGGGCGGCACAGGTCTCGGCGATACGAAGGGCCTGGTAGCCCTCGGCCAGGCGGCCCTGCTGGTTGTAGGCGCGGGCTGCTTCGACCCACAAGGCCGCCCGGCGTTCGGGGACGGGGATGTGGCGGCGCATCAGGGGCGCGGCGGTGTTCAGGGCGATGCCGGCGTCACCGAAGGCGACCGCGGCGCTCACCGCGTGAAGGGCGAGGTTGGTGGGGCTGAAGTTCGCCCAGGCGTCGGGCCGGTCGAGCGCGACGTAGCGGGCGACGTCCTGGGCCTCGTCGAGAAACTCGCGGGTAGCGGCGCGGTCGCCGGCGGTGCTAGCGGCCGTGACCCCCCGCAGGAGGAGCAGGCCCACAGCGGCGGGGTAGCGCGGTGAGCGCTGGTCGTAAGCGCCGGCGAGCTGTCCCGCCGTGTTGTGGACGAGAGTGACGGCCTGGGTGGTGTGCTTCTCGCGGGTCAGGACGTGGGCGTGCACACGGACGCTGGAAGCGAGGACGACGGGGTCGCCGGAGTGCTCGGCTTCGGCCAAGGCGCGGCCCACCGCGAGCCAGGCGTTGCCGTGGTCTCCCTGCTTGAGCAGCAGGCTGGTCGAGGTCTGGTACGCGGTGGCCAGGAGTCCGGCCATCTCGGCCTCGTTGCGGTGGTCGCCTGCGGCTTCCCGCAAGTCGGCGAGGAGGCTGGGCAGGGTGGTCTCCAGCTCCGCGTATTCGCAGGTGCAGAACAGACGCCGGACGGCTGCGACGCGGGTTCCCAGGGAGCCCGTATCTGAGGCACCTCCCTGACCGGAGGCTGTCCGCGGACTGGGGAGGAGGGCGCGGGGGGAGGAAGGCCCCACCACGCCTCGATGTGAATGTGGCCAGTGATCGGCCACCCAGCAGCGAGAACGCGACGAACTTATGACCGAAACACAACTCATCATTGATCAATGCGCTGACCGCTACGTCAACACCGTTGCGTTAGCGCTGTGAGCGGCTGTTGAGGCCGTGGGCGAAGAACGCGACGGTGGTGTGGACGGTGTAGTTCTGGGCCTTCTGGGGGTGCTGTCCGGCGTTCGGTCCGTACTTGCTGGTGGGGTTCTTGCGGGTGCGGGCCTTCACTCGTTGCCGTCGGTGGGCGGGCAGGAGGTCGCTCAGGGCGGCGTGGCCGATCGTGCCGACCAGGTCGATGGGGGTGCCGGGGAAGATTCCATGGCCGGCGGTGACGGTGTCGGTTGCGGCGGCCAGCAGGACGGTGAAACTGATCCGTTCCCTGGGTACTTCCGGCCGCCTGGTCAGGGCGTCGTCGCCGGCGCGGATCAGAGCCTGGTAGGCGGTGAGCAGGGCGTAGACCTCCTGGTCGAGGCCGTCGGTGCTGCGGGAGCGCAGGACACGGCCGTCGAGCATCGTGGCCTTGATCGAAAAATACGTGGTTTCCGCCTGCCACCTGCGGTGATAGAGCTCAACGAGCTCGGCGGACGGATAACGGACGGGGTCCAGCAGGTTGGTGATCAGCCGCCATTGCTCGGTGCGGACGGTGCCATCGGCCAGGGTGACGGTGAGGGCCGCCTCGATTATGCGCACCGGCAGCAGCACCGGCAGGACGCCGTAGCCGATGCGGGCGATGTAGGAGCCGTCGCCCAGGTGCTCGGCGGGGGTGGGGACGCGGCGGGCCCCGGAGCGCACCAGGAACCGGGCCCCGCTCTGATGGACGGCATCAAGGAACTCGTTGCCGTCGAAGGCCGTGTCGGCGAGTAGGAGCATTGTCTGGTCCAGGGAGGTCAGAAGCCGCTTGGCGTAGGGGAGTTCGCCCTGGGACTCCGGTCCGAAGGCGGCGGCTATGAGCGCGCGGGTGCCGCACTCGACCAGGGTCAGCAGCCGCAGGAGCGGATAGCCGAACTCCAGACCCTCCCCGGCCCGTTTGGGGTAGTGCCAGGTGAGCGTCTCGTCGTCGGGGGTGTGCAGCAGGGTCCCGTCGACGGCCACCGTGCGCAGGCCCCGGTAGAAGGACCCCTCCTGCCCGGGGCGGGCGACGGGCCCGGCAAGCGTCTCGAACAGACGCCGCAGAGGTGCGGCCCCCACCCTGCGCCTGGCCCGCGTCAGCGAGGAGACCGCAGGACGCACCAGGGCCAGCGGGGTCAGGGCGGCAGTCAGTTGGGACCACACCGTGCGGTACGAGCGGTGTTCGAACAGCGCGAGAGCGAGCACGAAGTACACCACCACCCGAGAAGGCAGCAGCCGCAGGCGCTTCTCGCGCCGGCCGGTCTCCTCCAGCACCGCGTCCACCAGCGCGAAGTCCACGACCTGGGTCAACTCCCCCAGATGACCCGGCGCGAACACACCCCGGGCTGTCTCGATCGTGGACGTGATGACAGACTTCTCCTGCAACGGGACCCCTGACCTTGATCGACTCTCTTCGCCGATCGTTGATCTATCAGGTGGTCCCGTCGCGCTGTTCAGCAGGGCTTGACTTACAACTCAAAGACCAAACGCAACGGTGTTGACCGCTACGTACGTTCCTGATCGTCTCTGTCAAATTCCCAAGGGGGGATATCCGTGAGATCTACACGTCTCACCGCTCTGCGTGAGTCTGGCCGGCGAATAGGCACCGTCGCCCTCGGTGCAGCCGCTGTGCTCGGCCTCCTCACCACGCCCGCCCAGGCATCGAGTTGGTCCAGCTATCTGTCGGGGGTCGGTCCCGGCTACGAATCCCGCCGCTGGTACGACACCGGCGGCGCCACCACGATCAAGTTCACAGGCTGCAGTGGCGGCAGCGGCGCTGAAGTCCGCCTCCGCAAGGACACCTTCGGGCCCGACCCCGCCTACTCGACGGCACTGTTCACAAACTGCTTCGCCAGCAGCACCTCGACCTCGACCGGAAACTGGTCCGACCACGGCTCCGGCGACTACTACTTCGCGGTCAACGAGGCTGCGGTCAGCCTGAAGCTCTCGGTCAAGTCGCTCACCGTCTCCTACTGACGATCCCGTCCCTCCGGCCCCACACCTCCCGTGCGAGTGGGGCCGGAGGTACCTCTCTCCAGCGCCGAGGTACCACCTATGCCCTTGCAGTACCAGTCCTGCACGTTCCGCTACGCCCGCACGTCAGGTCCCGTGCTTGACCGGCTCGATCTGGAGTTCTCGCCTGGCCACACGGTTCTCCTCGGGCCCAACGGCGCAGGCAAGAGCACGCTGCTCTCCCTCGGCGCCAGCGCCTCAATGACGCAGTCGGGACTCGTCCGGTTCGGGCGGCTCGACCCGGCGAACCGCAGGCAGGTGCAGGCTTACCGACGGAAGGTGTCCTGGTTGCCGCAGCGCCCCGGTTTCCTTCCGGGACTGACGTGCAGAGAGCATGTGGCGTACGTCGGGTGGCTCAAGGGAATGCGTGGGCGTGACGCATGGCTCGCGGCGCCGGAGGCGATCGAGAGGGTCGGCCTCACCGACAAGATGAACAACAAGGTCAAGACTCTGTCCGGGGGTCAGCAACAGCGGATCGCGATTGCCCAAGCGCTCGTTCATGAAGCGGAATTGCTGCTTCTCGACGAGCCGACTGTAGGGCTGGACCCGCACCAGCGGCGCCGATTCCTCGATTTGCTGATCTCGCTGCGCGGCATGGTCAACGTGATCGTCTCCACCCATGACATCGGCGACCTCGACGAGGCGTTCGACGAGGTCGTCGTCCTCGAGTCGGGCCGGGTGAGGTTCATGGGGGCGGTCGAAGAATTCGCCGCACATGCCCAACCCGACTGCGCGCCGGGTCGACGGCTGGAGAGCGCCTACGCCTCGCTGCTGGAGGCGACCGAGTGATCACCTGGGCGAACCTCCGCTCCTCGGCTGCACTGTGGCTGGCTCTGCCCGCCTTGTTCTACGCCGGTCTGTACATCGACGACGTCACTTACACCGCGCCGTCGAGATACGGGGTGGAGTCCGGTGAGCTGGCGGCCTACGGCATGGCGATCATCGCCCCGGCGGTGGCCGGGGCCGCCGCGTGGGAAGCGGGCCGCCACCGTCTGTTGGGAGCCCTGCGAATCGTCGGCGCACGCCGCCTTCCTCATCAGCTCTTCCGGGCTGTCACGCCCGTATTGATCCTGCACCTCCTCCTCATCGTGGGTGCCCTCGTGATGGCCCGCAGGGCTGTGGGAGTGTGGCCGGGCGATGCCGGGTGGCTCGCCGTGGCGCATCTGGTCGTGCTCCCCCTCGGCTGGATGATCATCGGCTGGTGCCTGGGAGAGGTGCTGCCCAGGAGTATCGCGGCGCCCATCGCCGGGATTGGTTGCTGGGCCTGGCTCTCCGTACCGCACACATTGGCCACCGCTTGGGTGCGCCACCTCGGTGGTTTCATAGACGGGACGTCGACCGTCACCGATGTCCGCTTGCCTGCCGCGTATGCCGTGCCGTGGGCCGTCGTCGCCGGCATGGGCCTTGCCCTCTGGCTCTTCGTCCATATGCGTCGGCGCGCCTGGGGTGCAGCCGTCGGCGTCCTCGTGCTGGCAATCACGTTCGTCACCGGTCGCATCATGGTCGCCGACTGGGGCTACCAACGCCCGACGAGCCCACGAAGCGTCGCCATGACCTGCGTAGGAGACGCCCCAAGAGTGTGCGTTCCGCCGGAATACAAGCAGTACGCCGAGCAGCTGCGACGCGATGCGCTGGTCCCCCTGGCACGGCTCAAGGCCGCCGGCCTCACCTCGCCTCAAGAACTGCGCATCACCTCCGATACGGTCCCGCTCAAACCGGGCACGTGGCCGCTGTTCTGGTCGCTCCCGCCGCTCCATTCCCAGGCCGACCCTGACCAGTACGCGGTGAGTCTGGCCCAGTCGGCAGTAGTCGGCACAGCCGCGCGCGCGGGGACCGACTGCCGGCAAGGCAGCGCTGTCCCATCCGCCTGGGCAGCCCTGGTGATCGGTGTGGACGAACCGGCCATGCGGCAGGCGATGCTCGACACCGACTGGGCCGCTCTCCAAGAGGTCCGTCGCCTTCCTGCCAAGGAACAGCTCGACTGGTTCGGCAAGGCAGCGGCAAGCGGAGAGCCCTGCTCCCGGGGCGTCTCATGAACCGCTACGTGGTCGTCGTGCGCCGCTGGTGGACCGTGCCCTTGGCCCTCCTCCTCCTCATCCTGGTGAGCGGGACGGTGGGGACCAGCGAGGTTCCCGTTCCGAGTCTGACCGGCGGCATGGCCGGCGCCCGCGTCGCCTATTTCACCCCCGTCGTGATCGTCATCGCCGTCATGTACTGCCTGGAACGGCGGCTCCCGTCAGCGGAGAGCACAGCGGTCGTCCCCATCCGCCGGTTCGACCAAGGCGCCGTGGTCCTCACCGTGGTGCTCGCACACGGGGCGGGACTGGTGGTGGGAATGGATGTCGCCCGCAACATCACCCTCATCCTCGCCCTCGCCCTCCTCACATGGCGACTCGCCAACGAGGCAACCGCAGCAGTGGCCGGACTGCTGTTCCTCATCCTCAACCTCATGCTCGGCCGTGCCTACGACGCCAATGGCCACGCATCCCACACGTGGTGGGCCCTCGCTCTCTACCCGGCTCGGAGCGTGGGTGCATGGCTGACGGCAGCCGTCCTCTTCGCCCTCGCGCTGCAGTTGTCGGCGTCAAAACGCCGCGGTATCTGAATGAGGCAGGCATTGCCCCGAGCGCAGCGCGCTCGACGACCCGTGCCACTACGTGCCAGTCCGAGCGGTAAACAGCGGTCAGGAAGGGACTTCAGGGCCTCTCGGGACTGTAGCCGGATCAGGTGTTTCCGCAGGTCAGACGCCATGCATGGGCTCAAGTACCGGGTGATTCCCAAGCTCAGAGCGCGGGTTCGATTCCCGTCACCCGCTCTTGAACGAAGGCCCTGGTCAGAGACCAGGACCTTCGTCGTTGTCTAGACCTCTCGGGGCCTGTCGTGCCCTCCGCGTGCCCCAACTCAGCTATACGCCCTGCCCATGGCGCTACACCCACACCATTTAGGTGGTGCGGGGGTAGCGCCGTCTCAATATGCGGGCGGGTAGCTCTGTGATCCACACCACTTCCGGCTGAGAGAACGTTCCTCCGCAGGCGCAAATGCGAGTGTCAACGCACGACGGAGAGTTGCGACCTGCGGGAGGCGGCCGCACCACGGGCACCACCGCGCCCGCCCTCCTGGGCCATGACCGGGAGTGTCTAATCAACGGGTCTGGCCCGTAGTCGGTGGTGACGGCCAGTAGCCATCAGCGCAGGAGGATGCGGTGGCGGAGGAGGTCGAATCCGGCGCGGCCGTGCATCTGTCTCATGATCCGTTTCGTTCTGGTGTTGACGCCTTCGGTGCGGCCGTTGTGGTAGGGCAGGGTGAGGCCGGCGTCGATGGCTGAGCGGTCGAGTTCGAGTCCGTTGGCGAAGCTGTGCAGGTGGGGCAGCGCCGCGGCGCGGGTGGCGATGATCCACCCCGTGAGCTTCACATCGTTGTCCAGGAGCGGCGTGAGCAGGGCCGCGAAGTCGCGTACGAGGTTGGCGAGTTCGGTCATCTCAGGGCAGGCTGCGGTGATCTTCTCCAGCAGGGCGGTCTGTTTCGGGCGCAGGTGGTCTGGGTCGGTGAGGAGGAGCCGCGCGGCGCGGCGTGGGGTGGGGTGGTGACGGGCCGGTCGCCGTCGGCGCGGCCCTGGTTGAGGTATTTGTGCAGGCCGTTGAGGCTGCCGGTGTATCCGAGTTCCTTGATCTCGTGGAAGAGGTGGAGGACCGGGACGCCCGGCTCCTCGGTGCGGCGTCGGCGCAGGTGCTCGCGGTAGGCGTCAACGAGAGTGGGCCGGTAGGCCGGTGCGATGCGCAGGCCCGTGGGCTCGGGCATGCGGGCGTAGCGCTTGACGGTATTCAGCGCCAGGCCGAGGCGGCGGGAACAGTCCAGCAGCCCGACGCCCTGGCCGAGCAGGGTGTGGATCTTGTTCCAGCGTTCACGGGTGGTCTGCTCGCGTACTCCGCCGGGCAGCGGCGGGTTGAGGGCCGCGGCCCAGCAGTCGGCGTGGGCGCGGATTTCGAGCTGGACCTTGTCGCACAGGTTGCGCCAGATGTGCCAGCGGTCGCTGACCTGCACCGCGTCGGGCAGGGCGCGGCGGATGGCTTCGGCGTAGGTGGCTGAGCCGTCCCGGCAAACCGTCGTGATGCCGGGGTGTTTGCGTAGCCAGGCTTCCAGGGGACCGGCGTCCCGGCCGGGCAGGACCTCGATGCGCCGGCCGGTGATGGCATCGGTGATGATCGTGGCGTATCGGTGACGGCGCCGCAGCGCGAAGTCGTCCACTCCGATCACCGCGGGGACCGGCGCTTCGGGCGTCGGCAGGCGCCACAGCCACCTGAGCATGGTGGTACGGGAGGCCGGCACGGTGAGCCGGCCGGCCAGACGTGCGGCCGCCCGGCCGCATAACTCCCGTGCCACTTCGGCAATCTGCCTGGTCAGCCGCACCGTCCGACGCTGGTGGCGCTCCAGCAGCCCGGGAACCTGCTCACGGAAGGTCTGCCGTGCACAGCCCAGAACCGGACAGACCAGCCGCCGCGCCCGCAAGCGGACGACGACCTGCCGACCGTCGACCGGCACGTCCGCCACCGTCCGGCGGTGATACCCGTGCACCCTCGCAGTCAGCGCCCCGCACGCTGGACACGGCACCGCCGCGTCCAGCGTGCGAGCTGTGACCACGACTGCGTCCCCGCCGTCCGCCACGTCCTCGACGAGCAATGCCGACAATCCCGAAAACACTGTGCTCACAAGCGAGTTGACATCCACCACAAGATCATGATCGCTGATGGCTACTGGCCGTCACCACCGACTACGGGCCAGACCCGTTAATTTGACACACCCCCCCCCAAGAACGTCGAACGCGTTCCCTTGGGGAACAGACGTCCTGTTCCCCAAGGGAACGGAGAGAGTGCTCCGTCCCGGAACCGGCCCTCCGTTCACGAGGAGAGCACCTCCGATCACCTTCCGGAGGATCCTGCGATCTTGCCGTCCAGCAGCTCCAGCGCCTCCTCCCACCGGAAGCGGTCCGCTCCACCGCCTGCCTTGGGGCGGTGCGGCTCGTACGACCCGGCCAGCACGCCCATCTTCCGCAGTTGGTCCAGGCTCCGGCCGTACGCCGGGTGTGCGGCCATGGCGGTGTTCACGTACGGCAGGACCACGGTCGGGATCTCCATCCCGTACGCCTCGCACAGGATGCCGAGGGCGAGGGTGTCGGCGATGCCGGCCGCCCACTTGTTGATCGTGTTGAACGTGGCCGGCGCCACGGCGATGGCGTCGGCAGGCGGGAGCGGGCGTGGTTCGCCGGGGCTGCGCCAGGCCGAGCGGATCGGGTAGCCGGTCTGGGCCTCGATGGCCTCGGTGTCGAGGAAGCCGAGCCCTTGAGGGGTGGCTATGACGCCGACGCCCCAGCCCTGCTCCTGCGCGGCGCTGATCAGCTTGTGGACGTCGCCCGCGATGCCGGCGGCGCAGACGACGACGTACAGGAACGGCTGTGCGGTCACGCGGGGACTCCCAGTCGGCGGCTGAAGTGGTGGAGCTCGGGCAGCGTACGCCGCCGGTCACGGGCGGCCATGTCGGCGACCAGGTCTCGGACGGCAGGACGGCGTACGTCCTGGGCGGCGCAGGTCTCGGCGATACGAAGGGCCTGGTAGCCCTCGGCCAGGCGGCCCTGCTGGTTGTAGGCGCGGGCTGCTTCGACCCACAAGGCCGCCCGGCGTTCGGGGACGGGGATGTGGCGGCGCATGAGGGGCGCGGCGGTGTTCAGGGCGATGCCGGCGTCACCGAAGGCGACCGCGGCGCTCACCGCGTGAAGGGCGAGGTTGGTGGGGCTGAAGTTCGCCCAGGCGTCGGGCCGGTCGAGGGCAACGTAGCGGGCGACGTCCTGGGCCTCGTCGAGAAACTCGCGGGTAGCGGCGCGGTCGCCGGCGGTGCTAGCGGCCGTGACCCCCCGCAGGAGGAGCAGGCCCACGGCGGCGAGGTAGCGAGGGGAACGTCGCTCATAGGAACCGGCGAGCTGTCCCGCCGTGTGCCGGACGAGAGTGACGGCCTGGGTGGTGTGCTTCTCGCGGGTCAGGACGTGGGCGTGCACACGGACGCTGGAAGCGAGGACGACGGGGTCGCCGGAGCGCTCGGCTTCGGCCAGGGCGCGGCCCACCGCGAGCCAGGCGTTGCCGTGGTCCCCTTGCTTGAGCAGCAGGCTGGTCGAGGTCTGGTACGCGGTGGCCAGGAGTCCGGCCATCTCGGCCTCGTTGCGGTGGTCGCCTGCGGCTTCCCGCAAGTCGGCGAGGAGGCTGGGCAGGGTGGTCTCCAGCTCCGCGTAGTCACAGGTGCAGAACAGACGCCGGGCGGCGGCGACGCGGGTCTCCAGCGAGCTCGTATCCGAGGCACCTCCCTGACCGGAGATCGGCCGCGGACCGGGGAGGAGGGCTCGGACGAGGTCGTCGTGGGTAGCCGTGGCGGGGGTGGTGGGGGCCGTGAGGGAGGCGATGCTCGCGGCGAGGAAAGTGCGGCGGCGCATGTCTTCTGTCTCGGGATCGTCGGGTGGTCCTGCTGCTGACGGGGCGGGGTCGCTCAGGCCGAGGATGTGGAGCGGGATGCCGAGTTCGGCGGCGACGGCGCGTAAGACCCGGGTGTCTTCCGTACCCCGTCCGCTCTCCAGGCGGCTGAGCTTCGACTGGTGGTAGCCCAGGGCGGTGGCGACGTTCGTCTGCGAGCGGCCGGCGCGCTGTCGGGCGTGCTTGATCGTCTCGCCGATCTTCTCGGCTTCGGTCTTCACGTCTGCCATCCATGCCCTTCCGTCCGCGTCGAGCATGCCCCTGCGGTCGAGCGTAGGCGAGCGATGCAGGCGCTTCATGCAGCTTCTGCATAGGCGATGCGGGACAGGCACACGGCGTCGCGAACGGGGCTGACCGCGCGGTTCCTTGGGGTGGTCGATCCGACTCCTGGAGGCCGCTCGTGGAAGCGCAGCAGCTCACCTTGACTCTCCCGCCAACACCGGTCGCCGTGCCCACGGCGCGACGCCGGGTGCGGGAGGCCATAACCGTCTGGCCGACGGTGCCCGCGACGTCGGAAGCCATCCACACGGCCGAACTGGTCGTCAGCGAGCTCGTCACCAATGCGGTCCGGTACGCCGGTCATCAGCCGATCAGCGTCGTAGCCCAGCTCTCCGACACGGTTCTGCGCGTGGAGGTCAGCGACGCGAGCCGCACGCTGCCGACACCGGCGCTGCCTGACGAGGAGAGCGAGGGCGGACGCGGTCTCTTCCTCGTCGACGTCCTCTCGGACCGCTTCGGCACGGCGCCGACTGACTCCGGCAAGTGCTGCTGGGCCGAGATCGACATGGCTGGCCCGCCTCCGGCCGGTGCTGCCGTCGCCTTGTCCCTTCCTACGCAGAGGAGTTGTACGTGAGTACCCGCGTCCCCGCCGTCACGTCCCAGGTCATCGCGATCCGGCCCGGCCGGCCCCTCGCCGGCGCCGTGACGGTCGACGGTTCGAAGAACGCCGCGCTCCCGCTCGTAGCCGCTGCGGCAGCCCTCCTTCGCCCCGTCCGTCTGGACAACGTGCCCGCCAGCTCGGACGTCCAGACCCTGCTGGATCTGCTGCGTCACGCGGGCTGGAACACCGAACATCCGGTCGGTGACGACCACACCGTCCTCGTCCTTCCCCGCGAGACGGCTCCGGCGCCCGACGGCCTGGGCGAGGCCGCGTCCAGCATTCGGGCCTCGTACTACCTCGTCCCCTCTCTGATCGCCCTGTGCGGCCGGGCCCGGCTTCCCTGGCCGGGCGGTTGCCGGATCGGCGACCGCGGGATGGAGCAGCACTTCAAGGTGTACGAAGCCTTCGGCGACCGCGTCCGCGTAGATGACAACGGGTACGCCGTCGAAGCAGGCAAGGCGGTTCGTGGCACGGTGTCGTTGGTCCTGCCGTTCCGCTCGCGCGGGGCGACGATCGCCGCGGTCCTACGCGCTGTGGTCGCCAGCACGCCGCTGCGGCTCGGGCAGCCGAACCTCTCCCCGGAGGTCCTCGGCGTCCTGAACGCCCTGACGGCCGTGGGGTACCCATGCCGTGCCGGCGATCGCGTCCTCACCCTCGTGCCGCCGTCTTCCGTCCTGGAAGAGGACGTACCCGTCTGGAAGGTTCCGGGAGACAAGATCGAGGCCGGGACCTTGGCCTGCGCCGTGGCCGCAACCGGCGGCACCGCGCGGATCGACGGCGTCCACGGACCCGATGTCACACCGCTGGTCGGCGCCCTCCACCGGATGGGCATCCCCACGACCAACGAACCGGAGACCCTGGTCATTCACGGACGGGACACCCAACCGACCGGCCGCCCCCTGCGGGCCATGGCCACACTGGCTCCCGGTGGCCTCGACGCCGACTTCGAGCCGCCTCTCCTCGGCCTCGCCCTGGGCTTCCCCGGCACCCACCTGTTCTCGGACCCGATCAACCCCGGGCGCCACAGCAACCTCATCCCGCAGCTCGTCCGCATGGGCGGCGAGATCACCGAACTGTCCTCCACCGAGTGCCGGTTCACTGGCCCCCAGAGGCTGACGGGTGCGGGAGTGGAGGCGACCGACATCCGCACGGGTTCGGCACTGATGGTCGCCGGCCTCACTGCTCGTGGCGTCACGACCCTCGGCGGGGTCGACCAGATCCGTCGCGGCCATGCCGACCTGCCCGGGAAGCTTCTCACCCTCGGAGCCGACATCTGCGAGGTCACCCCATGACCGCAACCAGGCGCTTCCAGCGAATCATCGCCACCACCGACATCCACTCGGCCTTCGACGACGCCCTCCCGATGCTCGCGCACCTGCACGCCATGAGGCACGACAGCCTCGTCGTCGACTGCGGGGACTTCTTCGAGGGCACGGGCTACTACCGACTGGGCAAGGGCGCCGTCGAGCGGGACATTCTCACGACGCTGTACGACGTGCTGGCGCCCGGCAACCACGGCTGGCCACACTACTTCGAGCCCGGCCTGCGGGAGATGACGGTCTGCGCCAACGCCGTCGACGACGCCACCGGACGACCGCTGCTCGACCGTCTCCGTGTCGTAGAGGTGCACGGCCGCCAAGTCGCCGTCACAGCGGTCATCGGCGTCAGCGCGTTCCACACCATCCCCGCCGACGAGCGGGCGGGGCACCTCGTCACCGACCCCGTGACTGCGCTACGCGAGCTGATGCTGGAACACCACCACCACGTGGACTCGTGGATCGTGCTGTCCCACTCCGGTTTCGACGAGGACCTCAAGCTCGCCGACGCCTGCCCGTTCGTGGACGTCGTCTTCGCCGGCCATTGCCACAGCGACACCTACGGGCCGGTGCACGTCGGTGACACCCTCGTCGTCAAGGGCCGTGAGCTGGCCGACGGATACGCCGCCGCCGAACCGGTCGGCTCCGGGTGGGCCGCCCGGACGACCGTCTTCCCCGCCCCTGCGACGGTCTCGGACGAGCTCGCCGTCCTGGACAAGCAGCTCGACTCCACCTGCCGGATGCTCGCCACTCCTCTCGGCGCCGTCAACGAGCCCTACTGCAACGCCGTCCTCAACCGCCACCGGCTCCTCCAGGACATCGCTGCCCGGCTGCACACCGGCCTCGGCGCCGACGCGGTCGTCCTCAACGACACCACCCTTCGCCCCACCCTCCTCGGCGACATCCTGACGCTCGGCGACCTGCTGGCCATCGAGCCGTTCGACAACCAGCTCGTCCACGCCTTCCTCCCCGACAAGTACGCGGAGGATCCGAACGTCCTGCTCAAGCACCTGACCAAGCAGACCGGCCCCCTGGCCGTCGTTCCCTGGCCGCTGCCCCAGGGCACCCGGTCCGTCCTGACGACCGACTACCTCGCCGACACGCACCTCGGCGGACGCACCCACCAGGCCGGCCTCCGCCTCGGCGAGGCCGTCCGTCGCACCCTCGCCACTCCGCCGCCCGACCAGGAGGAAGGCGCACGATGATCCTCACCGGCCCCGAGATCACCGCCGCCGCCCACGACGGCCGTCTGACGATCAGCCCATTCGAATCCGGGCAGGTCAACCCCAACAGCTACAACGTCCGCCTCGGCCCCAGTCTGCTGACCTACACGACCGCGGTCATCGACGCCCACCGGGCGAACCCGACCACCACGGTCAAGATCGGCGAGGACGGGTACGTGCTTCAGCCCGGCGAGCTCTACCTCGGCCACACCCTCGAACAGGTCGGCTCCGACACCTTCGTCCCGCTGCTGTTCGGCCGCTCCTCCGTCGGCCGACTCGGCCTGTTCGTCGAGATCACCGCCCCCATCGGCGACATCGGCTTTCACGGCCAGTGGACCCTGATGCTCTCCCCGATCCGCCCCCTGCGCGTGTACGCCGGCATGAAGATCGGGCAGATCATGTTCTTCGTCTCCACCGGCGACATCGACCTGTACGCGGGTAAGTACCAGGCGGCCGACGGCCCCCAGCCCTCTCGCTGCTGGCGGGATGTCACTCGCGTGGGGGCGGTCGCGCCGTGATCCTCACCGGGCCTGCGATCACAGCCTCCATCCGTGCCGGCGAGATCATCATCGACCCGTACGACCCCGCCCGCGTCTCCACGAACGCCTACGACTGGCGCCTCGGCAACGCTCTCCGGGTCTGCGCCGGTGACCTCGACGCCGCTGTCCCACCGCCTACACCGAGCAGACGATCCCCAGCACCGGCCTGGTCCTCCGGCCCGGGCTGCTCTACCTCGGCGTCACCCACGAGCGGACCGGATCGGAGGCGTACGCGCAGATGCTGAACGGCGACCGCACCGTCGGCGCCCTCGGCATCTGGGTCCACGTCTCTGCCCCGCTTGGACACCAGGGCCACGCGATCCGCTGGACCCTGGAGATCCGGGCTGCGCGGCCCGTCCGCGTCTACCCGGGCATGACGTTCGGCAAGCTGGTCTTCCTGGCCGCCCAGGGCACACCGGCCAGCTACCAGCAGCAGCTCGCGAAGTACGCCTCCACCGAGGGCATCGACATCTCCCGCCTTTACGAGGAGATCGGCGGAGACAGTCGATGAACTCCCCCGCCAATCCCTCTCCAGGGCCGATGACCGCCACGTTCCTGGACATGCCCGCCGGCAGCCCAGGCGGCAGCGTCGAACTCTTCCTCGACCTCTACACCGGCGAGAAGTCCCTCATCCCCGCGAGGGCCTTCATGCTCGCCCCGGCCGGACCCCGTCCCCGGACTCCGACCGGCCTCGACCTGCTCAGCGCAGGCGGCAAGTGCTTGGAGGGACCGGCCTTCGGCCGCTACGTCGCCGCCCTGCACAGGGCGCTGACGGCCGCGATCAACCCTTCCGAGATCGACGTCCTGCACCTGCACCACCTTGCCTTCGGCGCCACCCCCGCCCTGATGAGGGCCCTACCCACGCACCCCCGCATCGCCCTGGTCCACGGCACCGATCTACTCTTCGCCGAAGCCCACCGCGACCAGCTCCAGGTCCTGAGGGCAACCGCCCGGGCCGCCGACGCCATCGTCGTCCCCACCGGCGCCATGGCCGACCGCCTCCTCAAGCTCGCCCCGCAGACCGATCGCCGCAAGATCACCCACATCCCCTGGGGCATCCCCGACCGGCTCCTCAGCTGCCCGTTAGTCCGCACCACCCACCCGCTGAGGAGCCACCTGCGGCTGCTGTACGCGGGCCGGCTGACGGCGGAGAAGGGCGTCGAGGCCCTGCTCCGGAGCGTGGCTCTGCTCCAGGGCGTCGAGTTGTCGATCGCCGCCCCCAGCACCCAGTTCCGTGTTCTGGCCCCACGGCTGCAGCGGGCCGGGGTGAGAACCCGCTACCTCGGCTGGCTCCGCCGTCCCCAGCTGTGGAAAACGTTCACCGAGCACGACGTGCTCGTCATGCCCTCCACGACCCTGGAGGCCATGGGCCTGGTCGCCCTGGAAGCCCAAGCCTGCGGCCTCCCCGTCCTCTACCAGCCCATTCCCGGCCTCAGTGAAGCGCCCGCTCCGGTATGGCCACCGACTTCACCCAGCCCGCCGCCCTCGTCCGAGACCTGGACCGCCTGCGAACCGAACCCGGTCTCCTCCCCGCCCTCCGGCAAGCCGGGTACGCCAACGCCGCCCGGTACCTCCTGTCGAAGACCGCCCGAGAACTGGCCGACCTCGGCCGCCAGCTCACCTGAGACCAGCCGGGCCGGGCAACGCCCGCGACCACCGGCACGCCAATCGCCCGGCCCGACCGGCCCACCTCACTACGCTGGCCGCTGGGATGCCCACACGAAGAGGGAGACCATGCCGTACCGCACCGAACGCATCGAGAACCTGCTGAGCGAAGGCGTCCGCGACAAGGTCTACCCGGGCGCGGTGTGGGCCGTCGGCGACCCCGGCGGAGTCCGGGCGACGGGTGCCACGGGCGTCCTGGACCCCGACGAACCGGACGTGAGGATGCGGCCGGACACCGTCTTCGACGCCGCCAGCCTCACCAAGATCCTCGCTGTCTGGGCCTCCATCGGAGCCCTGTGGGAGGACAGCGTCCTCGACCTCGACGCCCCGCTCGGCACCTTCTGGGACGAGGTCACCGGCCACCCCCTCGGGGCCGTGACCGCCCGCCAGCTCCTGACCCACACCGCCGGCCTCCCCCTCCGGGCCCAGCTGGAGAACCTCTACGGAACCGACCCCGTCGGCATCCGCCGCGGAGTCCTGCACGAAGCCCTCAACCGGCCGCCCGGCGAAACCGTCGAGTACACCGACCGGGCCGCCCTCATCCTCGGCTACCTCGCCCAGCACCTCTCCGGCCTGCCGCTCGACCAGCTCTGCGAGGCGAGGACGTGGCGCCCGCTGGGCATGGACTCCACCCGCTTCGGCCCGCTACCCGCCGACATCGCGTTCCGATGCGCCCCCACCGAGCTCGACCAGGACACCGGCACCCACCTCAAGGGCACCGCGCACGACTTCTCCGCCCGGCTCCTCGGCGGAGTATGCGGCATCGCCGGCACCTTCACCGCCCTCGACGACCTGGCCGTCTTCCTGCGCTACATGCTCGACCACACCACCGCCCCCGCCGAGGCCGGCTTCGGCGCCGAGTGGACCGCCCACTCCCTCACCGTGCAGACCGGCGGCCTCCAGCCCGAGCGCGGCTTGTTCTGGCACGCCGCCCCGGGCACCACCGACGAGCAGGATGTCTGGGTCCACTACGGCTTCACCGGCACCGGCATGTGGATCTCGCCCGCCCAGGACCGGTGGGCGGTACTGCTGACCAACAAGCTCTACTACACCCGCGACCGCCAGCCGCTGACCGATGTCCGCAACGCCTTCCGAGAGATGACGTTCAACTGAGGTGGCCCTGCCATGTTCCCCAAGGGAACAGGAGCGTGCTCCTCGAAGAGTCCGACGGCTGAACACCAGCACGTCCCTGCCGTCGCTTCCCCCGTCGCGCCGCAGACCATGCACTGACGTGCCAGTAGCCAACGGTGAGAAGCGGTCGACAAGGGAACAGGATGCGCCGGGGCGAGATGAGGTCACCTGCTCCGGTGACGCCCGGGCTTGTGGTGAGGGTTCGGTTCCAGTCCTCCGCTTTACAGCGAAGCCTCGGGTCAGCGACGAGGACTGTTGCTTTCAGCGGGATCCTTCCCGGCTACCGCGCGCTGCGGACGGGAACGGCGTAGCGGATACGCGTGGGCGCATACTGGCAGCAATGACAAAGCCCAGTGCACCGAAGCGCTTCTTGCCCACCAGCCCCTTCAAAGCCCCGGTCACGCTGCCTCCCAAGCGGTTCGCCGTAGGCGACCAGGTCACACACGACGTGCACGGTCTCGGCCGGGTCACCGGCATCGAGGACGGGATAGCGGCGGTCGTGGATTTCGGCTCGACGCAAGAGCGAATCTTGAGTCCGTACGCCAAGATGAGCAAGCTGTAGGACCGCCGTGCCGGTCACGGCACACCAGATCCGTTCACGGACCCACAAGGAAGAGGACCCCTCTCATCAACCTGACCTCGCCGTTCTCCGCTCCGGTAGAGACGTCCCCCTGCGCTGCCGCAGCATCGCCGCATCCCACCACACATCCCTTCCAGGCGCCCGGCTTCGGGGAGATCGAAGCCTGCCTGCTCGACGAAGACGCGCAAGCGTCCGCCTCTGGCGCGAGCGCGGCTCGACGCGAGGCATGCTAGCTCCCACCCCTGACGACGGCTTCGGCATCGGGCGACGAGGCGTATCCGTTTCGGTCTCCCTCCACGGCGTGGTCCCTCCACACGGGGGGCGGGTTCGACACCGATAGCGTCGCCTGCCTACGCGAGCGCTCGGTGATGCCCGCCGGGGCGCCGCCGAGCGGATTCCGCTCGATGTCTCGGTTTCGGAGGCTCCGCCTTTCTCCGCTCGCTGGTCGAGGCTGCGTCGCGGGCTCGCCCAGCTGGTCCTCGTCGGCCCGCTTCCCTTCCAGATCCGGCTCATGTTCGAGATCACTGGCACCTTGCGACTGTTCCACCTCGCGGCGGACCGCAGCGACTCCCGCTTCGTCCGAGCCTTGCCCATCTCTGATCAGGCCGGCTCCTGCGCCGGGCCCGCCGACCGGGGCGGCCCGGCGAGGAGGATCTCAGCGGCCTGACTGGCGTTGCCGGGTACGACGGCTCGGACCATGGCCTGGCGGGCGGCCTCCGGTGGTGTGTCCGGCGGGACGACCATGAGGGAGAAGTGGTCGCTGTCGCCGCGGGTGATCAGCACAGTGTCGTCGCCGACGGGGAAGGAGTCGAGGTGCACGACCTGGTCGTCGACGACCAGGCGGGTCGGGATGCCATTCCAGGCCGAGGCGTCCAGGCCCACCCGGGTGATGGGCCCGAGATGCTCGGACAGGGCGCTGATCAGCGGCGGGATTTCCCGCTCGACGTCACGCGAGCGCGGCCACCAGGCGCCGTCGAGGAGGCTCTGCCGGGACCCCGTCGTCTCCAGCCGGAGCAGCGCGGTGCCCAGGCCGACGGCCTGATGGACCTCGTCCGGCAGGAGACGCGGAGGCGTGGGGACGTGGTGGGGGGAAGTGCCTGCGTCGGTCATGATCAGTCCGTCCGTCCACGGGTGGCGCCGCTGCCGCCCGGACCGGTGCCACGGCGGACGCTGAGCTGGCGGGCGGGGCGACGGCCCCGCTCTTTCACCGTACTCCGGGAGGCCGCGGGGATGAGCCGCTCCCCGCTGCGGAGCCGTTCGGCACCGGCGGCTTCGGACGTACCGTGGAGGGAAGGAGGCCCCGGTCCGCTCCTGTCGTTCGCGGCCGGGCCTCCGATGGGAAAGGGCGGTGCCGCCTTGGATCGCAACGCGTCGGAAGCCCTGCCGCCGCCGGGGCACGCCGAAGTCCGCATCGTCGCCGCCACCCCGGACGCCGCCCGGATGGTGGCCGACGTCCTCCGCCACTGCTTCGCTGGCGGCGAGCAGCGCAGCTACCCGACCCCGGGCGGGGGCACCCGCCTCCACCTCACCGTCGACACCGCACAACCCGCCGAACCGGCCCGGTCCTGGCTGGCCACCAGCAGACCCTCGAGCGGCACCGGGCCCCACTCCGAGGAACCCTGACCGGGCAGGCGGAGCCGATGGCGCGCGTGGCGGCCCCGGCTGCCGCGGAGCATCCTGGAAGCCGCACGCTGTCGGATCCGGCTCCTCGGCACCGGTCCAGGACGTCGCCGCGCCGCCCGCCAGGAGGCCCCGGATGACCGTCGGACGGTACGAGGACCGGAACCCCGACCGCTCGGAGAGCTTCGGGGAGATGCTGCTGGGCCGGCTCCTGGACCACGCCCACGCGCTACCGCCTGAACGGGTGGGGCCGGCTCTGGCCGACGCGGTCGCCCTGATCGGCGGGCGGGAGGTGCAGGTCCTTCTCCAGGACTACGAGCAGGAGCACTTGGTCCCCCTGCCCGGGGACGGGCTGGAGGACGGCCGTCCCCTGCCCATCGACGATTCGACGGTCGGACGGTGCTTCCTCACCTCGCACCCGGTCGAGGTGCCGCTGGCCAACGGGGTGCGGGTCCACGTCCCGCTGCTGGACGGCGGCGACCAGGCCGGCGTCCTGGCCGTCACCCTGGACGCGGTCGACGACGACGACCGCCGCATCCTGCGCAGGCTGGCGCACCTGGTCGCCGATGTCTTGCAGACCAAGAACGGCTACACCGACTTCTTCTTCCGCACCCGCCGCGGCGAACCGATGAGCGTCGCCGCCGAGATCCAGTGGTCGCTCCTGCCACCGCTCGCCATGACGATGCCCCGCATCGCGGTCGCCGGAGTCCTGGAACCCGCGTACGACGTGGCTGGCGACAGCTTCGATTACGCCCTGAACGGCGACGTCCTCCACCTCGCCATGATCGACGCCATGGGCCATGGTCTGGACGCGGCCACGATGGCGACCGTGGCCATCGGCGCGTACCGGCACGCCCGCCGCACCAGCGTCGAGCTGTCCGAGATCTACCTCTTCATGGACCGGGCCATCGCCGAGCAGTTCGCCCCTGACCACTTCGTCACCGCGCAGATGCTGCGGCTCGGCACCGGCACCGGCCGCCTCCAGTGGGTCAACGCCGGACACCCCGCCCCCATGCTGATCCGCGACCACCGTGTCGTACGCCGTCTTAACAGCCCCACTACCCTCCCCGTCGGCTTCGGCGGAGACCAGCCGCAGGTCAGCGAAGTGACCCTCGTGCCCGGAGACCGGATCCTCTGCTTCACCGACGGGCTGGTCGAAGAACACGAGAGCAGACAGGAGGAATTCGGCGAGGACCAGCTGATCGACTGGGTCCATCGGCTGGACCGGGCCGACCGGGGCGTACGGGCCGTGGCACGCGACCTGTCCCACACGCTCAGACGGGCCCGCGGCGAGACCACCACCGACGACGCCACTCTCGTCCTCCTGGAGTGGCGCGGATGACGGAGGGAGGTCGTGTCCGGCGCCCCGGCCGCTGCCGGAGAACGGACACGACCGGACGCCCTCGCCCGGTCCCCGCGCGGAGTACGGCGCAGTACGTTGGGAGCACCGGAAGCAACTCGTACACCCGCCTCCACGCGGACGTCGTTCCCGGCGATCGCCACGCCGGGCCGGTCACGGGCGACTCGGGGACAGGTCCCTGTCTCATGACCAGCACGACCGCGCCCACCAGCCAGGCGCGCCTGGCGCTGACGCCGAACACCTCCCTGGCCGGCTTGCTGGACGGGGCCTGGTGGCCGTACTCGCGCGACCTCACCGCCGAACTGCCGCCCCTGGTGGACGCGCTGGAGGAACGCCGGGGACGCATCACGCGCATCACGGCGAACCCCGCGCCCTGGCCCGTCGCCTCCTACAAGGTCCCTGTCGGCGGATACACCGTGCACGTCGGCTGGCTCACCGACCAGGACCGCGACACGATGATGCTGCTCTCGCACGCCCTCGGCCGCTGCGACCTGCTGGTGATTCCGCCCGAGACCGAACCCGCCCTTGCCGCCCTGCTGATGGCCGTCGCATCCGCCCCCGGCAACCTTCAACACCACCGACACCCTCATGTCCGACGAGAGCGCGATCGACCACCGTGTGCGGGAGACCCGAGGCAGTGAGGCCGCCTGGGAGACGGAAGGAGGGGCCTCCGCCCGCCCCGCCCCCCCCGACCCGTGATGGGAGCGCGCCTGATCCCTCTGCCACGAAGCATGTGGAGGTGACGCCGGCCGTCCCGCGACCGCGCCGTTCCCCGTGGGGGAGACGTCCCGGCCGGTCGCCCTGTCTTCCGGAACGCTCCGTTCGGAGTGAACGAATACCTGCATTCGCGACCTGAGGGTTTACTCGTCCTCACTCGGAGACTTTTTGCCGGCAACGCGTAGAGGAAAATTTCGGTCGCGCACAGGCCGCAGTGACGTGCTACTGTCGATATCAGTTGCAGTTTTGGTACCCAAAGACTCCAGGCGCCTCCTGCCGGCCGCGTGCCGCATGGAAGCGCTTTGTATTTCCGGTCATTTTCCGGACAGGGCATCATCGCGGCGACACGGCGTCCGTAGGGTACGGATTCCGGCGTACTGCCCCAAAGGAGATATGACATGGCTACTGGCACCGTGAAGTGGTTCAACGCGGAAAAGGGATTCGGCTTCATCGAGCAGGACGGTGGCGGCGCCGATGTGTTCGCCCACTACTCGAACATCGCCACCCAGGGCTTCCGTGAACTCCAGGAGGGCCAGAAGGTCTCCTTCGACATCGCGCAGGGCCAGAAGGGCCCGACGGCCGAGAACATCGTTTCCGCCTGACGCCGACGCGTAACACGTAGCTGGGGCCCGCATCCCTCGGGGTGCGGGCCCCAGCTGCCTGCATTCGCAGGGATTTCGCGTACACCTGCACCTCTCACTTTTCCTTGCTCGCCCAGTTGCACCGAAAACCTCGCCCTGGGCCACGCCGCCTGCCGGTCGCATTTCATTCGGCCTGTGTCTGTGATTCCCGACGCCGCTTATCCGCTGCCGGAATTCCTTGATACGCGCCGCACCAAGGAAGGTTCTGAATGAACCCCACACGCACGAACGGCCGTTCCTCCCAGGGCCCCGGCGAGTGCCTGGATCGTCCCGGCCTGGGGTGTTGATCTCGGTGGTGGCCCCGGGAAGCAGGTGAACACGGCACCTGTGGATCATGTAGTTCTCTACGCTGCAAGATCCACGAAGGTGCCGTGTTCGTTCCTCCATCATTCCCTGTCGCTGCCCCCGTGCCTCATGCGCCCCGCCTGGAAGCCCTCGGCGAGAGCGCCGCCAAGGAGCAAGTCCGCTGCCTGGTAGCCGAGTTCGAATCGGTCACTGATCCGAGAGGGGCTTGCGGAGTGCGGTACCGGCTCTCCTCGCTGCTGGCCCTGGTGGTCTGCGCGATGACCCCGTCCGGCCACGACTCGATCACCGCGGCGGCGGAGTGGTGCCGACGTGCGACGTCGGAGGAACTGGCCGCCTTCGGCTTGCCCTACCACCCACTCCTTGGCCGCTACCGGGTGCCGAGCGAGAAGACCCTGCGCAGCGTCCTGGGGCGGCTCGATCCCGGTGAGATCGGCGCGGCCAGCTACGACTACCTTCGGCCTCTGCTGTCCGCACAGCCCCACCGGCCGGAGCCGGTAATGCCCGACGGTGGGGCTGAGCGTGAACAGCGCCGGGCCCACCGGGCGGCCGCCCGCGCCGAGCCGGTACGGCTCCGGCGGCGGGCGATCGCGGTGGACGGCAAGTGCCTGCGCGGCGCGAGGCGCCCGGACTGCAGCCGGGTCTTCGTCCTGTCCGCCGTCCGTCACGGCGACGGTGTCACTCTCGCCTCCCGCGAGATCGGCGCGAAGACCAACGAAATCCCCGAGTTCGCACCTCTCCTCGACAGAATCGACGACGCGGATCTCGCGGGGGTGGTCGTTACCGCCGATGCCCTCCACGCCCAACGCGACCACGCCATCTACCTGCGCGAACGCGGCGCTCACTACCTGCTGACCATCAAGAACAACCAGCGCGGCCAGGCCCGTCAACTCCACGCCCTGCCCTGGAAGGAGATCCCCGTGATCCACCGCGACGACGCCCGGGGCCACGGCCGTCACGAGCAGCGGCTCGTGCAGGTCGTCACCGTCGAGGGCCTGCTCTTCCCGCACGCGGCCCAGGTCCTGCGGATCCAGCGCCGTCGCCGTCTCTACGGGGCGAAAAAATGGTCCAGCGAGACCGTCTACGCCATCACCGACCTGCCCGCCGAGGAAGCGAACGCAGCCGAGATCGCGTCCTGGGCTCGCGGGCACTGGACCGTGGAAAATACCGTCCACTGGTGTCGAGATGTCACCTTCAACGAGGACAAGTCCCAGGTCAGGACCCACAACGCGCCCGCCGTACTCGCTGCCCTCCGCGACCTGATCCGCAGCGCGCTCAAGCTCGCCGGCTACGTCAACATCGCCACCGGACGACGAGCCCACACCGAGCGCCCCCGCGTCCTAGCCCTCTACGGCATCACATGATCAAACCGGACGATCCAGGCACTCGCCGGGGCCCTGGGTGCGGCCCGGGTAGGTTCCGGGACCGCACCCCCTGTGCGTCACCTCCGCCGGGCCGTTCCGGCAGGACCCACGAGCGGTGGAACGATCCCGCGGACGGTGGCGGTCGCGCTGGTGCCCGGCCCCCGATCCGCCGACGCGAGCTGGCTGCGGACGGTGGCGTCGATGTCACCGGCGAGCTTGCGCTGGTGCTCCCACTCCGCCACCACGTGCTGCACGCCATGCTCCACCGCACGCTCGGCGACGACGCCCGCCAACACGGCTCCCTCGTCGACGTCGGCCGCCTCCGCTTCGATTTCGCCCACTTCTCCGCCGTCGACCGCCCCCAGTTCGCCGCCATCGAGACGTCAGTTCCGTGACCGAGTCCCCCTCGGCGAACGGCCGGACCACGACTCGTCCACGGCTGCTGAGTCGCGTCGGCCTGCCGACTGATGATCCGCCCATCTCCCCCATTGCCGACCGAAGTGAAGATGTTCCGCCCGCTGGGCTGGGCGTATGCCGCCGACAGCGCGCAGGCGGCTCGTCCCGACGCGGGAGCCCCGTATGCGCAGACGGCCCGTTGCGCGCACGGGTGCCATCCGCGCGCGTACACCCGGGGCCTGGTCCCGGGGAGAGACACATGGCCCTGCGGCAGGCCGAACGGCCCATCGTGATCCTCTGCGAAGGCTCACACACTGGGAGGAGGAACCCTTCGAGGAGGTGAGCCAGTGATGTACTGGCATGACGGCGGAGGCTGGGCATGGATGGCTTTCATGCCGTTGCTGTGGATCCTGCTCATCGGCCTGGTCATATGGGCGGTGGTCCGACTCACCCAGCGCCCCTCCTCCCACAGTGGTGCCACCGACCGCGAGAGAGCGCCGAGTGAGACCCCTGAGGAGATCCTCGACCGACGCTTTGCCTCCGGGGAGATCGACGCCGCCGCTTACTCCGAGGCGCGCAAGAAGCTCGCCGAGCACAGGCCGAGATCCCGATGAGAACCGTGCCACGTGGTCGGGGAGTGCCGCTGGTGGTGCTGGTCGTCGCGGTGTCGGCGCTGATCGCGTCGTTGGTGTGGGTGGTCGGCGCCGACACCTGGCGGCCCGGGCCATGGGCGATGACGGGGGCGGTCTCCCGGGAAGGCCCGGTCCGCGACTTCTCCGACGCCGAACAGGCGGCCCAGCGGTTCGCCGACCGCTGGAACCTGCGCGTCGGGGAGGTCATGCGGTTCAGTGACGGCTACTACGCACAGCTTCTCGACTCGCGCGGCAGGGGCGCCACGGAAGTGCTGATCGACCCGGGGGGCGGCACCGTCCACAGGGAGTTCGGCCCGGCCATGATGTGGAACACCGCGTACGGCATGATGGCGCGGCCCGTCGAGACCGGCTCCCGCACGATCGAGCCCGGTCGGGCCGTGCGGATCGCCGACCAATGGCTGGGGGAGCACCGGCCCGGCCTGCGCGCCGCCGAACCGACGGCGTTCCCGGGCTACTACACGCTGCACACCCTGCGCGGTGACCGGATCACGGGCATGCTGTCGGTCAACTCGTCCACGGGACAGGTGTGGTACCACACCTGGCACGGCGAGTTCCTGGGTACGAGCGAGCACCCTCCCACCCCTCTGACGCCATGAGGGCCGCACCGCGGTCTCCGGTTCACGGCTCGTGCTCGTGCTCGTGGCGGAGTCGAAGCCGGCCCCTGCAGACGGTGCGCGCGGCGCTGGGGCATGGACCATCCTGCCTTCGACTCGTCGGGAGATGAGGGCACATGTCCCACCCGCCGGAGAGGAACGGTCCCCGGATCCCGGAGGCCGGGGGCAAGGGGCGCAGCACGGCGGTACTCGATGTGAGGGGGCTGAACTGGGCCTCTCAGCAGAGCACCGTCGCCGCCGTGCTGGGTCGCCGACCGGGTGTACTGGACGTCGAGGTGAACCCCGTCGCCCAGGAGGCCACGGTGGTGTTCGACCCGCGCAGTACGTCGCTGGCCCAGCTGCGCCGCTGGGTGACGGAGTGCGGCTACCACTGTGCCGGGCAGTCGGTGCCCGGGCACATCTGCGACCCCATGGCCGAGCCGGATCCGCCCCCGCCGGCCCGGCCGGCGCCCGCCGGACCTACAGCGCCCGTCGAGCGCCCCGCTCATCCGCCCGCGGCCCCCTCGGAGGTTCTCACGCCTGGGGAGGCACTACCGCCGCACGAGGCCATGGGCCATGGCGGGCATGCCGGTATGTCGATGGCGGCGATGGTCGCCGACATGCGCAACCGCTTCCTCGTCGCGGTGTCCTTCTCCGTCCCGATCGTGATCTGGTCGCCGATCGGTGAGGACGTCCTCGGCCTCCACGCCCCCGTACCCTTCGGTCTCCGGCAGGACGTGTGGGCGCTGCTCCTGAGCCTGCCGGTGATCTTCTACTCGTGCACGATCTTCTTCACCGGCGCGGTACGGGCCCTGCGGGCGCGCACCCTGGACATGATGGTGCTGGTCGCCGTCGCCGTCGGCGCCGGCTGGGTGTACTCGCTGGTCGTCACCCTCACCGGGGGCGGAGAAGTCTTCTACGAAGCGGCTACCGTCCTGGCTTCGTTCGTCCTGCTCGGACATTGGTTCGAAATGCGTGCCCGGGGCGGGGCCAACGATGCCATCCGCGCGCTCCTGGATCTCGCTCCGCCCAGGGCGCTGGTGCTGCGCGACGGCGAGCCGGTCGAGATCCCCACGGCCGAGGTCGCCGTCGGTGATCTGCTCCTGGTGCGCCCCGGCACGAAAATCGCCGCCGATGGCGTGGTCGAGGAGGGCGAGAGCGACGTCGACGAGTCGACGGTGACTGGTGAGAGCCTCCCCGTCCACAAGGCGCCGGGGGACGAAGTGGTCGGCGCGACCGTCAACGCCAACGGCACGCTGCGCGTCAGGGCCGTCAGGATCGGCGCGGACACGGCACTGGCCCAGATCGTCAAGCTCGTGCAGGAGGCGCAGAACTCCAAGGCTCCCGGGCAGCGACTGGCCGACCGGGCCGCCTTCTGGCTGGTCTTCGTCGCGTTGATCGGCGGCGCGCTCACCCTGGCCGTGTGGCTGCTGGCCACCGACCGGCCGTTCAGCTCCGCCATGCTCTTCGCCATCACGGTCGTCGTCATCACCTGCCCCGACGCGCTGGGCCTGGCCACCCCGACGGCGATCATGGTGGGTACGGGCCTGGGCGCCCGGCGCGGGGTGCTGTTCAAGAACGCGGCCGCCCTCGAAGCCACCGCCTCCGTCCAGACCGTCGTCATGGACAAGACCGGCACCCTCACCAAGGGCGAGCCGGAGGTCACCGACGTCATCACGGCCCCCGGCACGGACCGGGACGAGGTGCTGAGGCTGGTCGCCGCCGTCGAGCGGCAGTCCGAGCACCCCCTGGCCGAGGCGGTCGTCCGTCACGCCGACGGCCGCGGTGTGCCGCGGGCCGACGCACGCCACTTCGAGAACGTACCGGGCCACGGCGCGACCGCCGTGGTCGACGGTCACCGCGTCGCCGTGGGGAACCGGCGCCTGGCGGCACGCGAAGGCGTCGACCTCGGTCCGCTCGCGGAGAGGCGCGACGAACTGGCCGCCACCGGCCGCACCGTCGTCATCGCCTCCGTCGACAGCCGGGCGGCGGCGATCATCGGCATCGCCGACGCGGCACGGGACACCTCCGCGACCGCCGTCGCGGAACTCCACTCCCTCGGCGTCGAGGTCGTCATGCTCACCGGCGACAACGAGGCCACCGCCCGGCGCATCGCCGACCAGCTGGGCATCGACACCGTCATCGCCGAGGTGCTCCCGGGCGAGAAGGCCGCGAAGATCGCGGAACTCCAGCGCGGCGGCCCCACCGCCGAGGAAGGCGCGGGCCGCAAGGTCGCCATGGTCGGTGACGGCGTCAACGACGCCCCCGCCCTCGCTCAGGCCGATCTCGGCATCGCGATCGGCGCCGGCACCGACGTCGCCATCGAAACAGCCGACCTCGTCCTCATGCGCTCCGATCCGCTGGACGTGCCCACCGCCCTGCGCATCGGTCGCGGCACCCTGCGGAAGATGCGGCAGAACCTCGGCTGGGCCGTCGGCTACAACGCCATCGCTCTCCCCATCGCCGCGGGTGTCTTCGAACCCGCCACCGGGCTCGTCCTGCGGCCCGAGATCGCCGCCCTGTCCATGTCGGGCTCCAGCGTCATCGTCGCCCTCAACGCCCTCGCCCTCAAACGCCTGCGCCTGCCGCGGCACGCGGCGGACGCCTCCTCCGAGCCCGCGACAGAGACAGGAAAGGCGAGCCTGCCCGAAGGACGGTGACGGACAGGGGCAGGTGCCGCGACAGCCGACTCACACCGCCGCGGCGGACACGTCCGTGCCACAACGTGCCAGTCTCCAGCGGAAACCGTCCCGCCGCATGACTTCCGGGTCCAGGAACCCGTGGCGACGGCCGTCCAAGAGGCAGAAGTACTCCGCCCTCCAGTCGATCTTCATGCCGCGAGGTTAGACACCATGGGCGAGGACGGACGGTCCCGCCCGGCTCAGCGCGTTCGCCAGGGCCCGGCAGTGGACCTCTCCGTGCGGAACGGCCCTGAGCGCGAGAACCGATCGACGACCCTGAGCCGGTCGGACCCGGTCAGTGGAATGAAGGCGCTTGCCGTCGCTTTCCGCCCCTCACCAGGTCCCTCCAGAAGGTGATCCGGGTCACTTCCTGTCACAGGGGGCGATGGTCCGGTGTCTTGTGCCCGACCCCTTGAGACAGAGGAGGAAGCCATGCCTGACAGGAACGGCACGAAGCACCGCGTCGTCGTCCTCGGCGCCGGTTACGCCGGGGCCTACGTCGCCGGGACCCTGGCGCGGCGGCTGGCACCGTCGGATGCCGAGATCACCGTGGTGAACGCCGAGCCGGACTTCGTGCAGCGGCTGCGGCTGCACCAGCTCGCGGCCGGCCAGGAGATCGAGGCCCCACGGCTCGCCGACGTCTTCGCGGGAACCGGGATCCGGCTGCGGCTGGCCCAGGTCACCGACATCGAACCCGAGCGCCGGGTCGTCGCCGTGGCCGGCACCGACGGTGGCGGTGAGGTCGGCTACGACACGCTCGTCTACGCGCTGGGCAGTCACGGCGCCGACCACGGTGTCCCCGGAGTCGCCGAGCACGCCTTCGACGTCGCAGGCCGGCCCTCCGCGCTGCGGCTGCGTGACCGCCTGGACGGTCTGGAGGCGCGGAGCGAGGGCGGGAAGGTGGTGGTCGTCGGCGACGGGCTGACCGGGATCGAGACCGCCGCCGAGGTCGCCGAGTCCCGGCCCGGCTTGTCGGTGACGCTCATCGCCCGAGGCGCATTGGCCACTGCGCTCTCCGCCGGGGCCCGCGACCACCTGCGTCGGGCCTGCGACCGGTTCGGCATCACCGTCCTGGAGCACGCCGGCGTGGAAAGCGTCGAAGCGAAGCGGGTGCTCTGCGCGGACGGCACCGCCCTGCCGTCCGACGCGACCGTGTGGACGGCCGGGTTCGCGGTCGCCCCGATCGCCGCCGGCGCCGGCCTCGAGGTCACCGACGGCGGCCGGATCGTCGTCGACCGCACCATGCGCTCGGTGTCACACCCGAACGTGTACGCCGTCGGCGACAGCGCCCACACCCTCGGCGACAACGGCCTTCCCCTGCCGATGTCCTGCGCCTCGGCCGGCTACACCGGACGACAGGCGACGGCCGCGATCGTGGCCCGCCTGACCGGCGGCAAGGTCAAGCAGACCGGGCTGGAGTACGTGGGCAACCACATCAGCCTCGGGCGGCGCGACGGCATCCTGCAGATGGTCGGCCATGACGCCCAGGCGAAGCCGAAGTACCTGGGCGGCCGGAAAGCCGCGCGGATCAAGGCCGGCATCCTCAGCATGTCGCTGTGGACCACCTCCCACCCCACCTTCGGCCTCCCCACTCGAAGGCAGCGCCTGACCGACACGCCGGAATCGAACGACGAGACAGCGACCCGCCCGGTCGGAAGCGGAGAAGCCGCCCGTGGCTGAGCCGTCCCGCCGTCCATGCCAGAAGTGAGGCCCTGAGATGACCGACGACACCACCGGCCTGGCGACGGAGGCGTTCATCGCCCACCGGAACCTGCTGTTCACCGTCGCCTACGAGATGCTCGGCTCGGCGGCCGACGCCGAGGACGTACTTCAGGAGACCTGGCTGCGCTGGGCCACCGTAGACCTCGCGCGGGTGAGCGACGAGCGGGCGTACCTGGTGCGGATCACGACGCGCCAGGCGCTCAACCGGCTGCGCACCGTGAAGCGACGCCGCGAGGCCTATGTCGGCCAGTGGCTGCCCGAGCCGCTGATCACCACATCGGACGTGACCGAGGACGTCGAACTCGCCGAGAGCATGTCGATGGCGATGATGCTCGTCATGGAAAGCCTTGCTCCGATCGAGCGGGCGGTGTTCGTGCTGCGCGAGGTCTTCGAGGTTGGCTATGACGAGATCGCGGAGGCCGTCGACAAAAGCCCCGCCGCGGTCCGCCAGATCGCGCACCGCGCCCGCAAGCACGTCGGAGCCCGCCGCCCCCGCACCACGGCATCGCTCAGCGAGGCTCAGGCAGCCTTGGAGTCGTTCCGGCGCGCCATCGACACCGGCAACCCACAGGACCTACTCGACGTCCTCGCCCCCGACGTCGTACTGCTCAGCGACGGCGGCGGCCTCAAGAAGGCGGCCCTGCACCCGGTCGTCGGCGCCGAGAAGATCGTCCGCTTCTACCTCGCCGGCACCACCAAGCTTCAGGCCACCGTCACTTGGGAACCCACCGTCGTCAACGGCAGCCCCGCGCTCGCCGCCTACGTGGACGGCGCACTCGACGGCGTCATGGCCGTCCGCGTCGAGAACACCCGCATCACCGGCCTCTACTTCGTCCGCAACCCCGAAAAGCTCACCCACCTCGACTCCGAGACCACGCTCACCCGCTAGTGCCGCATCAGGCGACGTTCGCCCCGTCGCGGCGCCCGGCACGGCGACTCGAGGCGTTGCCGAATCAACCGAGTAGGCCCACCACGAGGTCGATCCGGCGCCTTGCGATCTTCCCCTCGGCCCGGGAGGGCCTGGGAAGACCCCACCCCCTCGACCGGAGGGCCCGGGGCAGACCCCACCCCCTCGACCGGAGGGCCCGGGGCAGACCCCACCCCTCGACCGGAGGGCCCGGGGCAGACCCCACCCCCTCGACCGGAGGGCCCGGGGCAGACCCCACCCCTCGACCGGAGGGCCCGGGGGAGGCCCCGCGCACCGGACGCCGCTCCTTGACGGGCAAACCCTGCCTGACGCGGCGCTAGGACCGAACACCGGCGCCTCGCCGACCGCAGCACACGACGAAAGGAAAAACCGCACCATGCCCAGACAGGCGACGACCACCACGGCTCGCGGCGGCAGCTTCCTCAGGACCGCGGTAGTCCTGCAGACCCTGGCCCTGTTCTTCCAGGCATGCACCGCCGGCCTGCTGCTGACCTCGTCCCGCGCCTACGCGCTGCACGACCACGGATCGAAGGTGATGTACGGGGCCGCCATGCTCTACGTGCTCGCCACGATCCTGGCCTGGCGCCCGGGCGGCGGATCCCCCCGCCCCGTCCTGTACTCCACCGGCTTCCTCCTCCTCGCCTCCGCGCAGGTCGCACTCGGCATCGCCCACGTGGCATCGCTGCACGTCCCCCTGGGCGTGCTGATGTTCGCCCTCAGCGTCCTCGCCCTCGTCCACGCGCTCTCCCCCCGCTCGCCGCTACGCCCGGCCACCGGTTCGTAGCCGCCCGAGGAGACGTGAGCTTGCGGCGAACTCGCCCGGCAGGCCCGACTTGGACGCCGCCTTTTGTCTCGCCAGAGGGCCCGTATGGCCCTCTGGCGTGCACCTACGCCGTCATTACCACCGCTGCAGCCCGGTGGAAGTCTGAGCCGGGGGACCCCTGTACCGGAATCACCCGGCCGCCTCCCGCTCCTGCGGGTAGTCAAGGCATGGCAGCCACGTCCAGCGTCCCCGAGCTCCGCCGCACCGGATTCGCCCGGCGGCTTCCCGCCGAGCTCTCGGAGCTCGCCGGCCCCGCCCACGGCCACGTCGACCTTCCACCGCACCTCGTGTGGTCCGGCCTGTCCCGGTTCGATCTCGACCAGCCCCGATTGCGCATGAGCTGTTACCGCATCGTTCTGGCCGAGGGACAACACGATGACCTGGTCTGTTATCTGAACCGAGAACTCCTCGTCACCATGTGGCCTGTCCTCCGGACTCTGATCAGCCGGGACGTCCGTGACGTCTGGGAGAACGCCTTCAGCGATCTGAACCCCGATGCCCAGGCTGCTGCGTGAATCTCACGGAACTGCACCGGCGAGACCGGATCGAGCGTCGCGTGCCCGTTCCATCCCCGATGCCAACTCGTCGGGCAGGTCAGCGGTTCTCTCCAGCCCAGCGCGAACGCGGGCGTCGATTCCGCCGGCTACTTCCCTCTGCCCTGCAGGTCGGAATGCTGGCAGATCCGCGCTGATTGGCGGTACTCGGGCGGCATTGTCACGACACCCTTGCGGCACCTCAGATCTTCCTCAGTTTTCGATCACCGTGTGAAGGGTGCGCCGCGGGGTGTGATTAAGTGATCTTGCTCGGCGCGCAGGGGGAACTGCAGCACGATCGACCAATTGTGCGAGCGCCGTGCGTCCTGACGGGGTGCCAGCCCCGACGGGAACTCCCTGACCAAGGAGAAGAATGAAGAAGTACCGTCGTACGGCGCTCGTGTCCATTGTCTGCGCCGCTGCCGTCACCTTCACCGGCGCCGGCACAACACACGCCGCCGTGCAGGGCCCCGCCGTCTCCGTCGCGGCCACAGCGGAAGCCTCCCCGCAGCAGGTTGACGAACTTGCCAAGTACCTGGAGGCGATCTACAGCGGGGAACTGCGCACCGCCGACGGCAAGTTCAACCACGAGGCCGCCACTGCGAAGTTCGGCTCCGAGTTCGCGGACGCGGTCAAGTCGAAGATTACCGAACAGCGCTTTGCCTCTTCGGGTGCCAAGGCGGCATTCGGCAAGGACAGCTACGGCAAGTGCCTTCTGAAAGCGGTCGGCCTCGGGGGCCTCGGCGGCGCCACCTCCGCCATCATGAACAAGCTCTCCGAGAAGAAGTGGTCCGACGCGGCGCGGCTCATCACCAAGGAAGCAGCCAAGCGCGGCATCAAGATAGCCGTGAAGGGCGGAGTGGTCGGGCTGGCCGCCTCGCTCGCCGCCAGCGCCATCTGGTGTGCCACCCCGTGGGCCTGATCGCCGTCGCGGCATGACCGCAGGTCTCACGATCCGAACGTGAGATTGATGAGGCGGGGTGTCGGCCCCGCCTCATCAGCGCTCTTGGCGCCGAATATCCGGGCTACTTGATCTCTGATTGCACTACCTTGCGCAACTCGTCGAGGTAGACCTCGAACCTCTCACGCCCAGCCGGGGAAAGCCGAAGGCGTGTGACGGCATGCCGACGCTCGCGGAACTTGGCGATCTCGATCAGACCGTCCCGCTCCAGAATTCCCAGCTGCCGTGACAGTTCCGAAGTCGACAACTCCAAGGACTCCTGCAAGTCGGCGAAGTTGATCTGCTGGACATGACGGAGGGCTCCCAGGATCGCAAGTCGGTTCGGGGAGTGCATCACCGTCGACAGGTGTGTGCGCGGCTGCGGAGACACGCTAGCGCCTCCATCGCAGCATGAGGTAGCAGGCGAGGACGGCGGTGGGCACTGCGGCCGACATCAGCCCACCTGCAAGATCAGCAGGGTTGTTCCACAGCAGCCTGAGGCCGGGAATCGCCAGAGCCACCGGAGTGAAGAAGGACAGCCACTCCTCGGTCTTCGTGTGGGGCCTCCTCCCGGGTGCCCGCAAGTGGAACCACCGCCATCGAAGAACGAGAGCCAGGGCCGCCAGCAGGACCACGCATCCCAGTGCCGCAGGGATGCCGACCACCGCTCCTGCCGCGAGCACAACGAACAGCGCGACAATCGACAGCACGCCGAGCGCCCGCTCCGTGCCGCCGGCAGCCCTGCTCAGCACCGGGGCCCCTTCAATGGCCCGAAGTTGCTCTGCAGAGTCTGAGCCACGTTCCATGGTCCACCCCTCTTCGACTCCGTTCATGGTCACGTTTCTAGCAGCTAGTTGCACAATGTGCAACTAGCTTCCATTGAGGCGACATGACCGAGGCCGCAGGCGCCGCGGTCACCGGAACCGGCAGTGGCCGGGAACTCGCCCCGTACCGCCTCACACAGAGGCGCCTGCGGGTGGCACGCCCGGTTTCCTGAGCCGGTCGGATTCGGGCGGGGCAGCCCGCAGCACGGGGAGTTGATCGCGCGTGAGCGAGGAGAAGCGGGTCGGGCTCATGGTGGCCCTGTCACAGCTCGGCTGTCTGGCGGCGGCCGTGATGCGTCCGAGGAAGTTCTGAGTGCCTCTCGGAGGGATGCCTCATGCCGCCCGCTGTCCGGACAGGACGTCCGGGTAGGGTGACCGCCGCCGGTTCGTTGACGGGTTCGACACGCCCCCGGCAGCGGAGCGGTGAGGCGAGGGAGGCCGGCGGGTGGCTGGGCAGCTGACGAGAGTGCGGCGGTCGCTCTTCGCCGTGCACCCGGCCCGGAGCCTGGTCATGGCGTTCGGCGCGGTGATCGTACTGGGGACGTTCCTGCTCATGCTGCCGGTGTCCTCGCAGGAGGGCGGGGCGACCGGGTTCGTGACGGCCCTGTTCACGTCCACCTCGGCGGTGTGTGTGACCGGCCTGGTCGTGGTGGACACCGGCACGTACTGGAGCGGGTTCGGCGAGGGCGTGATCCTCGCGCTGATCCAGATCGGCGGCTTCGGCATCATGACGATGGCCTCGCTCCTCGCGCTGCTCGTCTCGGGCAGGCTTCGGCTGCGGATGCAGCTGACGGCGCAGGCGGAGACGAAGAGCCTGGGGATCGGCGACGTGCGCCGTGTCCTGCTCGGCGTCGCCGGGACCACGCTCGCCGTGGAGCTGGCCGTGGGTGCCTGGCTCGCGCTGCGCTTCCGGTTCGGTTACGACCGGTCCATCGCCGAGTCGGCCTACTCGGGGCTCTTCCACGCGGTGTCGGCGTTCAACAACGCGGGCTTCGGACTCCACGCCGACAGCCTCACCCCGTACGCACAGGACCCCTGGGTCACCGTGCCGATCGCCTTGGCGGTCATCCTCGGCGGGCTCGGCTTCCCCGTCCTCCTCGAGCTACTGCGGCACCGGACCCGCCGCAGACTCACCGGGCGGCGCACCTGGACCCTGCACACTCGGATGACCCTTCTGGCCACGGCGGCCCTGCTGCTGACCGGTACCGTGTTCACCTGCCTGCTGGAGTGGGCCAACCCCGGCACGCTCGGGCCGTTCGACTGGGACGAGAAGCTCCTGAACGGCTTCTTCCACTCCGCGATGAGCCGCACCGCCGGGTTCAACGCCGTCGACATCGGCGCCATGCACGCCTCGACCCTCCTGATGACCTGCACACTGATGTTCATCGGCGGCGGCAGCGCGGGTACGGCCGGCGGCATCAAGGTCACCACCTTCGCGGTCCTGGCCGCCGCGATCTGGGCGGAGGTGCGCGGCGAGCCCAACTCCACCGTCATGGGCCGGCGCCTGGCCCCGCACGTGCTGCGCCAGGCGCTGACCGTGGCCCTGCTGGCGGTGGGACTGGTGATCGCGGCCACCCTCGCCCTGCTGACCGTCTCCTCGGCCCCGATGGAGGCGGTCCTGTTCGAGGCGGTGTCCGCGTTCGGCACCGTCGGGCTGTCCACCGGCATCACGGCGGACTTCCCGGACAGCGGCCGGCTCGTGCTGATCCTGCTCATGTTCGTCGGTCGACTCGGTCCCGTCACCCTGGTCTCCGCGCTCGCCCTGCGCGAGCGGACCCGCCGCTACCAGCTACCCGAGGAGCGACCCGTCATTGGGTAACTATCTGCACAACCTGCGTCTCCGTCGCCGCAAGCGGCTCGCCCAGCAGTACCCGGAGATGAGCGACCAGCGGGTCGCCGTCATCGGCCTGGGACGGTTCGGCAGCTCCCTGGCCCTGGAGCTCACCCGGCGTGGCTGGGACGTGCTCGGGATCGACACCGACCCGCAGCTCGTCCAGCGCCACAGCGACGCCCTCACGCACTCCGCGGTCGCCGACTGCACCGACCCGGAGGTCCTGCGCCAGCTCGGGGTACACGAGTTCACCAGCGCGGTCGTCGGCATCGGCACGGACATAGAGGCCAGCATCCTGATCGCCTCCAACCTCCTTGAGGAGAAAGTCCCCAACATCTGGGCGAAGGCGATCAGCCGTCAGCACGGTCAGATCCTGGAGCGGCTCGGGGTCCACCACGTCGTGCTGCCGGAGCACGAGATGGGCGAGCGGGTGGCCCACCTGGTGACGGGGCGGATGCTCGACTTCATCGAGTTCGACGACGACTACGCCCTGGTGAAGACGGTCACGCCGGACAGCATCACGGACACTCCGCTGGGCCGGAGCGGGGTGCGGACGAAGTACGGGGTGACCGTCGTCGGGATCAAGCGCCCCGGCGAGGACTTCACCCACGCGACCGCCGAGACCGTGGTGATGAAGGGGGACGTCATCATCGTCACCGGCAAGACGCACGCTGTGGAGGCGTTCGCCGAAATGAGCTGACTCAGGCCGGGCGGGCGGCACGGCTCGGGTGTTCCCCTCTTGACCGCGTCCTCGGGGACCTCGGACTCCGGCACGCCGTTGAAGGCGGCCACGGCTCGCTTGGGGTCGCCGACCTGCCTGGTCAGCGTCGCATCGGACGCGCCGAGCTGGCTGGAGCCGGTGGACAGCGGGTCGCAACCGCTGTTGGACGGGCGCGGCTGGAACCACTTCGGGTCCGGCCGCGCGGCCTCGTTCTCGTCGTCCCCCGTCGTTGAATCAGATGCTGCCTTCTTCGGCAGGTCCCAGGTCTGGCCGATGAGCTCGGAGCCGACCTCCTTGCCGTCGGCCTTCACGATCGAGCCGTTCGCCTTGTCGGGGAAGAGGCCCTGGGCGATGCCCGTGACCGCGAGGGGGTAGAGGACGCCGGTCACGACCGTGAGGACGAGCAGGGTAGAGGAACAGCACACTCACCGCGGAGAACGCCAGGACACCGCGCAGGTAGGCGGGCCAGCGCATCTCCGTGTCGGAGTTCGCTCCGACGGCGCGTTGGATCCGCTTCTCCACCCTCAGGTGCTTGCCGGAGGAGAAGACAGCGGCCATGTGGTCGCCGAGGGGGCGGTGCACGAGGGCGAGCGCGCTGATCAGCGCGGTCACCTGGAGCACGTCGGCAAGAACGGGGCTCATATCCGGACTCAGAACCTCTCCGGCTTGACGAGGGCGAGGACGAGATAGCCCAGCAGGGCGCCGGCCATGACGAGACCGATGACGTTCTCGGCGGTCACAGCTTCGCCACCCCCCTGGCGATGAAGACCACCAGCGCGAACACCGCGACCGTGGTGACGACGAAGGCCACGTCGGCCATCGCATGCTCCTGGGAAAGGGTCGGAGAGGAACGGACACCACGAGCGAAGCGCACCCCTGGCGTGAAACCGACCCCCGTTGACGACGCCCTTACGCCGCCGACGACCGCCTTGACGGCATCCATACGCCGCAGTGCCCCGCGTCACGCCCACGGCGGGCGGCGTCGGTCTCGCCGCCTACGAGTTGCTGCGCGCCGCTCACGCTGCGGCTACACGACCGAGACAGGCCGGGCCGTGCTCAGGGCCAGCGAGGCGGGCTACCGGCACGTTGTCCGGCACGTCCGTACAGGCGCACTCGTCAGCGCTTCCTCAACGCCGTTCCTCGAGGCGGGCCACGGCGACGGCCACGGCGCCGGCAGTGAACACCAACGGCACGAAGCCAGGGGCCGCTCGGAGCCAGCCGGGGCCGCGGGACGCCCTGGACGCCGGGGAAGTGGTCGCCCGGCCAGGGGCTGTGTGGGGCCGCCGCGGTTGCATTCGCCCGAGGTCGGTTCTGGACGCCACCCACCGGCGGACCTCGCTGCCTAGCGGAGTGCCCGGGCGGACGGCGTCTCCTCCGGGAGGAGGTGCCTGCTCCCCCACTCCCCCAAGGGCTCCAGGGCCGTGTTGAGGGCGTGGCCCAGCGGGGTCAGGGAGTACTCCACACGCGGCGGGACCTCGTCGTAGGCCCGGCGGTGCACCAGGCCGTCCGTCTCCAGCTCGCGCAACTGGGCGGCCAGCACCTTCTCGGACACCCCGGGGACCAGTCGCCGCAGTTCACCGAAGCGGCGCGGCCGCTGGTCCAGCTCCCACAGGAGCGACACCTTCCATTTGCCGTCGATCACGGACATCGCCGCGGCCACACCGCAGTGGTCCGCCCCGGGCCTTCGCGTCACACCCATCACGCACCCCTCCCCACGTGTTCACTCACCTTGGAGTAACCACCCACTCCAAAGTGCGTACTTGAGGGCCTTTCGGCCCACCACCAGTCTGAACTCCATGACCGACACGAACATCGCACGGCGCTCCCTCACCCTTCTCGGCCTCGGCGACATGGGCACCGCCCTGGCCCGCACCTGGCTCGCCGCCGGCCACTCACTGACCGTCTGGAACCGCACCGCCGCCAAGGCCGAGGCGCTCGCCGGGACTGGCGCCCTCGTCGCATCGAGCCCCGCCGAGGCCGTGGCCGCGAACGACCTCGTCGTGCTCTGCCTGCTGGACGACGCCAGCATCGACTCGGCTCTGGAAGGCACCGGCCTGGACGGCAAGGGCCTGGTCAACCTCACCACCGGCACCCCTGGCGAGGGCCGGGCCCGCGCGGCCTGGGCCGAGGCTCGCGGGGCCCGTTTCGTGGACGCCGGGATCATGGCCACACCCGCGATGATCGGCGCCCCCGAAACCGGCGGCTACGTCCTCTACAGCGGCTCCCGGGCCCTGTTCGACACCCACCGGGCCGTGCTGGAGGTCCCGGCCCCGGCCCGGTTCGTCGGCGAGGACCCGGGCCACGCCGCCCTGCACGACGTGGCACTGCTCAGCGGGATGTACGGGATGTTCGCCGGCATCTCGCACGCCTTCGCGCTCATCGAGGGCGAGGACATCGCCCCGAAGGACCTCGCCCCGCTGCTGTCGGAGTGGCTGGGCGCGATGGGCTTCTTCGTGGGCAACGCGGCCGAGCGGCTGACCTCGGGCGACTTCACCACCGGTGTGGTGTCGAACCTGGCCATGCAGGTGGCGGCCACCGGGACGCTGCTGCGCACCGCGTCGGAGCAGGGGGTCAGCACGGAGCTGATCGACCCGTACTTCGAGCTGATGCGGCGCCGGCTGGCCGCCGACCGGGCCGAACACGCCCATGAGGACACGGCGGGCGCGATCACCCTGCTGCGGCGCTGAGGACGTCCCGCAGGCGAACTCCGGCGAGCCGGGGGACCCGGCATCGGTGACCGAGTCCCCGGCCGGCGGCTGAGACGGTGAGCGACGGGGTCGGTTGACGGCTCCGGCTGCCCTCCGGACGACGCCTTCCGAGGCGGCAGCCGCGGAGGTCCTTTCGGGGCCTTCCGGGGCGCGCCGCATGACGTACGGCGCCCGCTCCGTCCGCAGTGCGGCCGGCTCGTGAAGTCGGGCGCGCCGGTCGTCGGTGCCGGGCGCGCCCGGTGGTGTCAGGGCTGGGTGAGGTTCCTACGCGCCGGCCTCGGCCGCCGCGTCGGCGACTGCGATCTCGATGCTGAGCGCCCGGGCGATGTTGCCGGCTGCCGTCATGACGCGCGCCGTGCCGACGATGGGGGCGATGGCGACCAGGACGTCCTGCAGTTGGTCGGCGGTCAGTCCGGCCTGGAGGGCGGGGTCGATGTGTGCGACGTAGGAGATCGGCGGAGCGTCCGAGGCGGCGAGAGCGGCGATACGGGTGAGCATGAACATGTCCGGGTCCAGTCCGCAACGCTCGATCGAGTCGACCGTCATCGCGGCGAGGGTGTCCAGTACCGGGGTTTCGGATGCTGTGGCCATGGCAGGTCGTCTCCTGATGGTGTCGTGACGAGTATCGGCCGGGCGGAGCCGCGGCAGGGCTCCGCATCTCGGTGCAGCGTCTCCTGCTCGACCGTAAGTCGGTTTGCCGCGGATCGCCCGTCGAGGCGGCCTCGGGGCGGTGCGGGGCAAACCGGGGACGGCGTCGCGGCCGGTGGGCCGGGGGAGCGTCGGCGGGCACCCGCAAGGGCGACCGGGCTCGTACACCCCGGCGGCACGCCGCCCCACCGGCCGGTCCCACCGCCCTGCCCGGTCGGACTCCCGGAAAGGGGTCGTACGCCTGCCGGTCGGCCCGTACGCCTATTGGTCGGCCCGGCGGGCACGGCGCGGTACCGGCTTGTAGCGTCAGCGCACAAGCAGTGATCAATCAGATATTCCCACTGGTACCGGTGGAGGCCCGGAGCGGGCCGGCCGGTGCGGGCGCAGTGCGGTGTCCACACCCGTGAAGCGGTACGGAGAGGAGGCGAGTTGGCACGTCGCAAGGTCACATCGATGGCCGCGTTCGGGGTTGTTGTCCTTGCGATCGCCGTCAACCCCGTGATCCCCGTCGTCCCGAAGGCCGGCCTCCGGCACGCCCCCAGGACGGAGCACGCGACGCAGCGGTTCGAGGGGCGGCCCGTCGAATGCACCTCCGGGAAGCCCAGGCTGGCGCAGTCGCTCGTCCGGCACATGGTGAACTCGCTGGAGAGGCGGTCCAGTCGGGTCTCGATCGCGCTCTACGACCGCACGTCCCGCACCTCGTGCACCTACCGCGCCGATGTGCACTACGACTCCGCCAGCACGGTCAAGCCGATCGTCCTGGGCGCGTTGCTGCTGGCCAAGGGCACCGACCTGTCCAGGAAGGAGAGGTCTTTGGCCAGGGAGATGATCGTGAACTCGGACAACGACGCGACGTACGCCCTGTGGGACCTGCTGGGCCGGGCGAGAATCCAGGACTTCCTCGACGAGGCCGGGCTGGAGGACACCGACCTGAACGACGCCGGCTTCATGGGGCTGACCCAGATCACCGCGCGTGAGCAGGTGAAACTGCTTCAGCTGCTCACGGGGGAGGACGAGTCCGTACTGAGCTCCCGGGAACGCGCCTACGTTCTGCGGCTGATGCGGGAGGTGCAGGACGACCAGCGCTGGGGAACGCCGGCGGGCGCTCCGTCGGACGCCGTCGTCCAGGTCAAGAACGGATGGCTACAGCGTTCCGAGGACGGGGTCAGGAGCTCGTGGGACCGCGGGGACTGGAAGGTCCACAGCATGAGCGCCATCACCGGAAGCTCCTACGACTACGGCCTCGTGATCCTGACCGAGAACAACCGCGTCCCCGAGGGTGCGTCACCCGAGGTGGGCTGCGACTACGGCATGGAGACGATCGAGCGGGTGGCGAAGGCGATCCACCGCGACCTGCACCCGGCGGAGACGCCCGAGGTCCGCCGGGCGTCCCGGCCGCTGGTGAGTACCGCGCGATAGGAAACGGATGGGATGTGTCGGGGCACGGGCACGGGACCGTACTCGGGCGTGTCGGGGCGCGGGCGACGGTCCCGGGATCGTGCTCGGGTGTGTCGGGGGCCGGGCCACGGCCCGCTTCCGGGCGCCGGGCGGCCCGGACCCGTTCGGACCTCCCGGCGAACCCCGGGGCGTCAGCCCCAGTCGCAGCCGATGCCGTCGTTGTCGCGGTCGAGGTGGCTGCCGTAACCGGGCTCACCGCGGCGGACGGGCGCGGCACCGGCGGCGCGGGCCGCCGCGCAGTTCTCGTAGTAGACGTCGGCGGACCCTCCCCCGCCACCGCTCGCACTGCTGCCGTCGCCGCCCGATCCGCGGACCTCGACGGTCCTGGTCTTCGTGACGGTGACCGTGGGCCCCGGCTCGGTGACCGTCGCCGAGGGAGCCTCGGGGGTCGCGGTGACCGTCGCCGTGGCCGTCACTGTCGCGGTGACCGTCGGACCGGGACCCGCCTCTGCCGCCGCGGAGGCCGGGCGCCCTTCCTCGGCCCCGTCCGCGGCTCCACCGCAGCCGAAGCCGATCGCCATGAGGAGCAGGCCGCCGGCATAGGTGCGCTTCATCCTCCACAGCGGCCGGTGCGCTCCCGCGGGCTGCGGTCCGGGCTGCGGAGCGATGGTGTACGGATTGCTCAAGGCCCCCCCTGTGCAGATTCAGTGAACGATGTGTGGGGACACGGTAATCCCAAGTACCGGACCTGGGGAGGGAAATGACAGACATTCCGCTTCCGGGCCGGGACCACCCCGCGTCCCCTTCGGCCGTCGGCTCACCCGGCCGCGTTCACGTCGTTCCGGTCCGCGCGCGCACGCGCCCCGGAGACGTTCCTGCGCGTACGGCGCTCCGCACCCCCCTCGCCCGCGCGGCGCCGACGTGCTGGACGACGGCGGAGACGTCCGCCGCGCCGGAGACGCCCCAGACTCCCGGGCCGGGGCGGCAGTGGACGGGGAGGCGACCGGGCCGGACGGACCAGCGACCGTCCCGCGCCGGGAACGAGAGCGTGCAGAGCGCCGGTGCGTCGAGGCGCCAGAAGGCACGCGCCGGTGCCGACAGTGCATGCACGAGCAGGGCCCTGACGGTCGTTGGTTCGGCGATCACCAGGGCGCGGCCGGTGTCCGGCGGGAGGCCGTCCAGCCACTCGGCGGTACGGCGGCACAGTCGGCGTACGGACTCACCGCCGTGGGGCGTGGCGTCCGGATCCCTCAGCCAGGCCGTGAAGCCGTCGGGGTCGGCCGCCGCGACCTCCTCGACCGTACGGCCCCGCCAGACGCCGTAGTCGATGTCGCGGAGCGCGGACTCGACCGCGGGTTCCAGTCCGAGGGCGGTGGCCACGGTCGCACAGCGCGCCGAAGGCGCCCGGAGGGAGGGCAGGTACGAGGGCAGGGCCGCCCTGGCCGCACCCGCGTCCCGCAGGACACGCTCGCTCGGGGGCCCGTCACCGAAAACCGTGCTCCGGGTACCTCGGGTGCCGTCCCACGCGACCGCACAGAGAAACGTCAGGCGGACCGTCATGACGACCGACCTCCTTCCGGGTCCGGCGAGTGCGCCGGACTCCTGCCGCCGGTCAGCTGATCAGCGGACGGGTGTGGTGCCGCGTGCAGCAGGGTCCGAGCGGCCTGGGCGGGCCCGCCTTGGGCGCGGGCATGCCGAGGATCGCCGGTTCGCGGACACGGCCCGGCCGCGCGAGGACGCTCCCGGCGGGCCGGACCGTCGGGGGTGCCGGCGGCACGGTAGGCGTCCGCCGGAAGCGCGGCAGCCGCCGGAGCTGCCGCGGACCTCACGACCTGCTGTACGTCGGGCCTCATGTGCTCCAGCGTCGGCCACGGCTGCCGGGGCCGACCATCCGGCAGGTGTCCGGACCGCCCCCGCCGAATGGCCGGTGGGCTGCGGCGGGGTGGGTGGTCGAACCACCGGGGGCGGGTACCCACGGGGGGGGCAGCCACAGGCCGTACCGGGCCCCTGCACCGTGGTGCCGTGCACGAACGTAGCGTGCCCTCGCCCGTACCCGATCCTGCCGAACCCGTGCATGCCCGTACCGTGCCGTGCATGCCCGTACCGTGCCGGACGGGCGTGGCCGTACCCGTCCATGGCCGCGCATGGTGGTGCGCCCGAAGCCGCGGACCGGCCGGGGAAGGGGCGGTCGTGATGCCAGCGCCCGGCGGCACCGGCGCTTGAACCGAATCCGACGGCGGGCCGTACAGGTAGTCGCGGGCGTGGCGGCCCCTGTCGTCATGCCGATCACCAGCCCTGCGCGGAAGGACCTACGGGTGGCGCTCTGGACACGCTCACGCCGGCTGCCGGCCCAGGCCTCGGCTCAGGCCTCGGAAACCGGGACGGACGTCGGCACGGACACCGGCGAACGGCCCGTTCCCGACGGCTCCCGGGACCGCTCCTCGGCCGACCGCCCGGACGGCGGCACCGAGGCGGAGGGGTGCAGCATGCACCGGGCGGGCGACGGTCAGGACGTCCTCGGCACAGACGACGGGGACGCCTCTGCCCGCACCGACGTGGAAACCAACACCCGTACCGCCTCCGACACCGGCACTGCCTCCACCTCCACCTCCACCTCCGGCACCGGAACCGGAACCAGGACCAGGACCGGGGCCGACACCAACGCCCGTACCGCCTCAAACACCGGAACCGCCTCCACCTCCGACACCGGCACTGCCTCCACCTCCGGCACCGGCACCGGCACCCGTACCGACGGAGATCTGGTCTCCCCGGTGGCGCCCGGCACAGGCGGCCGTCGTGTCGTTCACCCCGTCGCGGCGCGCGTGGCCCACCACGGCGCCACCGCCGTGGCCGCCCTGGTCGTCCTCGCCGCGCTCCTCCTGCCGAACAAGCTCGGGCATCTCACGGCGCCCATGTTCCTCCGCATACCGGTGGAGGGGATCTTCGGCGTCGCCGTGCTGCTGCTCCTCGGACCGGGCCGGCGCGGCCGGGTGAGGCGCCTCGTCCCGGCGTTCGCCGGCACGGCGCTCGGCCTGATGGTCGTGCTCAAGCTGCTCGACATCGGGTTCGACGCCGTCTACAAGCGACCGTTCGACCTCGTGCTCGACTGGATCCTCCTCGACGACGGCCAGTCGTTCCTCCGCGACTCCATGGGCCCGGCGGGCGCGATCGGCGTCGTGGTCGGAGTCCTCGTGCTCGTGTTCCTGCTGCTCGTCCTCCTGACGTGGGCCGCCGTACGGCTGAACCGGGTCCTGGCCCGTCACGGGGCGGCGGCGGCGGGAGGCACGCTCGTGCTCGGGACCGTGTGGGTCGTGTGCGCCGCGCTGGGGGTGCGCAACACGGCGGTGCCCGTCGCGGCGGGCGGTTCGGCCGAGTTCCTGCAGGACCGGGTGCAGCAGGTACGCGCCGGCCTGCGGGACAAGGAGGAGTTCGCCCGCGAGTCCGCCGACGACGACTTCGCCGGTGTACCCGCCGACCGGTTGCTCACCGGACTGCGCGGCAAGGACGTCCTCTTCGCCTTCATCGAGAGCTACGGACGCAGCGCGGTCCAGGACCCGGAGATGGGACCGCGGGTCTCGGCCCTCCTCGCGGACGCGGACCGCCGGCTGCGCGCGGCCGGCTGGTCCTCCCGGAGCGCGTTCCTCACCTCCCCGACATACGGTGGCGGGAGCTGGCTGGCGCACTCCACGTTCAACTCGGGCCTGTGGATCAAGAACCAGCAGCGGTACCGCAACCTCACCTCCGGCGACCGCATGACGCTGACCAGTGCCTTCCAGAAGACGGGGGCCTGGCGGACGGTCGGCATCATGCCCGGCGTCACACGGTCCTGGCCGGAAGGGAAGTTCTACGGCCTCGACCACGTCTACGACTCGCGCGGCATGGGCTACAAGGGCCCGAAGTTCAGCTGGACGCCGGTGCCCGACCAGTACAGCCTCTCCGCGTTCGAGCGCCTGGAGCACGGAAGGCCGGGCCGGGGGCCCATGATGGCGGAGATCATCCTCGCGTCGAGCCACAACCCGTGGGCGCCGATACCGAGGACACTCGGCTGGGACGAGATCGGGGACGGCTCCGTGTACGACGCCATCGCGGAGGAGGGCAAGGACCCCCAGGAGGTATGGGAGGACCCGGCGCGGATCCGCACCGAGTACCGTCGTGCGATCGAGTACTCGCTGACGAGCCTCATCACGTACGTGGAGAAGTACGGCGACGAGAACACCGTGCTCGTGTTCCTCGGCGACCACCAGCCCGTGTCCACGGTCACCGAGGACAAGCTCGGCCGGGACGTGCCCGTCACGATCCTCGCCCGCGATCCGGCCGTGCTGGACCGGGTCTCCGGCTGGGGCTGGCAGCCGGGCCTCAAGCCCGGTCCGGATGCCCCGGTCTGGCGCATGGACGCCTTCCGCGACCGGTTCCTCTCCGCGTACGGGGACCGGCCGGGGGCGGCGCCGTCGACGGGGCGCTGAGCGGACCCGCACGTACGGGCGAGCGGGGCCCTCCCCCGCGGGCCTCGCCATCCGCCGGACCGCGGTGCCCGCCCGGCCGGAAGCACACACGTCACCTGCCGGGAGCACGTAGGCCGGAAGTACGCAGGCCCCGCCCCCGCGAGTAACGCCGGCCCCGCCCCGCGGGCACCTCGGCGCGCTCCCGGCGGGGCGTCGGCCCCGCCCGGCGGCGCTTGGAACCCCCGTCCGGACGGACTACCCGTACGCCGCCTGCCGGCGAGTACGCCGGCCCCGCCCCGCGAGCACCCCAGCGCGCTCCCGGCAGGGCGCAGGCCCCGCCCGGCGGCGCTTGGAACCCCCGTCCGGACGGACTACCCGTACGCCGCCTGCCGGCGAGTACGCCGGCCCCGCCCCGCGAGCACCCCAGCGCGCTCCCGGCAGGGCGCAGGCCCGCCCACCGGATACGCCGGCTCTCCCTCCGCCTCCCCCGCCTCGCGTCCGTCGACCCCGCGCGAGCCGTCGTCAGCGGCCAGCCCGGGTTCCCCGCCAGTCCTGCCTTCCCACCCGCCGGCGCCCGCGCACGCCCCGGACACGTTCACCGGTCCGGCACCCCGTCCGCACTCCCGCGCCCGCGTACGCGCCGCCGGACGTTCCGCGGCACACCGGCCCGGCCCGGCCGCCCACCGCGCAACACCGTCCCCGGACCGCCCCATGCGAAGGCCCCGACCGTGCTCGGACGCTGCGTCCGAGCACGGTCGGGGCCCCCGCCGCACCGGCCGGGACGGTGGCGGGCCCCCCGTGCCCGCCGCCCGTGGCCCGGCCGGCGGGTCAGACCCGCTCGCGCGCCCGCTCCCGTACCGCCGCCGCGCGGGGCCGGGACCTACCCGCGAACGGAACGCCGTCGCGGGCCCTGACGCACCAGAGGCCCCTGATGTCGCGGCCGAAGGACCAGACGAGGGACGCCAACGCGCCGAGGACGAGCAGCCAGGCGGCCGTGAACGGCAGAAGGCCGGCCGCGGCGAGCAGCAGGACCACGCCCTGGAGCGCGGCCACGGTCTTGCGGGCCATGCTCGGCGGCAGCGGGCCGTTCAGCCACGGCAGTATCCGCGCGGCGGCGACGAACACGTACCGCATCGCACCGATCAGCAGCACCCATGCGCCCAGCGAGGCGGCCACGTGGACGCTGAGCACCAGGATGAGGAACGCGTCGGCCTCCATGTCGAAGCGCGCGCCCAGCGCGGACTCCGTCCCGGTGCGCCGGGCGACCTGGCCGTCGACCGCGTCGAGTACCAGCGCCACCGTGGTCAGCACGACCAGTGCGGTGATGCGGGGTCCGCTCGCGAAGGACTCGGCGACCAGCGCGGTCACCCCGCCGACGAGCGTCGTGCGGACCAGTGTGACGGCGTTCGCGGGACCGAACGGCCTCGGCGGCCACGACCGGTGCAGGGCGCGTGTGAGCAGCACCCACGTCGCGACCGTGAACGCCGCGCCCGTCAGCCAGCCGGCCGCGCCGAGTCCGGTCACCGCGTCCAGCAGGACCAGCAGGACCGTCTGCGCGCCGGCCCCTGCCGCCGTCTCCGGGCGCAGCAGCCGAGTCTCGTAGGTGCCGATCAGGGCCACCGCGGTACCACCCTCCGGACGTGTGACAGAGTCGACGAGTGCCGCGTACGGTGTGCGCGGTCTCATGATTTTCAGAACGTAAACCGTCGCGGGAGTGTTCAGCGGGAGGTCGTGGATGGAGCGCGCCGCACGCGCCTTTTGGCTCAATTCCCCAGGTCAGGGCGAGATTCGGGATGTTCGTCTGGAGCAACCCGACCAGGGTGACGTGGTCGTGCGCAGCCTCTGCTCCGGGGTGAGCCGCGGCACGGAGAGCCTCGTCTTCCGGGGCGGGGTGCCGGAGAGCCAGTATGCGGCGATGCGGGCGCCGTTCCAGGAGGGCGAGTTCCCCGGACCGGTCAAGTACGGCTATCTCAGCGTCGGCGTCGTCGAGGAGGGCCCGTCGCACCTCCTCGACCGGACGGTGTTCTGCCTCCACCCGCACCAGAGCCGTTACGTCGTTCCGGCGAGTGCGGTCACCCCGGTGCCGGACACGGTGCCCGCCGGACGGGCGGTGCTGGCGGGGACGGTGGAGACCGCGGTGAACGCCCTGTGGGACGCCGCCCCCCTGGTGGGCGACCGGATCGCGGTCGTCGGCGCCGGGATGGTCGGCGGCTCCGTCGCCGCGCTGCTGGCCGGATACCCGGGCGTACGGGTGCAGTTGGTCGACGCGAACCCGGAGCGGGCCGCCCTGGCCGCGGCGCTGGGCGTCGACTTCGCCCTCCCGGAGGAGGCCCTCGGCGACTGCGACCTCGCCGTTCACGCCAGCGCCACCGAGGCCGGTCTGACCCGCTCGCTGGAACTCCTCGCGCCGGAGGGCACGGTGCTGGAGCTGAGCTGGTACGGCGACCGGCGGATCAGCGTGCCGCTGGGCGAGGCGTTCCACTCCGGCCGGCTGGTCCTGCGCGGCAGCCAGGTGGGGCGGGTGGCGGAGGCCCGGCGTTCGCGCCGCAGCTACGCGGACCGGCTGGCGCTCTCCCTGGACCTGCTCGCCGACCCGGTGTTCGACGCGCTGATCACCGGTGAGTGCGCCTTCGAGGAACTGCCGTCGGTGATGCCGCGGATCGCCTCGGGTGAACTCCCGGGCCTGTGCCACCGGGTGGTGTACGACGCTTCGTAGCGGGCGCCGAGTCGCCGCTTCCGCGGCCCCACTTCGGGTCCCCGCCGCGCGGACGTCCCCCGGTCCGGCACGTACCGCACCCGTGAGGCACCGCTCCGACGTGCCCGATCCCCGCGGAAATCCGAACGACCTGCGTCTTTGAACACGCAGTACTCTCCGGCCGTACTGATGGACACGGCCGCCCGCCGGCGGCCGAGCCGTACGACCGGGAGGTCACAGCCGTTGTTCAGCGTCACCGTCCGTGAGCACCTCATGATCGCTCACAGCTTCCACGGCGAGGTCTTCGGGCCCGCGCAACGTCTGCACGGAGCGACGTACCTTGTGGACGCCACCTTCCGCCGTGCCGAGTTGGACGCCGACGGCCTCGTCGTCGACATCGGCCTCGCCACCGCCGAACTGGGCAAGGTGGTCGGCGAGTTCAACTACCGCAACCTCGACGAGGTGCCCGAGTTCGCCGGGACCAACACGTCCACGGAGTTCCTGGCCAAGGTCATCGCCGACCGACTGGCGGACCGGGTCCACTCCGGAGCGCTCGGCGAGGGGGCTCGCGGACTGTCCGGCCTCTCCGTCACGCTGCACGAGTCACACATCGCGTGGGCGAGCTACGAGCGGGATCTGTGAGAGCGGGCTCCGTGAGCACGCGTCCCGAGGAGTACGGCGCCGCAGCCGCGCCCGAGCGCACCGTCCGGTTCGTCATGCCGGGGGGCGTGGACGACCCGGCGGCGCCGAGCGGCGGCAACGTCTACGACCGCCGGGTGTGCCGTGAACTGCCCAGGATCGGCTGGCAGGTTCACGAGCACGCCGTCCCGGGCGAGTGGCCGCGGCCCGGTGCCGGGCCGCGGTCCGAACTGGCGCGGGTGCTGCGCGAGTCGCCCGACGGCAGCCTGGTCCTCCTCGACGGACTCGTCGCGTGCGGGGTCCCCGACCTCGTCGTGCCCGAGGCGGCACGGCTGCGGCTGGCGGTGCTGGTGCATCTGCCGCTGGGCGACGAGACCGGGCTCGCTCCGGCGGTCGCCGCGGAACTGGACGCCGCGGAGCGCATGACGCTGCGGTCCGCGGCGGCGGTCGTGGCGCCCAGCGAGTGGGCTGCGGGACGGCTGGTGGAACACCACGGGCTCGACCCGGACCGGGTCCGTGCCGCCGCCCCCGGCGCGGATGTCGCGCCGCTCGCGCCCGGCACCGCGACCGGGGCGCCCGCCCTCCCCGGGCGGGGTGCCGCGCCGGACGTCGTGGGTCCCCGGCTGCTGTGCGTGGCCTCCGTGACCCCGCGCAAGGGGCAGCACCTCCTGGTCGAGGCCCTGGCGTCCGTCGCGGGACTGCCGTGGACCTGCGAGCTCGTGGGCGGAATCGGCCATGACCCCGGCTACGTCGCCCGGCTCCGGGAGCTGATCGCGGAGCACGGCCTGGACGGCCGGGTGCGCCTCGCCGGACCCCGGTCCGGTCCCGACCTGAACGCGAGCTACGCGGCCGCCGATCTGCTGGTGCTCGCCTCGCACACCGAGACGTACGGGATGGTCGTCACCGAGGCGCTCGCACGCGGTGTCCCCGTCCTGGCGACGGCCGCCGGCGGGCTCCCGGAGGCGGTCGGGCAGGCGCCCGACGGGAGTGTGCCCGGCACGCTCGTGCCGCCGGGGGACCCGGCGGCGCTCGCCGCGGCACTGCGCCGCTGGCTCTCCGAGCCCGGCGAGCGGCACCGCTCGAAGACGGCCGCGCGACGGCGGCGCACCGCACTGGCCGGCTGGGAGGCGACCTCCCGGAGCCTGGCCAAGGCGCTGGAACAACTCCGGCAGAACCCCCTGGAGGCCGTGTGAGTACGACCGATGTCACGCGTTACGCACCGGAGTGGCTGGCGCTGCGGGAGGCCGCCGACGCGGCGGCCCGCGCGCCCGAACTCCTGGAGCCGCTGCGGCTCCGGCTGCCCGGCTCCGGCCCGGACCCGACGGACCTGCACGGCCCGGTCGCCCCGCTGGTGATCCGGGACCTCGGGTGCGGCACCGGTTCGATGGGGCGCTGGCTGGCGCCCCGGCTGAGCGGCCGCCAGCACTGGATCCTGCACGACCACGACCCGCGGCTGCTCGAACTGGCCGCCACCCGGTTGCCGCGGAGGGCGGCGGACGGCAGCCCCGTCACGGTCGCGACGGAGCGCGGTGACGTCTCCCGGCTGACGGCGGAACGGCTCAAGGGCACCTCGCTGGTGACGGCGTCCGCGCTGCTGGACCTGTTCACCCGGGAGGAGCTGGACGGGCTGGTCGCGGCCTGCGCCGGGGCCGGCTGCCCGGCACTGCTGGCGCTGTCGGTGGTGGGGCGGGTGGACCTGTCCCCCGCGGACCCGATGGACGCCGAGGTCACCGATGCCTTCAACGCCCACCAGCGGCGTGAGGAACACGGCCGCCGGTTGCTCGGGCCCGACGCGGTCGCGGCGGCCTCCGTCGCCTTCGCCCGCCGGGGCATGACCGTGCGGGTGCAGACCAGCCCGTGGCGGCTCGGCGCCGGGGCGGTGGGCTTCCCTGACACCGCGGCGGTCCCGGGCTCCGTCGGCGGTGACGGCCACGCGCAGGACGGGCGGTTGTCGCGGCAGCTGGCGGCGGAGTGGCTGCGGGGCTGGGTCGGCGCGGCGCGGGAGCAGCGGCCGGGAATCGCCTCACGCGCCGAGGCGTATCTGCGGCGCCGTCTGGAGGCGTGCGAGGCAGGCGAGTTGAGCGTGGTGGTCCATCACAGCGATGTGCTGGCGCTGCCCGGGCGGACGGGCGGCGCCTCGTGATCAGGGCGATCCGGGGGCGTCTCCGGCTGCTCGCCGGGACGGCGCGCAGGGCGGTCCGGGGGCGTCTCGGCCTGCTCGCCGGTGCGGCGCTGGTCGCGGCGACGCTGTGGTGGCAGGGCACCGGCGCCTTCGTGGACGGGCTGCGCGGTGTCGACGCGCCCGCGCTCCTGGCCGCCCTGGGCATCGGCCTGTTCACGACGGTGCTGAGCGCGTGGCGCTGGTGCCTGGTGGCACGGGCGCTGGACATCCGGCTGGCGCTCGGGCCGGCCGTCGCCGACTACTACCGCTCCCTGTTCCTGAACGCCGCGCTGCCCGGCGGGGTGGCCGGTGATGTGCACCGCGCGGTGCGGCACGGTCGGAGCGCCGGCGCCGTGGGCCGGGGGGTGCGCGCGGTCGTCCTCGAACGCGTGGCGGGGCAGGCGGTCCTGGTGGCCGTCGGTGCCGTCCTGCTGGTGGCACATCCGTCGCGGCCGCTGGAGCGGGCCGGCGGGGCTCTCCGGGAGTTCGTGCTGACGCCCGGTGCTGCCGTGTTCGTCACCGTGGTGGCCGGGCTGGTGGCCGTGGCCGCCGTGCGGCGGCCGGGCGGCTCGCGGTGGGGCCGCGCGGTCCGCGGCACGCTGGCCGAGGCGCGGGTGGCGTTCCTCGGCCGGCGCCACGGTCCCGGGGTACTGCTCTCGTCCGTCGCGGTGCTGGCCGGGCATCTCGCGATGTTCCTCCTCGCCGCCCGGGCCGCCGGATCGACGGCCGCCGCCGTGGAGTTGCTGCCCCTGATGGTGCTGGCGCTGCTCGCGATGGCGCTGCCGCTGAACGTGGGCGGCTGGGGTCCCAGGGAGGGCGTCACCGCCTGGGCCTTCGGAGCCGCGGGCCTGGGCAGTGCCCAGGGACTGAGCACTGCCGTGGCCTACGGGCTACTGGCCTTCGCCGCCGCCCTCCCCGGTGCCGCCGTGCTCGCCGTCCAGTGGTTCGCCGGACCGCGGCGCACGCAGGTCGAGTTCGAAGAGGGTGTCCTCGCCGAGGAAGGCGCGGCGCACGGGCGGCCGGAGCGCGTCCCGCATCACGTCGGGTCCGGGGAAGGCCAGGCCCGGCACACCGTCGCCGATCAGCACCGGCGCCACGGTGACGTACAGCCGGTCGAGGGCGCCCTCGTGGAGGAAGCGGGACACGGTCACGCCGCCGCCCTCGACGAGTACCCGGCCCAGTCCCCGGCGCGCGAGCTCGTGCACCAGGCGGCGGGGGGTGAACGCGGCGGTGTCGGGGAGGACCAGTACGTCCGCTCCGGTGCCCGCCGTGCCGTCCGCCGCGGCCCGCGCCGGCTCGCTGCCGGCACCGACCACCCACAGGGTGGGGGCCGCGCCGTCGGTGAACACCTGCCGGGTCAGCGGGACCCTGCCGTGCGGGTCGAGGACGACGCGCACCGGGTGCGGGCCGGGGCAGGCTCGGACCGTCAGCCGGGGGTCGTCCGCGACGGCGGTCCCGGCGCCGACGACCACCGCGTCGGAGAGCGCGCGCAGCCGGTGCAGGTGTTCGCGGTCCTCGGGGCCGGTGACGTAGTCGGCGTCGCCCTTGCGGGTCGCGATGAACCCGTCGAGGCTCTGGCCGAGTTGGGCGAAGGTGAAGCGGGGGCCGGCCAGGCAGAGCGGCAGATAGCGCTCGGCGAGGAGCTCCGCCCCGGCGGAGGCGTCGTCCGTCCACCGGTACCGCCCGTGCGCGTCGCGGCGCAGTCCGGCTGCCTCGGCGTCCGCTTCGGTCCTTACGTCGAGCAGGCGCTTCCAGGCGCTGGGCGCGTCGAGCACCCCGGCCGACCGCCCGGGGGGAAGGCCGTTCACCGGGCTCCCTCCCCGGACGGCGCGGCGGAACGTTCCGCCACCAGCAACGAGAAATACGCGTCGAAGGAATCGACGAGAGCGGCCAGCAATTCCTTACCCTTCTCCGCCGATGCCAGGGAAGGCCGGCCGACCACACCGGTCTCCGTGTAAGGGCGCAGACCCAGGGTGAGCAGATGCTCCCGGTCGTCGGCGAGGAAATCGGAGGTCATATGACCGGGGCGTACGAGTTCGGGATGGTCATGCAGCAGAATCGAAGTCTCCACTTCACCCGCGTGCATATCACTGTGGGACGGGGTCTCCACACCCGCGCGTTCGCGCGCCGCACTCCAGTCGGCCGAACCGGGGAAAAGCGCCATGCGGGTGCCGGTGCCCAGGGACTCCTGAACCACGTTGCGCAGCACATAGTTTCCGCCGTGCCCATTGATGAGCACGAGATTGCGGACGCCGGAGCGCCGAAGCGATTCGGCGATGTCCCGCACCACGGCGACGAGCGTCGTGGCGGAAACACTGACGGTACCCGGCCAGGCCGAGTGCTCGTGCGAACAGGAGAACGTCAGCGGCGGCAGCCGGTGGACCGGGTACGCGGCTGCGACCTCCCGCGCGACGGCACAGGCGATCAACGTGTCGGTGACCAGGGGGAGATACGGTCCGTGCTGCTCGAAGCTGCCGATCGGCAGGACCGCGACCTCCGCCCGTCCCGCACCCGCGTCCCGGGTCGTGTCCAACGGCAACAGGCCGAGTTCCGGCGGCCGTACCCGCGGGTCGGTCATCTTCCCGCCCCTTTCCTTACGCGCACTTTCTGCGTTCCATGAGATGCGGCCGATCGGAACCGGTGCAATAGCCCGGTCAGTCGAGATCTCCACACCGAAGACAACTCCCGCCAGAGGCTACCCGATAGGATCCGGCCATGACAGACAGCGATGGCACTCTCCGCATGGACGCTCGCGCCAAGAACACCGAGCGCATGGCAACTGTCCAACTGTCCACCAAATACGGCATTTTCCGCGCCATCGGCTATCTGGATCGTATTCGCGGTGACGAACAAATCGCGCTGGTATACGGCGACATCACGGGAGAGGATGTTCTCGCCCGGCTGCATTCGGAGTGCCTGACCGGCGATGCCTTCGGTTCACGCCACTGCGAGTGCGGCGACCAACTGGCCGCGGCACTCCGGGCGATCGTCAGCGAGGGTCGCGGAGTCCTCGTGTACCTCCAGGGGCACGAGGGGCGCGGTATCGGTCTGCTCGCCAAACTCCAGGCGATGCAGCTCCAGGCGGAGGGCATGGACACGGTCGAGGCCAATCTCGCCCTCGGCCTCCCCGTCGACTCCCGCGACTACGGCGTGGCGGCGGACATGCTGCACGACCTCGGCGTCCGGTCGGTGCGGCTGATGTCGAACAACCCGCTCAAGCGGGAGGCGTTGCTGCGGCACGGCATCGAGGTCAGCGAGCAGGTGCCGCTGCTCACGCAGCCCCGCGAGGAGAACATCTTCTACCTGCGGGCCAAGCGGGAGCGCATGGGCCATCTGCTCCCCCACCTCGACCGCCCCCCGCTGGACCGCACGGCGGACCAGCCCTGAGCACGCGCCGCACGACCGACCAGCCCTGAGCACGCGCCGCACGACCGACCAGCCCTGAGCACGCGCCGCACGGCGGACCAGCTCTGAGCACGCGCCGCACGACCGACCGGCCCTGAGCACGCGCCGCACGGCGGACCAGCCCTGAGGACGGACGCCACGGCGAACCGGGCTCGAAGCCGACGGCACGGCGGGCCGCGTCCCGAGAGGCCCCTCACCCGACCGGTGAGGGGCCTCTCGCACGCCCCACCCCCGAGGCGTCCCTGAGATCTCCCCCCTTCGACCCTGAGATGTGTCAGTTCTCTTTGACAGGCACTCCGGGGGGTGTCAGCTTTGACTGACAGGTAACCGCGAGAGGGACGTGATGACCGGAGGCCCGGCCCCGCACCCGACCGGGGACGAGCTGCTGCGGATCCTCGCGGCGCTCGGCAACCCGCACCGGCTGCGGATCGTCGCCGTGCTCACCGGGGGCGGCCGCAACTACGTCAGCAGGCTCGCCCGTGAGCTGGGCATCGGACGGCCTCTGCTGCACATGCACCTGCAGCGGCTCGAGGCGGCCGGACTCGTCACGGGCTCCCTGGAACAGGCGGCGGACGGAAAGGCCGTGAAGTACTTCGAGGTCACCCCGTTCGCCGTCGCCCTGACCCCGGAAGCGGTCGCCCGAGCGGCCCTGACGATCACCCAGGAGGAGAAGGAAAACGTGAAGGAGAAGGCGAAATGAACTCAGCGGACTGGGCCGGAGCCATCGGTGCCGGCGGTGTCTTCCTCTTCCTGATGGTCGTCGTGTGGCAGGTCGCCGCGACCTGGCGGGCCAGGATGCTCGCGTCCCGCGAGGAGCAGTACAAGCGGCTCGCGGCCAGGTACGCCGAACTGCTGGAGGACAACGTCGAGCTGCACCGGCGCACGCTGGAGGAACTGACGCAGGCCCGCGCCTCGATCACGTCGATGGAGAAGATGATGCGCTCCGTCGAGTAGCGCGGACCCGGCGGACCGGCGCCCCCGCGGACGGCCGGGCACCACAAACCCACGACGAACGGGCGTACTGGCGGGGCCGACCGGCACCGGAGGCGTCCCCACCTCGGCCGGTTCGGTGCTCGCCGCGGCCCTCGCGGTGTTCGCGGCGGTGCCGCCGGTGACGACCCGGGGCTGCTCTTCGGCATCGGGTCCTGCCCGGAGACGTTCCTCGTCCGTGCGGCCCCGGCGCCCTGCCTCGCCCCGGACCTCGGCCGCCGGTTCCGGTGGCCCAGCCGCCTCTTCCGGGGGATCGACGGGCGGCCCGGGCCGCCCCGGCCGGGCGGGGACCGGGCGCGCCCCCGTCCGGACTCCGTGGCGGTCCGGCCGGGCCGGCCGGACCGCCACGGAGTCCGGATGCGGCGCCCCTTGCCGGACCTCGGTCACCCGGCCGGACTCCCGTGGGGTGACGCGGCCCTCGGCCCGTCCCGAGGGCCGTGGTCACCAGCGCCGGCCGCGGCAGCCCCCTCCTCCCGGCACCTGCACCTCCGGTCGCCCCAGCCGGCGGTCGCCCCAGCCGGCGGTCCGCCTCCCCACCGGTCCGCTTCCCCACCGGTCCGCCCCCCTGGCCGTGCTCACCCTCGTCGGTCGCGCTCACCACCGGCCGTTCGTAACCTTATGAGGTACTTTGTCGCTTATGCGGCCGACAAGCGTGCTCCGGCACCGACGGCCGGCGAGTGCGCAGACGAGGATCGAGAGCCGACGTGAACATCCCCCGTTCCCCTCGCCGGGCCACGGCGCGCCTGACCCTGGCCGCCGCCGTCGTCGTGGCCGCGGGCGCCTGCGGAGGTGCCGACGCCGGCTCCGGGGACGGCGGGGACGGGGAGCTCTCCGGCACGATCCGGGTGGACGGCTCCAGCACGGTGGCCCCGCTCTCCACGGCGGCGGCCCAGCTCTTCCAGCAACGCAACCCCGGCGTGCGGATCACGGTCGGCACGTCCGGCACCGGCGGCGGGTTCGAGAAGTTCTGCAACGGCGAGACGGACATCGCCGACGCCTCACGGCGCATCACCGCCGAGGAGCAGGCCCGGTGCGCTGAGAAGGGCGTGAAGTACGAGGAGTTGCGGATCGCCAACGACGGCATGTCCGTCGTGGTGAACAAGGACAACGACTTCACCGACTGCCTCACCGTCGAACAGCTGAGGAAGATCTGGGAACCCGGCTCCCGGGTCGACAACTGGAACCAGGTCGACCCGGACTTCCCGGACGTCGAACTGGAGCTGTTCGGCCCCGGTACCGACTCCGGCACCTTCGACTACTTCACCCAGGCCGTCAACGGCGAGGAGGGCCGGTCCCGCACCGACTACTCCCCCAGCGAGGACGACAACGTCACCGTGCAGGGCGTCTCCGGCTCCAAGGGCGGCCTGGGCTACTTCGGGCTGTCGTACTACGAGGAGAACAAGGACAGGCTCAAGCTCCTCAAGATCGACGGGGGGAACGGCTGTGTCGCGCCGACGCAGACCACCGTCCAGAACGGCACCTACCGGCCCCTGTCGCGCCCCCTGCTCATCTATCCGAACGCCGCCGCACTCGACCGGAGGGACGTCGAGGCGTTCGTCGAGTACTACGTCGAGAACAGCGCCGACATCGCCAGGGCCGCCCAGTTCGTCCCGCTCGGCTCCCGCCAGGAGGACGAACTGCGGCAGGACCTGACGAGGCTGCGCGAACGGCACGCGCCATGACCCCGCGGGCAGTGCGCCGACGGGCCGCTCCGGGAAGTCCCGGCTTCCTGAAGCGGTCGCAGCCGCGCTGGACCGAGCGGTCGGTCAAGGTCCTGCTCGTGGCCGCCGCACTGGTCTCGGTGCTGACCACGGTCGGCATCGTCGTCGCCCTGATCCCGCCGGTCGTGGAGTTCTTCGGCAAGGTGGACTTCGGGGAGTTCATCACCGGCACCGACTGGTCACCTCTGTTCGAACCGCCGCACTTCGGTGTCCTGCCGCTGGTGACGGCCACCCTGGTGGTCACGGTCATCGCGCTGTTCGTGGCCGTCCCGCTCGGTCTCGGCGCGGCCGTCTATCTGAGCGAGTACGCGGGTCACCGCGTCCGCGGAATCTTCAAGCCGGTGCTGGAGGTCCTCGCCGGCATCCCGACGGTGGTCTACGGCTTCTTCGCACTCAAGGCGATCACCCCGGCGCTCCAGCGGTTCTGGCCCGGGGACGACCCGCCGGAGGTCTTCAACGCCCTCTCGGCGGGGTTCGTCATGGGCATCATGATCATCCCTACGATCGCGTCGCTGGCCGAGGACTCCATGGCCGCCGTGCCCCGCTCGCTGCGCGACGGCGCCTACGCCCTCGGCTCGTCGCGGATGCAGGTCTCCACCAGGGTCGTGTTCCCGGCGGCCCTGTCCGGCATCGTCGCCGCCGTCGTCCTCGGAGTCTCCCGCGCCATCGGGGAGACGATGATCGTGGCGATCGCGGCCGGCGGACGTCCGAACCTCACCTTCAACCCGCTCGAGGGCATGCAGACGATGACCGCGTTCATCGCCGCGGCCGGCATCGGCGACCTGCCCACCGGGTCCACCGGCTACCAGACGATCTTCGCCGTCGGCCTGCTGCTCTTCGCCATCACGCTGGTGATGAACCTGATCAGCATCCGCCTGGTGCGCCGCTACCGCGAGGTGTACGAATGATCCCCACCGCGGTCACCTCCGACCCGCCCGAGGCCCCCCGCCTCAAGGGGCGGGGCACGCCGCTGCGCGAGCAGTTCTTCCGGCTCAGTCTGTGGGCCTCGCTGGCCATCGGAGTGGTGTTCCTGGCCGGCCTGCTCACATACGTGGTCATCGAGGGCTGGCCCCGGCTGAACTCGAAGCTGTGGACCAACTTCCCGGACATCATCGACCCGTCCAACGCCGGCGCCCAGTCGGCGATCACGGGCACGATCTGGGTCATCTCCTTCACCGCCCTGTACTGCCTGCCGACCGGCGTGCTCACCGCGATCTACCTGGAGGAGTACGCGGACCGCGACCGGTGGTGGAACCGGGCGGTCGAGATCAACATCCAGAACCTGGCGGCCGTCCCCTCCATCGTCTACGGCATCCTCGGCCTGGGCGTGATCTCCCGCGGCCTGGGCTTCGGCCAGACCGTGCTCACCGCCGCGCTCACGCTGTCCCTGCTGGTCCTGCCCATCGTGATCATCTCGTCCCGGGAGGCGATCCGGGCGGTGCCCCAGTCGATCCGCCAGGCCTCCCTCTCGCTGGGCGCCACCCAGTGGCAGACCATCTGGCGCCAGGTGCTGCCCGCAGCCGTGCCCGGCATGGCGACCGGCTCGATCCTCGCGCTGTCCCGCGCCATCGGGGAGGCCGCGCCGCTGCTGCTGCTCGGCGGGCTGACGTTCATCACGTTCAACCCGACCGGTGTGCACAGCCAGTTCACGGTGCTGCCGATCCAGATCTTCAACTGGATCAGTCAGTCCCGCGCCGAGTTCACCGCACTCGCCTCCGCCGCGATCGTCGTCCTGCTGGTGATCCTGCTGGTCATGAACTCGCTGGCGATCTGGCTGCGCAACCACTTCACCCGCAGATGGTGACTGCCGTGCCACCGAAGACCCCGTGTGAGGAAGCACCATGACCACCCCTCCCGGCCACGGACCCGGCGGCACCAGGCCGCCCCAGCCGACCCGCAGCGTCACCCCGCAACCGTCCGAGACGGTCTTCGAGGTCGGCGGCCTGTCCGTGTTCTACGGCGACCACGAGGCCGTACGCGACGTCAACATGACCATCGGAGCCCGCCAGATCACGGCGATGATCGGCCCGTCGGGCTGTGGCAAGTCCACCGTGCTGCGCTGCTTCAACCGCATGAACGACCTGCTGCCGGACGCCCGTGTGGTCGGCAAGGTCCGCTACCACAACGAGGACCTCTACAGCCGCGAGGTCGACCCCATCGAGGTCCGCCGCCGCATCGGCATGGTCTTCCAGAAGCCCAACCCGTTCCCCAAGTCCATCTACGACAACATCGCCTACGGCCCCCGGGTCGGCGGCTACAAGGGGAGCCTGGACGACCTGGTGGAGGAGACCCTGACCCACGCGGCGCTGTGGGACGAGGTCAAGAACAAGCTCAAGACCTCCGCGCTGGCACTCTCCGGCGGACAGCAGCAGCGGCTGTGCATCGCCCGGACCATCGCGGTCGAGCCGGAGGTGATCCTGATGGACGAGCCGTGCTCCTCCCTGGACCCGATCGCCACGGCCAAGATCGAGGACCTCATGGAGCACCTGGCCCAGGAGTTCACCATCATCGTCGTCACGCACAACATGCAGCAGGCGGCCCGGGTGTCGGAGCGGACCGCGTTCTTCAGCTCGGAGATCGACCGGGACGGCGTGCGCCACGGCCGGCTGATCGAGTTCGACGAGACGGGCACGCTCTTCAGCAATCCGTCCGACCAGCGCACGGAGGACTACATCTCCGGCCGCTTCGGCTGAGCTCCGGCACGTCGGCGGTCGCGGTGGAGACGGCCGGTACGCGAATGCACACGGCGTCGGGCGTCAGGCGTCAGACATCGGGCGTCGGGCGTCGGGCGTCAGACATCAGGCGTCAGACATCAGGCGAGTGTGGCGATGGTCTTCCGTACCCGGGTGGCCACGGATCTGCGCCCGCCCCCTTTTCCTCCTGGGATCGTCGTCGATCCCGTCCCGGAGTGGGTGACGTCCGGGCGAACATCAGTCGGCGCCCGGCCGGCCCCGGGTGCGGCCCCGTGCCGGCGGCGGGTCCTCCGGACACCGGGCCGGGCGTTCCGGCCCCCTCTCCGGGGGCGGAGCCCGGCCGGAGACGGCGCGTCCGCCGTCCGGGGACGGCGGCTGCACACTCCCCGGCCCCACCGCCCCGAGCCCCCGGACCCGCGTACGGGTGCCCGCCGCGCGCGGGCGGTACGTCCGGGCGCGAGCCGGGCACGGATTGCTCCATGCCCATGCTCGTCGGAACCTCGGGGTGGCAGTACAAGGACTGGCGCGGCGGCCTCTACCCGCCCGGGGTGCCGCAGCGGCTGTGGCTGGAGGAGTACGCCCGGCGGTTCGCCACGGTGGAGAACAACAACGCCTTCTACCGCCTCCCCACCCGGGACGTCTTCGCCTCCTGGCGGGAACGCACGCCCGGGGACTTCGTCATGGCGGTGAAGGCGAGCCGCTATCTGACACATCTGAAGCGGCTGCACGAACCCGGGGAGCCGGTGGCGCGGCTGCTGGACCGGGCCGAGGCACTCGGCGGCCGACTGGGGCCCGTCCTGCTGCAGCTTCCGCCGAACTTCCGTGAGGACACCGCGGCGCTGGACGCCTGCCTGCGCTGCTTCCCCCGTCGTGTCCGGGTCGCCGTCGAGCTGCGCCACCCCTCGTGGTGGGACGCCGAGCGGGAACTCCGGACGGTGCTGGAGCGGCACGGCAGCGCGCTGTGCTGGGCGGACCGGGGGTCACGTCCCGTCACCCCGCTGTGGCGCACGACGGACTGGGGCTATCTGCGTCTCCACGGCGGGCTCGCCCAGCCCCCGCCGCGCTACGGCCGCCAGGCGATGACGGCCTGGGTACGGCGTCTGACCGGCTGCTGGCGGGACGAGGACGACGTGTACGTGTACTTCAACAACGACACGGGAGGCGCTGCCGTCGTGGACGCCGCGCGGTTCGCACGGTCCGCCGCGGCGTCGGGCCGGACCGTGACCCGTACGCCCGACCTCACGGGCTGACCCGACCGGCCCCGGACCAGCCGGGATGCGTCCCGAAGGCCCGCTGTACAGTGCGAAGGTCGTGCCACGACGACGTGACGAGTTCGATGGGTGGGGGTCTCTCATGGCGCTGTTCGGAAACGCGCACACGGTCGATCCGGCCAAGGCGCAGCAGGACTACGCACGGCTGCTGGGGCAGGGGGAGCAGGTGCACGCCGCGTTCCTGCTGATCCGCGACACCATCCTGTTCACCGACCGCCGGCTGCTGCTGGTCGACAAGCAGGGCATCACCGGCAAGAAGGTGGAGTACCACTCCGTCCCCTACCGCAGCATCACGCACTTCGCGGTGGAGACGGCCGGCACGTTCGACCTGGACGCGGAGTTGAAGATCTGGATATCGGGGAGCGCAGCGCCTGTCCAGAAGACGTTCACCAAGGGCGTCGACATCTACGAGGTGCAGGCGATCCTCACCCAGTTCGTCACCCGGTAGGCAGGGCCGCGAGGGCGCCCCGGCGGTTCTGACGCTGCCGGTCGTTCGCGTCGGTCCTGCCGGGGCGCCTGCGGTTCGGGCGGGTCAGGCGGCCGTTCCGTCTCCGTCAGCGGCCGACGCGCTCCATGACGGTGCCGAGGTCCACGAACTTGAAGCCCGTGGCCTCGCGGTCGCCGTCGCCCGGGGTGTCGTGCCCGTCCTGCACGACGAGCAGGCCCTCCGGGTACCTGGCGCCGAGCGGCGCGTTCAGCACGGCCGCGCCGTCGCACTCCTCGGAGCCGTCGAGAGCCGACGAGGCCGCGGTGACGCGGAAGCCGCCCTCGTACTCGTTGCGGTCGCGCACCTCACGGTCGTACAGGGCGAAGGTGTCGTCGCCCTGGCTCGACGCCAGTACGTATCCGTCGCCGTCGGGCTCGGTGAGCAGGGCCAGCCCCTCGACGTCGGCGGACAGGTGCTCGCCGCCGAAGCCGGGGTCCGCGCCCGCGACGCACTCCTCGGTCACCTCGTCGTAGACGGCGGGGACGCCGAACTCCCGGACCTTGTCGACGAGCCGGGGCGTGCCGGTGAGATCGGCCCGGACGCGCCAGATGCCGACGTCCTCCTGGCCCGCGTAGAGCATCCCGTTCGCCGGGTCGACGACCATGCCCTCGACCTGCGGCGCGTCCCCGGGCTCACCGCACGGCGTCCAGGCGGTGCCGTCGGGCAGGCGGAAGGAGGACGGCAGCTCCAGGGTGCGCACCGTGGGGTAGGTGACCGTCCCCGAGGAGGTCGGGCGCAGCTCCAGCAGCGCGACCTCAGTGCTCGCACGCCGGCTGACCAGGGCGTACGACCGGCCGCCGACCCGGTCGGTCCAGGTGGCGAGGCCGTAGGCGGTCCGCTGGGCGTTGATCTCGTCCTGGTTCCGGGAGAAGACCGGCGGCGCGGCGGGGTCGGTGACGTCGGTGAGGGGGCCTCCGGGGCGTGCCCGGTCGATGCGGTGGATGCGCAGCCTGTCGTGGCCCCGGTCGGTGGTCACGGCGAGGTCGGCGCGTCCGGACGGCAGCCGCAGCCCGTGCACGAGGTCCACGTTGTTGAAGCGGCCGGGAGCGTCGCCCGGGCGGGCGGGGCCGGGCGCCGCGATCGACTGAACCGGACGGGCGTCGAGGTCGTACACCCGCAGTCCGCCCTCCTTGGCCGTCGCTATCACCAGGCTGCGCCCGGGGTCGGCGGTGTTGCGCCAGATCGCGGGGTCGTCCGCGTTCGCGTCGCCGCCGGCCTCGTCGTCGTACAGCGTGGGCGCCTCTGCCGCGGGGGTGACGGCCGGCAGGGCGGAGGCGGTGGGTCCGGCCGGGTGGTCCGGGGACGCCGCGGCGGCCGGGAGGGCGGACGCCACGAGCACCAGGCCCAGTACGGCGGTGGCCTGCCGGAAGAGCCGGAAGGGAAGGGGTCTGCTCACGAAGCACTCCTCCATGTCGGGAACATGACGACTTCCCGGTCGAGGGTGGAAGCGGCGGATGACGGCCCGGCGTCCGGGACACGGTGCCCGCGTGTGCACGCCGTGAACTTGGCCGACCTCCGCCGGGAAGCGCAGTATCGAATGGTGAGGCGCGATCCACCGGCGTGTGCGCCCGACCACCACTTCTCCGCCTGACCGCGCCGACGGCCCGCCCCGGACACCGCACTCCGGCGGCCCCGGGGACCTGCGGCATCGGCGCAGGAGGTGACACCACCATGAAACTCCCGACCGAGCGTGCCCGACACTCCGCGGGCCCCGTCGCGGTCGGCGCGGCCGACGCGGGCGTGCTGCTGCTCCGGCTGGCCGTCGGACTGATCCTGGCGGGGCACGGGGCCCAGAAGCTGTTCGGCTGGTTCGGCGGCCCCGGCCTGGAGACCACGGGCAAGGGCTTCTCGCAGCTCGGCTGGGACCCGGGCGTCTTCTACGCCGGACTGGCCGGGGTCTCCGAGTTCCTGGGCGGCCTGGGCCTGGCCATCGGCATGCTCACCCCCCTCGCCGCCGCGGCCTGCATCGGCGTCATGGTCGACGCCATGGCGATCGCCCCCGAGATCGACCTGTGGTCCGCCGCCGGCACCGCCTTCGTCTACCCGATGCTCCTCGCCGTCGGCGCGCTCGCCGTCGCCGCGGTGGGACCGCTCCGGCTCTCCCTCGACGCGCGTCTCCCGTGGCGGGACGGCGGCTGGCTCCCGGCGGGGTTCGCCCTGGTCCTGGGTGTCGTCGGGGCGTTCATCATCCTGGCGCTGAAGTAGCCGGGCGGCCACGGTCGGACCGCAGTGATCGCGGCCGCGGCGATCGCGAAATAGTCTGGTCCGTGCCGGGTTCTTCGGAAGTACGGCGATCGAGCGACCCCGCCAGACGAGGTGCAGGCGATGTCCGACAGGCGTCCACGCGCGGTACGGGCGGGCAGGTGGCCGCTCCGGGCCTCAGGTCACGGCCGGCAGCCGGCCGCCCCCGCCCCCGAGCACTCCATGGACCCGCGGGCGGAGCACGAGTCGCAGGAGCCGGCACCGCTGGAACGCAGCATCGTGGACGCCGCGCTCTACCGCGGCGGGCGCCGGATGGAGACGCCCGTCTCGCTGGCGGAGATCTACCACCGCCTCCCCGGAGAGCCGGGCACGATGGCCTGGATCGGGCTGTTCCGGCCCTCCCCCGCCCAGCTGTGGGAGGCGGCGGAGCAGTTCGGGCTGCACGAACTGGCCGTCGAGGACGCGATCGTCGCCCATCAGCGCCCCAAGCTGGAGCGGTACGGGAAGACGCTCTTCGTCGTGCTGCGCCCGGCCCGGTACCTGGACGAGGCCGAGGAGGTGGACTTCGGCGAGATCCACGTCTTCGTCGGCCCCGAGTTCGTCCTCACCGTGCGGCACAGCCAGACCCCGGACCTCGCGGTCGTCCGCAGCCGGCTGGAAGCCGACCCGGATCTGCTGGCCCTCGGCCCCGAGGCGGTGCTGTACGCCATCCTGGACGCGGTCGTCGACGGCTACGCCCCGGTGATCGCGGGCCTCCAGCACGACATCGACGAGATCGAGACCGAGGTCTTCCGCGGCGACCCGAAGGTATCCCGGCGGATCTACGAGCTGTCCCGCGAGGTCGTCGACTTCCAGCGGGCCACCCGGCCGCTGCTGGCCATCATGAACGGGCTCCAGGCCGGCTTCCAGAAGTACGGCACGAACGAGGAGCTCCAGCGCTACCTGCGGGACGTGGCCGACCACGCCACCACCGTCGCCGAGCGGGTCAACGGCTTCCGGCAGGCACTCGGCGACATCCTCACCGTCAACGCCACGCTCGTCTCACAGGCGCAGAACGAGGAGATGAAGATGCTCGCGGAGGCCGGCCACGCCCAGAACAACGAGATCAAGAAGATCTCCAGCTGGGCCGCCATCCTCTTCGCGCCCACCCTCATCGGCACCGTGTACGGCATGAATTTCGTCCACATGCCCGAGCTCGACTGGCGCTTCGGCTACCCGTTCGCCGTCGCGCTGATGCTGCTGGTGTGCATCAGCCTGTACCTCGTCTTCAAACGCCGCGACTGGCTCTGACCCGGCCGCACCGGCCGCCCGGTGCCCGCCACCGGACCCCGCGACGGCCTTCGCGTCACAATGGGTGGTGAGGACATGCCGTCCACAGCGGTGAGGCGGGACCGAGGATGCCCTACATAGCCGTGACCGCCCTGAGCGACGTCGGGCTGATCCGGGAGCACAACGAGGACAGTCTCGTCGCCGGCCCCTGGACCCTGTGCGGCACCGTGACGGAGAACCCGCAGACGCTGCTCTTCCCGCTGGGCACCCCGCTCGTCGCCGCCGTCGCCGACGGGCTCGGCGGTCAGCCCGCCGGTGAGGTGGCCAGCGCGCTCGTCGTACGGCAGCTCGCCGCGCTCGGTCCCGCACTGGACGACCAGGACGCCGTCAACGAGGCGCTGAACATGTGCAACCACATGGTGTACTCGGCCGCCGACGACAACCCCGACCTGCTCACGATGGGCACCACGATCGCGGGCGTCGTCGTCCTGCCCGGCTCGGTGACGGTGTTCAACGTCGGCGACAGCAGGGTCTACGCCGCGGCCGAGGACGGACTGCGGCAGCTGAGCGTGGACGACAGCCCACCGGCGGCGCCGGGACGGCGCGTCACGACGGCGGTCACCCAGACGCTCGGCGGCGGCCCCTCCTACACTCCCGTCACTCCCCATGTCACGACCACCTCACTGTCCCCGGGCGGCCGCTGCCTGGTGTGCACCGACGGTCTGACCGACCCGGTGCCGGACGAGGAACTCCACGCCCTGCTGCGGGTGCACGACGACGGCAGGGCCGCCTACGAACTGTGGAAGGCCGCCATCGAGGCGGGCGGGCCGGACAACATCACGCTGGCGCTGGTCCGCATCGGCGAGTAGCGGTGACCCACCCGCGGCGAGGACCGAGGCGGTCGCCCTCCCCCCGGTGGCGGGACCCGTGCCGACGGACACCGGCGCGCCGTCCTCGACGTCGATGGCGACGGGGTCGCTGCTGTCGTAGCCGCCGCCGATGGCGATGTCGTTGCCCAAGGGCTGTCGAGGTGACGTCCAAGTCCACGTCGTCGGTCGCGACCGGGCCTGTCACGACGCAGGTGTCGAACTCACCCTCGGGGCCGGCCGGCCCGGGAAGGCCCTGCGGACCCTGCGGGCCACGCTCGCCGCGCTCGCCACGGCGGAACGAAATATTTGCCCATCACACGAGTACCGGCCGCCCGTTGATCGGGCCCGCCTCAGCACTCCATCAGATCCAGCGCGTGCTTGACCGAGAGGGCGCACAGAAAGAGCCGCCGGGAAATCTCGGCGGCAATCAGATCGCGTACCGGGGAGGACGGGTGGACCAGGACGATGTTCCGGTCGTGGCGGTTCCAGGAGAGAAAGAGCTCCAGCAACTCGTTGTCGCACTCGGTGATTTCCGCGCAGTCGACGACGAGCCGCGAGTACCCGGACTTCACGGCGACGGTCAGCATCAGCCGCAGGGGGTAGACGCTTTCGCGGTCGACCACCCCCCGGAGGGCGATGACCAGCGTGCGGTCGATGGTCCGGCAGTAGGAGATGGCCGGTGGGTCGTTCCGCCGCCCGGGAGTGCCGCAGGGGCCAGGGTCCGCGGTATCCGAATGCACCGCGACCGACGCTGCGACTGTCATGCTGCTGTACCCCTTCGCGGTGTGCCGCCCGAATGCCGCTCTACAACTACCGTAAAAGTGCCGGGAACTGCATCCGGGGAACGATCCATACGGGTGACGGCGGCCGGTTCCATTCGGCCGCGGCGGAGATCTGCTTTCCGTATCAACTGGCCTCTCCGGCGCACCGCCCGGCTCGCACCCCGGGCGTCGACGTGTCCATCGGCGCGGGAAATCGTTTTGTCATCGATGAATTCTTCCAACACTTCGCCGCCTTCCGGCTCTTCGGACTCCCTGGCCCCACCGGCCCCCCACACCGGGGTCCTGGCGTGGGAGCGCCGTCCCGGTTCCGAGCGGTCCGGCCCTCGTCACCGCGGCACGGGCGAACTCGCCCAGACACCGGTGTACGGGCAACTGGTGTCCGAGTGGCGGGCGCGCGGGGCGATGCTGCCGGGCGCCCGTGATCCGCAGTGGGACCGGCTGGTCTCCCTCCGCGCCTTCGAGGAGGACACCCAGCGGACGCTCCGCATGCTCCGGCTGGAGCGGGATCCGCTGCCGCTCCTGCCCGACGCGGAGGCGCGGCTGGCCAACGGGGACGCCGACCACCCGGTCGCGGGTGCGGTCGCGCACCTGGCGGGGTCCCTCAGGACCGGCTCCGCCCCGCCGCACCGGCGCTACCCGTCCCCGTAGCCACGACCGTGCATCGTGAAAACTTGAGCCATTGGAGCTCATCGTGTGAATTCTCGGGCGAGTGCGAGTCCCGGACCCGCGTGAAGCGTTTGTGCGTATGTGGAACCGCGAGAGTTGTGGGAAAGAAATACAGTCCTTGCGAATGCCTTCTGCACCAGCGACGACCGGGTGCGGCTGGCCCAGAGCGCACTCGACGAGGCCCAGGCCGACCGTACGAGGATGCTGGCCGCATTCGCGGTGGTGGTCGGCGACGACGGCACCGTCGCCGGCATGATGGGCCTGCCGGAACGCGAGGTCAGGGTTGCCCGCAGGACCGTCGGCCGGGAAGGCGCGCGTACCGTCGCGGCAAATCTACTGACACGAATGTCGGACCAGTCGGCCGACACGGACGGGGAACCCGTGCAGACGGCCGGGGAGACCACGGCGTCTTTTCCCCGGGCGGAGCCGGCCGCGGTGCCGGCCTCGGCTCCGCCCGTGTCCCCGTACGCCACCGCACAGCCGTCGCAGCCGACCGGTACCTATTCGGTTCCGGTGGTCGAGGAACAGATCTGGGCCGAACCCGTCCAGCCCGTTCCGTCCACGCAGCCCGCGAGTCCCGTCTGGTCTCCCTCGATGGATTCCGTTCTGGTGTGGAGCTGGCACTCCGGGCTGGATCTCCAGGTCGTCGCGAACGAACTCGGTCTGGAACTGCGAACGGTTCTCCAGCGCGTACAGACCCTCGCCGCGGACGGCCAACTCGTGAAAGCCGACCAGGTCGCACCGCGGGACTACTCGAGTGGCTCACGGGACCATTCGGTCCCGTCGCGGGACTACGGGAACGGTTCGAGGGAGTACGCGACCGGTTCGAGGGAGTACGCGACCGGTTCGAGGGAGTACTCGGGCCGGCACCGGCGGCACGAGGAGCCGATCGACTTCTCCGACACCGGATCGTTCGGACTGGGCGGACTGTTCTCCAGCGCTTCCTGGTCCTGAGCGCCTACTGCCGGTCGCGTGTGCTGCCGCCCGACGGCGGGCGGCGCACGATGGAGGCATGGACCGCGACCTCGCGGCCGTCAGCCTTCCCGGGCGGGTCGCCGGACCCGGCGAGGGGATCAGCCCTGAGGAGCTGGCCCTCGCCGCCCGCAACCACGGAATGCCGCTGGAGGCACTCCGGTACCGGCTGACGCCACCGGGGCTGCACTACGTCCTCGTCCACTACGACATCCCCGCCGCCGAGGCCGCCGACTGGCGGATCGGCGTCGGCGGGCTGGTGCGGACACCACTGCGGCTGACCCTGGCGGACCTCAGGTCGTACCCGTCCGTCACGCTCCGCGTCACGATGGAGTGCGCGGGGAACGGGCGGGCCCGGCTCACTCCCCGGCCGGTGAGCCAGCCGTGGCTGGTGGAGGCGGTGGGCACCGCCGAGTGGACGGGCGTACCGCTGCGCACGCTGCTGCGGGAGGCCCGGGTGGAGTCCGGCGCCGTCGAGGCGGTGTTCACCGGCGCCGACCACGGTGTGGAACGCGGCGTCGAACAGGACTACCGCCGCAGCCTGCCGCTGGGCGTGGCCGTGGGCGACGACCCGGAGGTACTGGTCGCGTACGCGATGAACGGGGGTCCGCTGCCGCCGCAGCACGGCCACCCCGTGCGGCTCGTCGTGCCCGGCTGGTACGGCATGGCCCAGGTGAAGTGGCTGTGCGACATCACCCTGACCGACACCCCCTTCACCGGCTTCCAGCAGTCCGTCGCGTACCGCTACCGGCAGTCCGCGGACGAGCCCGGCGAGCCGGTCACCCGCATCGCCCCCCGGGCCCTGATGATCCCGCCGGGCTTCCCCGACTTCATGTCCCGCACCAGGGTGCTGCGCCCCGGCCGGACCGGGCTGGAGGGCCGGGCCTGGTCCGGCCACGCCCCGGTCGTACGGGTGGAGGTCAGCAGCGACGACGGGCGGACCTGGCACGACGCGGCGCTGGACGTGCCGGAGGGCGGCGGCTGGGCCTGGCGCCACTGGCACACGGCCTGGACGGCCACCCCCGGCAGTCATGTGCTCGTCACCCGCGCCACCGACGCCGACGGCCGCACCCAGCCCCTCGACCAGCCGTGGAACCGGGGCGGCTTCGGGAACAACCTGGTGCAGCGGATCCCCGTCGTGTGCCTGCCGGACGGCACGTGAGGCGCGCTCCGGCCCGACTTGCGAAGCGGCCCCCCATGGGGTTGGTTCGAAAGGAGAACCCCTGTTGGGGGTGAGCCACTGTGCTGTTCACCGATCGCGTCGACGCGGGGCAGCGCCTCGCCGGGGCACTCGGACATCTGCGGGAGGCCGATCCCGTCGTGCTCGGGCTGCCCAGGGGCGGGGTGCCGGTGGCCTTCCAGGTGGCACGGGCGCTGGGCGCGCCGCTGGACGTGATCGTCGTACGCAAACTGGGTGTGCCGTACCACCGGGAGCTCGGATTCGGGGCCATCGGCGAGGGCGGCGTCCGGGTCATCAGCGACGACATCGTCCGCCGGGGCCATGTCTCCGAGCAGGACGTCGCGTCGGTGGAACGGGCCGAGACCGCCGAGCTGACCCGGCAGGCGGAACGGTTCAGGGCCGACCGGCCGCGCGTCGGCATCAGGGGCCGGACCGTGATCGTCGTGGACGACGGGATCGCGACCGGGGCCACGGCCGCCGCGGCCTGCGAGGTCGTGCGTGCGCAGGGAGCGGCCAGGGTCGTGCTCGCCGCCCCCGTCGCGCCGCCGGACGCGGTGTCCTGGCTCCGCACCGAGGCGGACGAGGTGGTGTGCCTGTCGACACCGCGGGCGTTCTCGGCAGTGGGTGAGTGGTACCAGGACTTCTCGCAGACCCCTGACGAGGAGGTCGTCGCGCTGCTGGCGCAGTCGGCCGCCGACCCGCCGCAACCCGCCAAGCCCGAGGACGTCGAGGTGGAGGCGGGCCCGGTGCGGCTCGCCGGCGAACTCGCCCTGCCGGAGGGCGCCGCCGCGGTGGTGATGTTCGCCCACGGCTCCGGGAGCAGTCGGCACAGCCCGCGCAACCGGGCCGTGGCGACTGCCCTGAACGCCGCCGGCCTCGGCACCCTGCTGTTCGACCTCCTCACCGAGCCGGAGGCCGCCGACCGCAGGAACGTCTTCGACATCGAGGTGCTGGCCGACCGCCTCACGGGGGCCACCGCGTGGCTGCGCACCCGCACCCCCGTCCCCATCGGCTACTTCGGTGCGTCGACCGGTGCCGCCGCGGCGCTCTGGGCGGCGTCGAGCGCAGGCACCGAGGTCGGTGCCGTCGTCTCTCGCGGCGGCCGGCCCGACCTGGCCGGGTCACGGCTGCCCGGGGTGCGCGCCCCGACGCTGCTGATCGTCGGGGGCCGTGACACGACGGTCCTCGACCTCAACCGCCAGGCGGAGTCGGCGCTGCGCTGCGAGTGCCGTCTGGTGGTCGTCCCTGGTGCGACGCATCTCTTCGAGGAGCCCGGGGCGCTCGACGAGGTGTCCGATCTGGCCCGCGACTGGTTCACGCTGCACCTGACCCCGCAGGAGCCGTAGGGCCGCGAACGCCCCGGCGCCTCCGTCCCCGTTCCTCCGTACCTGCTCTCCGCTCCCGGCCGGCCACCGGGACGGGGCCGGTGTCGGCTCGCGGCGCGGTCAGCGGGGCAGCAGACCCGTGTGGTTCTCGGCCGGTTCCGCCGCCACGTGCGGCACGGCCGGCGGGATCCGCGCCGCACGGCACCTGGAGGTGGAGCCACGTCACCTCTCCAGGACCAGGGCCAGTCCCTGCCCGACGCCGATGCACAGCGTCGCGAGGCCCGTGCCCGAGCCCGCGGCCGCGAGCTGGTGGGCGACGGCCCCGGTGAGCCTGGCCCCGGAGGCGCCGAGCGGGTGACCGATGGCGATGGCGCCGCCGCGCGGGTTGACGCGGGCCGGATCGAGGTCCGGCCACTGGCCCAGGCAGGCCAGCGCCTGCGCGGCGAAGGCCTCGTTGAGCTCCACCGTGTGCAGTTCGCCGAACTCGCGGCCGGCCTTCTTCAGCGCACGCCGGGCGGCCTCGACCGGGCCCGCGCCGAAGTACTGCGGCTCGATACCGGTGACGGCCGAGGCGCCGACGCGGGCGAGCGGCTCCCGGCCGGTGGCGCGCAGCCCGTCCTCGTCCACGAGCAACAGCGCGGCGGCGCCGTCGTTGAGCGGCGAGGAGTTGCCCGCGGTGACCGTGCCGTCCTTGCGGAAGACCGGCTTCAGCGCGGCCAGGGCCTCGGTGGAGGTGGCGTCGCGAATGCACTCGTCCCGGGTCAGGTCCACGCCGTCGACGGGGACCACCTCGCCGTCGTACAACCCGTCGGCCCAGGCGCGGGCGGCGTTGCGGTGGCTGGCGAGGGCGAACGCGTCCTGTTCGTCGCGGCCGATGCCGTACCGGTCGGCCAGCAGCTCGGCGCCCTCGCCCAAGCCCACCGTCCACTCCTGCGGCATCCGCGGATTGACCATCCGCCAGCCCAGCGTGGTCGAGTGCAGCTGCTGGTGGGCGGCGGGGAAGCCGCGATCGGGCTTCTGCAGCACCCAGGGGGCGCGGCTCATGGACTCGACGCCGCCCGCGACGGCGATGGACGCGTCGCCGACGGCGACGGCGCGCGCGGCCTGGATGACGGCCTCCATGCCGGAGCCGCACAACCGGTTCACGGTCGTGCCGGGCACGGTGACCGGCAGGCCGGCGAGCAGCACGGCCATCCGCGCCACGTCCCGGTTGTCCTCGCCGGCACCGTTGGCGTCGCCGAAGAAGACGTCGTCGATCCGTGCCGGGTCGAGCTCGGGCGAACGGGAGACGAGGGCGCCGAGCACCCCGGCGGCCAGGTCGTCGGGCCGCACCCCGGCGAGGGCGCCGCCGTACTTGCCGATGGGGGTGCGGACGGCGTCCACGACGTAGACGTCACGGAGGCGGTCGGTCATGACGGCTCAGCTCCTGCCTTGTCTCGTACCTCGTCGGGGGTGGGCCCGGGGGCGCCGCTCCCGTCCGTGCCGGGGTTGTCGGAGACGATGCCCGGCCCGTGCACCCCGCGGGCGTGCAGCGCGGCTACCAGCGCGTTCGGCACTCCGTCGAGGCCGAAGCCGCCGACGGCGAGCGACGCGTGGTCCGCGCTGTCGCCCACCGCCTCTGCGGCGGACCGATTGACCTTGTCCATGGAGGCTTCCACTCGTCCCGTTCGCCAGGTGAACTAGAGTTCATCTGAGGCTCGCCCTGAGTCTGCGTGCACCCGGCACACATGTCAACGCCCTGGAGAACCGATGCCAGCCGCTCCCCCCGCTGAGGCCGTGGCTCCGCTGATGCGCGGTATCGCCGTGCTGCGCGCCCTCAGCGACGCGGGCGGCCGGATGGACCTCAGCGACCTGGCGCGCTCCACTGGGCTGGCCCGCTCGACCGCCGACCGCGTCGCGGCGACGCTGGCGCGGATGGGGTACGTACGCCTCCGGGCCCATCAGGTCCGGCTGGCTCCACGGCTCATGGAACTGGGCAACGCCTACCTCGCCGCGCTGTCCCTGCCGCGCCGGCTCGGCCCGCTCGCCGAGCGCCTCGCCGACGAGCTCGACGAGCCGGTCTCGCTCGCCGTCCCCGACCGCGACGGCATCCGCTTCGTCCACCAGACCACCCGGCGGCGGGCCATGTCGCCCACCTTCCGGATCGGCGACCTGCTGCCGTATGAACGCACCGCCGCGGGCGCGGTGTTCGCGGCCGTATGGACCGAGCGCACCTGGGCGTCCCGGATCGGTGACGCCCCCGGGGCCGACGACGGAGGCACGCCGTTCGGGGCCGGAAGGTCCACCGCCGGGGAGGAGGCGTTCCGGCGACGGGCAGCGGGCGCCGGCGAGGCCGGCTGGGCCCTGGACGACCAGCTCATCGAGCCGGGACTGGTCGCCGTCGCCCTGCCCGTGCACGACCGCGAGGGCTCCGTCGTCTGCGCGGTGAACGTGGTCAGCCACACCAGCCGGCACACCGCGGACTCGCTCGGCCGCGCCGTGCTGCCGGCGGTGCGGGAGACCGTCGCCGCGATGGAGGAGGAGCTGCGGCGGGACCGCCCGGCCGCGGGGGCACCCGCGCCGGACGGCCTCGCCCACTGGACCACGGCCTCCAAGCAGGAACTCGGCGCGGAGTTCGTGGAGTCGCTGGCCAGGGGACTCACCGTGATCACCGCTTTCGGCGAGGGCCGCCCCGAACTGTCCCTCACCGCGGTCGCCGAGGCCACCGGCCTGGCCCGGGCCACCGCCCGCCGCGCGCTCATCACCCTGGAGCACCTCGGCTACGTCTGCTCCGGGGACCGCGTCTTCCGGCTCACTCCGCGCGTGCTGTCCCTCGGCTGCCCCGCGCTGTCCCGGACGACGCTCCCCGACATCGCCGTCCCGCACATGGCGGAACTGGTTCGCCGCGTGCACGACTCCGCGTCCCTCGCGGTCCTCGACGGGGACGACATCCGCTACACCGCGCGCGTCGCCACCGAGCGGATCACGAGTGTCGACATCACCGTCGGCACCCGCTTCCCCGCGTACGCCGCCTCCATGGGGCGGGTCCTGCTGGCCGGACTCCCCGCCCGGGAGCGTGCGGACCGTCTCGCCCGCACCGCACTGCGCCCGCTGACCTCACATACCGTCACCGATCCGGCACGCCTGCTCGGCCTCCTCGACCGCGTCCGTGACGAGGGGTTCGCACTGGTCGACGAGGAGCTGGAGGAGGGGCTCCGTTCGCTCGCCGTCCCCGTGCGCGACCACACGGACCGCATCGTCGCCGCGCTGAACGTCGCCATGCACACGGCCCGCCGCACGACCGACGAGTGCCTCGCCGGGGTCCTCCCCCCTCTCCGCGCCACGGCCGCCGCGATCGAATCCGACCTCCACATCGCGGGCCGATTCGCCCGCGTCCCCGAGGTCTGACCCCGGTCGGCGCCCCGGCCGCGGGATGCCCGGCCGAGCCTGGACCCCGGCGGACTCAGCCGGTCCAGAAGTCCCACCAGCGGGTGAGCACCAGCATGCCGATGATCCCCGTCCACGCGACCGGCGGCAGCCAGCCGAACTCCCGCAGCCCGTCCCGCAGACCGGCCGGTGCCGGCAGCATCCGGTGCCCGACGGTGTGCCGCGTCACCCGGCAGAACAGGACGATCGTGGCGACCCAGGCGAGACAGCACCACAGGCAGAGGGCGCCGATCCGGTACAGCGACTGGAACTGCAGCCACGTGCAGAAGACGACCCCGAAGAGCGCTCCCCCGTTGAGCGCGAGCCAGAACCAGCGCCGGTACCGGGCCCCCGCCAGCAGCCCGGCCCCGACCGCGATCACCACGGCGTACGAGACGAGCCCCAGCATCGGGTTGGGGAAGCCGAAGACGGCCGCCTGCTCGCTCTTCATGATGCTGCCGCACGACACGACGGGGTTGAGGCTGCACCCCGGGGTGAAGCCCGGGTCCTCCAGCAGCCGGAACTTGTCGAGCGTGATGACCCAGGAGGCGAGCAGCCCCGCCGCGCCCGTGACCACGAGCATCAGGGCGAAGCCCCGGCTCGCGCCCACCCCGGTCGCGGGGGCGTCATCCGGCGCCGTCACGGGACGCGGGACGCGCGTCCTGGCTCGTGTCCCCATGTCTCTCCAGACTCCCTCTCCGGCCGGATCCGTCCGGCCGACTCCCCGGCCCTTCGTCACCTGGGCCGATGCGCACACGCAGTAATCGCCGCCCCGCTCGACACGACGGATCGTCAGATCCGGACTAGCGTCGCGGGTGTCCGCAACCCCCCTCTGACAGGAGGCCACCGTGAAGCTGACGCTTCCTCACCCGGCGGCGGCCGCCGCCGCGGGCACCGGAATACGATTCAGGCTCGCCGGGACAGCCCGGGAGGGCGCGCACCGCGCGCCCTCCCGCCCGGCGAGCGGTGTCCGGCAGCTCTGACCAGCAAGGTGTGAACCAGGCCCGGCCGGCGGTCCTACCGCCGTCAGCCGGGCCTCTTGCCGCCCGGTGACGGCTCAGCCACGCAGCTGACGGACCGGCAGCAGACAGTGTGCCGCTGTCGACAGCACGGACTCGTCGCCGACGAACTCCCGCAGCCCGTCCTCTGTGACCGGAATCCCCGGCGCGGCGTCCGGCCAGGGCCGCGTCGCGAAGATGAAGTACACGTGCCCCCGGTCCCGTACCGCGGCCAGCCACTCCTGCGGCACCGTGCACTGCGCGGTGAGGTGGGGCATCGTCAGCACCGCCTGGCCCGCCTCCACCAGCAGCGTGACGGGAAGCCCGACGGACTCGGCGGCGTCCACGAACTCGGTCCCGACCGGCAGACCCACGTCGTCGAGCAGCTGCCGGGCCGCGTCCTCGGCCCCCTCCGGTCCGCCGTCGCCGTCCCCGAGTGCGTAGGCCAGCAGGAAGGGCATGTCGCGCTCGTCGTCGGGGTGCTCCCCGCTCCAAGCGATGACGACGAGGGTGCCCAGTCGGGCCGGGCGGAAGGCGCGTACCGCGCCGGGGGTTGAGGTCACGTTCGGGACCATAGCGACTTACCTGAACTCTCCGGGCACCCTTGTCACACGCGCGGGGGAGCCCACCGCCCGATTAGCCCGAAGGGGTCGCGCTCGCTCATCCGTGCGCAGACCCGCCACGCCCGCCGCGCCCGACGGACCGGCGGCAGGGGCGCCGGACGTGGGGAAGCCCGGCGGAGTCCTTCCGCCGGGCCTTCCGGACCGTGCCGGGGACGCCGCTCAGGCGCCCAGGGGGAGCCCACCGAGCAGCTGCTGCGGAGCGGCGGCCTTGCTCCTGTTCAGGTCGTCGGCGGTGCCCTGGACCGTGTTCAGCAGCGAGCCGTCCTGCTCCGTGTCCAGCGTCCTGTTCGTGAGGGGCTCCACGGCGCCCGTGGTCTCGCTCGCGACGGTACCCAGCGCGCCGTTCAGACTGGTCGGAGCGAGCTCGGAAGCGGCGAAAGCCGGGGCCGAGGCACCCGCGGCGACCAGCGAACCGGCGACGACCGCAGCGACCTTCATGGGCTTCATCAGTGAATCTCTCCTTCGGCAACGCGTGTCGCGCGCACAAGTGGCGGAGGCTTCAGGCACATTGCGGGTGCCCGGCATGCCCCGTCGTGCTGTTCTGTGCTGTTACGTGTTCTGTAACGATCCGTCACCCGGGCCGGAAACCCCGAATGCCGGGGATTCCCCCAGCCCACCCGAATGAAGCTCCCCGTTCGGATGTTCCTATCGGATTGCCCTCACCCGGCCACGGGCGGGAAAGGCGACCGGTCCGGGCCCCGGTGACGCACTCGGCACGAAAAGGCCGCCCTTCCCGCCGGGGCGGGAGGGGCGGCCCGAGGCGCCCGTGCAGGCGATCAGTCGTTGACGCAGGCGTTGCCGAAGGCCGGGTTCAGCAGACCGACGACATCGGCGGTGTTGCCGCAGGCGTTGACCGGCACGTGGACCGGGAGCTGGACGACGTTGCCGGAGAGCACGCCCGGCGAAGCCGCCGCTGCGGCCTGCGCGCCGCTGTCGGCGGCGGCGATGCCGGTGGAACCCGCAACAGCGGCGGCGGCGAGGGTGGACAGGACGAAAGCCTTCGCGGTACGCGACATGGAGAAGCACTCCTTGGTCAAAATGTTCAGTGGCCGTGCGTGACTGCCCGGTCCGATGGTTCAACGGCGGCGAGGTCTGCCAGGTTGTGCGGCCGAAGGAGTGAACAACCGGTCGGCGCACAGGGTTGCGGGCGTCCGGCGGCGTGCGCCGCCGGACGCCCGAACGCGTCAGTCGTTGGCGCAGACGTTGCCGAAGGCCGGGTTCAGCAGACCGACGACGTCGACGGTGTTGCCGCAGACGCCCACCGGGACGTGGACCGGGAGCTGGGCCACGTTGCCGGACGCGACGCCGGGCGAGCCCTCGGCGGCACCGGCCGCGCCGCTGTCCGCGACGGCCATGCCCGCACCGCCCATGATCAGGGCGACGCCCGTGCCCGCAAACACGACCGACTTCGCGATTCGCTTCATTATTTCTTCCTTCCGGGGGGTTAGTGATGCGGCGCAAGCAACAACGAGGGCACCCGAAGTCCGGACACGGAGGAACTCCAAAAGGATTAATCCGCACTCCGGCGCTCCGGCCAAGGGCTGTCCGGCGCCGGAAAGAAATAGGGCTAGAGTCACCTCTCGCGCCGGCTCCGCGAAGAGCGCACGAAGCCGCCCCCCACCGGCCCGCTCATGTGAATAGCCTTGGATATGAATCGGAATCGACGATCCGCGCAGCGTGCTGAGTCCCGGCAGCAGCCGGATCACTTTCCGATGCCCCGTGCACCGGAACTCCCGCCGGCCCTTCCGTCCGGAGAGGGCCCCGACCGGGTCCGGCGCACCGTCCAGCGCCCGCCGTCCGGACCGGGCGCGGGCCCACGTGCGGACCGGACGGTCGTGCTCCACGTCGTCCAGCAGGCCGACGGCGGGATGGCCCGGGTCGTCCTGGACCTGGTGGCCCATCAGGTCCGCGGAGGAACTCCGGTGGCGGTGGCATGCCCGGGCGGCGGCATGCTCGCGGACGCCGTGCTCGCGCTCGGCGCCGGTGTCCACCGGTGGCGTGCCGGGAAGAAACCCGGCCCGCTGCTGCCCCACGAGGTGGGGCAACTCTCCAGGATCGTCGGCGCCGCCGGCCCACGGCTCGTGCACGCGCACGGGCCCAAGGCCGGGCTCGCCGCCCGGCTCGCGCTGCGCGGCCGGATCCCCACCGTCTTCCAGCCGCACGTCTGGTCGTTCGGTGCGGCCGGCACCCTCCTGGCCGGCCCGGCCCGCCGATGGGAGCGCTACGGGGCTCGCTGGGCCGACCGCATCGTCTGCGTCAGCGAGACGGAGCGGCGCAAGGGTGCGGCGGCCGGCGTCGAGGCGCTGTGGACCGTCGTCCCCAACGGCGTGGACACCGAGCGGTTCCGGCCCGCCGCGGACGGAGCGCGGCGGAACCTTCCGCCACTGGTCGCCGACCTGCCCGCGTCCGCGCCCCTCGTGGTGTGCGTGGGACGGCTGTGTCGGCAGAAGGGGCAGGACGTACTGCTGGCGGCATGGGAGCAGGTCCTGCGCAGACTGCCGAACGCCCGCCTCGTGCTGGTCGGGGACGGCCCCGGGGCCGACGCCCTGCGCGCGTCGGCCCCGGCGTCCGTCCGGTTCGCGGGCGACCAGCCGGACTCCGCGCCCTGGTACCGGGCGGCTGATCTGGTCGTCGTCCCGTCGCGCTGGGAGAGCATGGCCCTGACGCCCCTGGAGGCGATGGCCTGCGGCCGGCCGGTCGTGGTCACGGATGTCGCGGGAACGCGGGAGAGCCTGCCACCGGGGCACGCACTGTTCTGCACGACGCCCCCGCAGGATCCGTACGCCCTTGCCACGGCCGTGGGCGACCTGCTGCTCAACGGCCCGCTGCGCAGGACACTGGGCAGCCAGGGCCGCCAGCACGTCCTCGCCACGCACGACGTACGGCACAGCGCCTCCGCGATCGCGAACGTCTACCGCGAGGTCTCGGCCGCCCGGCCCACGGGCGGCGGCTCGACGGGGGACTGACCGGCCGCGCTCGAGCGCGCCGGCCCGCCGATGAGGCCGTTCCGGACCGCGCCCGCCCGGCGAGGACGACCCCGGGTCCGTCGCCGGCCGGACGGCCCGCCCTGACACGCCACGGCCGGGAGAGTCCGATGAGGGACTCTCCCGGCCAGGTTCACACGGGGAGCGCGGCCGTTCAGCGACGCGCGGCGGCCGTCCCGCGGCGGTACAGCAGGGCGCCGCCGGCCAGCAGGCCGACCGCGGCGGCACCGGCCGCCAGGGTGCCGGCGTTGCCGCCGGTCTGGGCCAGCTGCTCCGTCGTCGAGGAGTCGACGACCCGGTCGTCGACAGGGGTGTCCACCACAGGAACCAGGACCTCGGGAACCTCGGGAACCTCGGGAACCTCCGGCATCTCGGGGGTGACCGGGCTCTCCGGCGTCACCGGGGTCACCGGGGTCTCCGGGGTCTCCGGGGTCTCGGGCATCTCCGGCGTCACCGGGGTCTCGGGCATCTCCGGCGTCACCGGGGTCTCGGGCATCTCCGGGATCACCGGGGTCTCGGGCATCTCGGGGGTGACCGGGCTCTCCGGCGTCAGCGGCGTCTCGGCCGTGCCGCTGCCGCAGTTGTTGCCGCCGGCCGGGTTCAGGGCGCCGATGACGTCGATGGTGTTCCCGCAGGCGTTGACCGGGACGTCCACCGGCACCTGGACGTTGTTGCCGGAGGCGACGCCCGGGGAGCCCACAGTGGCACCCTCCGCGGACGCTCCGCCCGCGCCCCCGTCGGAGGCGTTGACGCAGGCATTGCCGAACGCGGGGTTGAGGACCCCGACCACGTTCAGGGAATTGCCGCAGACGTTGACCGGCACGTGCACGGGGGCCTGGACGTTGTTGCCCGACAGTACGCCGGGCGAGTTCGCTGCCTCGGCGTCGGCCTGGGAGTCGGCGCTGGCGTACACACTGGTCAAGGACAGAATCCCGGTGGCCGCCGCGGCCGTCAGAATTCCCTTGCTGATGACCTGTCGCATGTTGTTGTTCTTCCCGCTTTCGCTTCGCGAGCCGATCCCGGGGCGGTGCCGCAGGGCACGCCCCAGGACCGACGGAAAACGACCTTAAGGGCTGTATGCGAGGACTGGATGTCAGTCGTTCACACAGAGGTTGCCGAACGCAGGGTTCAGCACGGCAATGAGATTGACGGAGTTGCCGCAGGAATTCACCGGAATGTGTACGGGAATCTGGATGACGTTCCCGGAAAGCACTCCCGGCGAGCCGGTCGCGACACCGGTGGCACCGGAGTCCGCAAGCGCGGGCGAAGCCATTCCCATGGCCATCACGAGTCCCGCCAGCACCGTCGTTGTCCTTCTGAACTTCATATCGGATCTCCTTCTGTTCGGCGGTCGGAGTGACGTGGAAACGCACGGGCAATGCCCACGACGCCCTGCCAACGAGCCGCGCCGACCGAGGAAACCCTTCTGCGGCCCGGGACTCCGCTCAATTCACTCGAATGCCCGGACGGCCGAACCCGACAACCGGGCCGGATCGGGGGCTCAGCTGTTGCCCTCGCCGTTGCCGGAGAGCACCGGGATGTCGGAGAGAATGTGCGACAGGGCCTCGTCACCCTTGGCCTGGGTCGAGTTCTCCGTGCACTGCTGGTTCTGCGGGCTGGACAGGACGTTGAGGTCCTGGACGCCGACCGGCACCAGACCGACGAGCGAACCGGCGTTGGCCTTGGCCGGCAGACCGACGCAGGGCTTGTTCAGCGAACCCTGGACCAGGGCGAGCTGCGGGCTCTGGGCACCGTAGGTGGCCGAGTTGCCGAACACCTGCGAGGCACCGACGCCACTGGCGGACGTCGTACCGGTGTCGTCGCCGATGGCCAGGGCCTGGGGGGCGGCGGCGGCCGAGGCACCGATTACGGAGGCCGTGACCGCAGCCGCAGCCATAACCTTCTTGATCATCACTTGCTTGCCTTTCTGCAGGAACACTCCAGCTCGTCTGCGCACCGACTCAAACTGAACGGAGGACGTTTGGTTGCGTTACTTCACCCGAACAGCCCTCATGGCGGGTTCGTTCGCGACGCGCACGGGAAGCCGCCGGCGGATCAGGGAAACGCTCTGGCCGAACGGCACACCGGTCGCCGTCGGCACCGTCCTTTGGAGTGAAGCGGAAGAACCAAGTCCGCTGGTCCGAGTTGGTCAGGAGGCTCCGGGAAACGGGCGCCCAAGTCCGCTCTCAGAAACCCGGGAACCCGGCACCCCAAGGAACCCAGGAAAGGGATCAACTCGTGCTGAAGAAGGCTATGGCGGCTGCAGCCGTCACCGCGTCGGTCGTCGGCGCCTCGGCCGCGGCGGCGCCGCAGGCCCTGGCCGTCGGCAATGACACGGGCACCACGTCGGCCAGTGGCGTCGGCGCATCGCAGGTGTTCGGCAACTCCGCCACGTACGGCAACATGAGCCCGCAGATGGCTCTCGTCCAGGGTTCGCTGAACAAGCCCTGCGTGGGACTGCCGGCCAAGCTGAACGCCGGTTCGCTCGTCGGTCTGGTGCCGGTCGGCGTCCAGGACCTCAACGTCCTGTCCAGCCCGCAGGCCCAGCAGTGCACGGAGAACTCGACCCAGGCCAAGGGTGACGAGGCCCTGTCGCACATCCTCTCCGACATCCCGGTGCTCTCGGCCAACGGTCAGGGCAACGGCTGACCGTCGCCCACACCGGCCGGGCCGGACCGTTCGCGGTGCTCCGCGGCGGCCCGGCCCGTTCGCGTGGGTGCCTGGTTGACCTCCCGGAGGCGTGTCGCCACGCCGCCGTACCGCGCCCGCCCGTGGGAGCGACGGGCGCGGCGCCCGCTCACCAGCGGGGCCAGGACCAGGAGACGAGGTCGGACCACTCTCGGTCATGGACGCCGGGAACGGTCCTCCCCTGGGCGTACCAACTGGCCATGAGGGATGCGTAGATGGGCTCCACCGAGCGGTCCGCGACCGGCCGGACCGCCGGCCTGACCCGGTCCACCGGCTCCCTATCGCCTTCCGATTCCGTGCGACTCGCCGGAATCAGCCCCTGCCGTTCCCAACGGCCCTTGTGCTCCGCCATGCCCCCAATATCCCGTACCGCCCGGGCTCGTTGGTGCGAAAGAACCGAACGTCCCGAACAGCGCCGTCCGCGCTGGGCCGATCGGGTTACAGGCCGCAACCGGGGCACGGAGGCCGGTGTTGATCACTGCGTACATCACTCACCGGTGGAGTGCGCATCCCGACGCCCCGAACATCGCGAACCTCCCCGAAGGGAACCACCATGAAGAAGCTGTGGGCAGCAGCAGCCGTGACCGCGTCCGTGGCCGGAGCCGCGCTGACCGCCGCCCCGCAGGCAATGGCCATCGGCGACGACGGCGGCACGACGTCGCTGAGCGGCAATGACGCCGCGCAGATCTACGGCAACTCGGCCACCTACGGCGCCCAGAGCCCGCAGCTCAGCGCCGTTCAGGGTTCGCTGAACAAGCTGTGCGTGGGTCTGCCCGCTAAGGCCAACGCCGGTTCGCTCGTCGGTCTGGTGCCGGTCGGCGTCCAGGACATCGGTGTCCTGGCCAACCCGCAGGCCCAGCAGTGCGCCGAGAACTCGACCCAGGCCAAGGGCGACGAGCCGCTGTCGCACGTCCTGGACGACGTCCCGGTGCTCTCCGGCAACGGCGTCAACAACCACTGATCCCGTACACGCCACGGTTCAGGGCCCAGGGGCCCGGCTCGGCGGACCGCTTCACGCGGCTCGGCCGGCCGGGCCCCTGTGCGTCGGGTCCGGACCGGCTCCCGGCTTCCGGCTCGACGCCCCGCCCGTCAGCCGCGCTTCACCGCGCGCAGGACCACGAACTTCGGGTTGCTCGCGACTGTCCCGCAGTTCCCGAAGATCCGGCGCAGTTTGACGTGGTAGCCGAGGTGCCGGTTGCCGATCACCCACAGCTCGCCGCCGGGGCGCAGGGCCCTGCGGGCGCCGGTGAACATGCGCCACGAGGTGCTGTCGGTCAGCGCTCGGTGGGTGTGGAAGGGCGGATTGTTCAGCACGAGGTCGACGGACCCGCGCTCCGTCCCGGACAGCGCGTCGCCGACGGCGAAGGCGGCACGGGCGGACGGTCCGGTGTTCGCCCGGAAGGTGGCCTCCGCCGAGGCGACGGCCTGGAACGACTCGTCCGTGAACACCACCTCGGCCTCCGGGTTGGCGACCGCCACGGCCGTACCGACCACGCCGTTGCCGCAGCCCAGGTCCACGACGCGCAGCGGACCGCGGCGGTCGGGGAGGTGTTCGAGGAAGAAGCGGGTACCGACGTCCAGGCGGTCGGCGCAGAAGATCCCCGCGTGATTGGTCACCGGGCGTCCAGACATCACGCCGATGCCGGCCGGCAGCGTGTAGCTGCGAGGCCAGAGGTCTTCCGGGACGGCCGCGGGTCCGGTGCGGTCCGGTGCGGGGGCGCAGTGGATGAGCCTGGCCTTCTTGACCGCGAGTGACGTTCGGGTGGGGCCGATGATCCGCTCGAAGAGCTTCAGCGTCGAGGTGTGGATCTCCGTCACCATGCCGGTGCCGACCACGAGCGTGTCGGCGGTCAGCCGGGGCGCGAGCCGCTGGAGCTGGTCCTCGAGCAGCGCGAGGCTCTTGGGGACGCGGACCAGCAGGACGTCGATCCGGTCCGGCGGGGTGTCCTGGGTCGACAGCAGACGCACGCCGTCGGCCTCCTCGACGGAGCGGTTGCGGACGAGGTTGGCGCGGGTCGCCTGCTGGGTGAGCCAGGAGTCGGTGATCTGCACGGGCCGCTGTGCCGCGAGTGCCGTGACCAGCGCTCCCCAGCGGTCGCCCACCACGACCACGGTGCCGTCGAGCGTCTCGCCCTCCAGATGGCGCAGCAGGTACTCGTCCGAGGCGTCCCAGGCGCGGAGCGGGTCACGGGGGTCCTCGGGGAAGCGGGTGAGCCCGAGGTCGCCCCATGACGTGGTGAAGATGTTCATCGTGCTCTCAGGCTACGCGGCCGCCTTGCCGAGCTCCGCGGCGCCGAAGGAGACGTCGAAGCGGTCGCACCAGATGGTGACGCTGGTCAGGCGGTTGAGATCGGCGTCGGCGGGCAGCGCGTAGTTCTGGTCGCCCTTGTTGCCCTTCAGCTTGCCGAGGCTGACGTACTGCCCGTCGTCGAAGACGTGCCAGCCGTCCTTGCCCTCCTTCACCGGTGCGTCGGTGATCCAGACGCGCAGGTCGGGGCCGCTGCTGGTGTCCAGGCCCTCGATCCGGAGGGTGCGGGAGCCGTCGGCGAGTCGGACGATCTTCACACTGCCGGTCGTGTCGTGCTCATGGCTGATGAAGCGCCCCGTGGCCAGCACTTCCGGCGCGGACGCGGCCGGCGGCGTCGTGTCCGCGGACGCCCCCGGTGCGTCCGGCGAGGCCGCGTCGGCCGGGGCGGCCGCGGGCAGTTCCTCGCGCACGGTCTCGTCCACCCAGAGCTTCCAGGGCTGGAACCAGTACAGCCCGGCGACGGCCACCACCGCGACCACCACCAGCCCCACGATCACCACGGGTCTGCGTATCACCGAAGTCCTCATGGCTCCATTCAAGTCGTACGGGACGGCGAAAGGAACGTTCCCGGTGGTGACGGAAGTCTTACGCCCGCCGTCCGCTCCGGCGGTCGAGCTGGGTCACCACGCCGGCGTGGAAGCGGTCGACGGCCTGGTCGACGCTGCGGATGAACCCGGACTCCGCAGTGCCGCGGGTGTCGCCCATGCTCCTGAACAGCGAGCGCCCGAAGCCGGTGGTCTGCGCGTCGTCCAGGGGGAGGATGTCGCCCGGCTCCGGACGCAGGCGTTCCAGGGGCCGCGCGGGCCTCCCGCCGATCCGTCGGTCAGCGTCTCGACACGGAGGTCGGGGGGTGCCTCTCCCAGTTCTCGACGACCTCCACGGCGCGCCGGTCGCCCTGGCAGAGAGTCTCCTCGTCGATGCCCCGTCGTACGGGCACCCAGGTGGGCCCCGTGTTCTGGAAGCCGTGGCAACCGGAGTTCTCGTGCTGGAGGTAGTGCGGCAGCTCCTGCAGGAGCCAGGCGTGGGCGGCGTCGCCCACGCCTTCGTGCCGGATCAGCATCTGCACCTGGTGGGCGACTCAGGCCCAGGAGTGGTGCCACAGCGCGGCCTTGTTCCTGCGACACCCGTCGATCTTCACGTCGACGAGAGGGCCGGACAAAAGCGGAAGCACTCCGGCCGTTGCGGGTCCGGTCCCGACATCGCCGGGCGGTGACCGGGTACGGGCCGGAGTGCTTCCGGGGTGGGGCCCTGGTCAGCCGTCGCCCTCCAGGTCGCCCTCCGTCTCGAGGAAGACCTGGCGCAGCGCGTCGACGACCGCCGGGTCGGGCTTCTCCCACATGCCGCGGGACTCCGCTTCCAGCAGGCGTTCCGCGATGCCGTGGAGGGCCCAGGGGTTGGCCTGCTGGAGGAACTCGCGGTTCTCCGGGTCCAGGACGTACGCCTGGGCGAGCTTGTCGTACATCCAGTCGGCGATCACGCCGGTCGTGGCGTCGTAGCCGAACAGGTAGTCCACGGTGGCGGCGAGTTCGAAGGCGCCCTTGTAGCCGTGGCGGCGCATCGCCTCGATCCACCTGGGGTTGACGACGCGGGCCCGGAAGACGCGGGAGGTCTCCTCGACGAGGGTGCGGGTGCGGACCGTCTCCGGGCGGGTGGAGTCGCCGATGTACGCCTCGGGCGCGGTGCCGCGCAGGGCGCGCACGGTGGCGACCATGCCGCCGTGGTACTGGAAGTAGTCGTCGGAGTCGGCGATGTCGTGCTCACGGGTGTCGGTGTTCTTCGCCGCGACCGCGATCCGCCTGTACGCCGTCTCCATCTCCTCGCGCGCCGCCCGGCCTTCGAGGCCGCGGCCGTACGCGTAGCCGCCCCACACCGTGTAGACCTCGGCGAGGTCGGCGTCGGTGCGCCAGTCGCGGGAGTCGATCAGCTGGAGCAGTCCGGCGCCGTACGTACCCGGGCGGGAGCCGAAGATGCGGGTGGTGGCGCGCCGTTCGTCGCCGTGCTCCGCGAGGTCGGCCTGGGCGTGGGCGCGTACGAAGTTCTCGTCGACGGGCTCGTCGAGCGAGGCGGCGAGCCGGACCGCGTCGTCGAGGAGGCCGATGACGTGCGGGAACGCATCGCGGAAGAAGCCCGAGATACGCAGCGTCACATCGACGCGGGGGCGGCCGAGCTCGGCGAGCGGCACCGGTTCGAGGCCGTTGACGCGGCGGGAGGCGTCGTCCCAGACGGGGCGGACGCCGAGCAGCGCCAGTGCCTCGGCCACGTCGTCGCCGGCGGTGCGCATCGCGCTCGTGCCCCACAGGGACAGTCCGACGGACGTCGGCCAGGAGCCGTTGTCCGTGCGGTAGCGCTCCAGGAGGGATTCGGCGAGGGCCTGGCCGGTCTCCCAGGCGAGGCGGGAGGGCACGGCCTTGGGGTCGACGGAGTAGAAGTTCCGGCCCGTCGGAAGGACGTTGACCAGGCCGCGCAGCGGCGAGCCGGACGGTCCGGCCGGGACGAAGCCGCCGTTCAGCGCGTGGACGGTGTGGTCGAGTTCGTCGGTGGTGGCGGCGAGGCGCGGCACGACCTCCCGGGCGGCGAAGTCGAGGATGTCGGCGACCGCCTCGCCCTGGCCCTCGGCCACGGCGGCGACGGCGGCCGGGTCCCAGCCGGCGTCCTCCATGGCCTCGACCAGGGCGCGGGCCCGGGACTCGGCCTCGTCGGCGGTGGTCCGGGTCGCGGCGGACTCGTCGAGTCCGAGCGCCTCGCGCAGCCCGGGCAGGGCGGTCGTGCCGCCCCAGATCTGCCGGGCACGCAGGATCGACAGGACGAGGTTGACCCGCTCCGGGCCGGTGGGCGCGCCGCCGAGGACGTGCAGTCCGTCGCGGATCTGGGCGTCCTTGACCTCGCAGAGCCAGCCGTCGACGTGCAGCAGGAAGTCGTCGAAGCCGTCGTCGTCGGGGCGGTCCTCCATACCGAGGTCGTGGTCGAGCTTCGCCGCCTGGATGAGGGTCCAGATCTGGGCGCGGATCGCGGGAAGCTTCGCCGGGTCCATGGAGGAGATCTGGGCGTACTCGTCGAGCAGTTGCTCCAGGCGCGCGATGTCGCCGTAGGAGTCGGCACGGGCCATCGGCGGGACGAGGTGGTCGATGAGGGTGGCGTGGACGCGGCGCTTGGCCTGGGTGCCCTCTCCCGGGTCGTTGACCAGGAACGGGTAGACCAGCGGCAGATCGCCGAGCGCGGCGTCGGGCGCGCAGGCGGCGGACAGCCCGGCGTTCTTGCCGGGCAGCCACTCCAGGTTGCCGTGCTTGCCCAGGTGGATCATCGCGTCGGCGCCGAAACCCCCTCCCCCGGAGCCTTCGGCCTGGGGAGTACCCCCGGCCGACTGCGGGGACGCGATCCAGCGGTAGGCGGCGAGGTAGTGGTGCGAGGGCGGCAGATCGGGGTCGTGGTAGATCGCGATCGGGTTCTCGCCGAATCCGCGTGGCGGCTGGATGACGACCAGCAGGTTGCCGCGGCGCAGGGCGGCCAGGACGATGTCGCCCTCCGGGTTGCGGGAGCGGTCCACGAACATCTCGCCGGGCGCCGGGCCCCAGTGCTCCTCGACCGCCTCGCGCAGTTCGGAGGGCAGGGTCGCGTACCAGCGCCGGTAGTCGGCGGCCGGGATGCGGACCGGGTTCCGGGCGAGCTGCTCCTCGGTGAGCCAGTCCTGGTCGTGGCCGCCGGCCTCGATGAGCGCGCGGATCAGCTCGTCGCCGTCGCCGGACGCCAGGCCGGGGATCTCCTCGGTGCCGAAGTCGTAGCCCTCGTCGAGGAGCCGGCGCAGCAGGGCGACGGCGGAGGCGGGGGTGTCGAGGCCGACGGCGTTACCGATGCGGGAGTGCTTCGTCGGGTACGCGGAGAGGACGAGCGCGAGGCGCTTCTCGGCGTTCGGGATGTGCCGCAGCCGGGCGTGGCGCACGGCGATGCCGGCGACGCGGGCGGCGCGCTCGGGGTCGGCGACGTACGCGGGGAGGCCGTCCTCGTCGATCTCCTTGAACGAGAACGGCACGGTGATGAGGCGGCCGTCGAACTCGGGGACGGCGACCTGGCTGGCGGCGTCCAGCGGGGACAGCCCCTCGTCGTTCTCCTCCCAGGCGACGCGCGGCCCGGTCAGGCACAGGGCCTGCAGCACGGGCACGTCGAGCGAGGCGAGCGCGCCCGCGTCCCACGCCTCGTCGTCCCCTCCGGCCTGGGCCTCGGCGGGCCGGGTACCGCCGGCGGCGAGGACGGTGGTGACGACGGCGTCGGCGTCGCGGAGCCGTTCCAGCAGCTCCGGCTCGGGGGCGCGCAGTGAGGCGACGTACAGCGGCAGGGCCCGGCCGCCCGCGTCCTCGACGGCGTCGCACAGCGCGCCGACGAAGGCGGTGTTGCCGCTCATGTGGTGGGCCCGGTAGTAGAGCACGGCGACGAGCGGGCCGCTGTCGCGACGCGGGGTGCGCTCCAGCTCGCCCCACGTGGGGGCGGGGGCGGGCGGCGCGAAGCCGTGGCCGGTGAGCAGGACGGTGTCCGAGAGGAACCGGGCGAGCTGCTCCAGGTTGTCCGGGCCGCCGTGGGCGAGGTAGGCGTGGGCCTCCGCCGCGATGCCGATGGGAACGGTGGACGTCTCCATCAGCTGGGCGTCCGGGGCCTGTTCGCCGGTGAGGACGACCACCGGCCGGCCCTGGGCCAGCAGCGCGTCGAGGCCCTCCTGCCAGGCGCGGACGCCGCCGAGGAGGCGCACGACGACCAGATCGGTGCCGTCGACGAGCTCGGGCAGCCGGTCGAGGGGGAGGCGGGAAGGGTTCGCGAAGCGGTACCGGACCGGGCCCTCGGCGGCGCGGGCGCTGAGCAGGTCGGTGTCGGAGGTCGACAGCAGCAGGATCGTCGCGTGCGTCATCGCGTGCGCAGGCCTTCCTCGGGGTTTCCGCGCCCCGGGTGGTCGTGGTCGGCGGGAGTTCCTGACTCACCGGACCCCGTCGCCGGGACCCGGTTCACAGTGGCGGGACCGCGCCGGATTCCCACCGGGCTTCCTCCCTGGAGCCCTGGGACCCCGTGCCTTTCTGCATAGTAGAGGCTGCGGCCCGCCGGCAGGGCGGCCACCTGGAAGGACGTGGGTATGCTCGCCGCCATGCCGCCCACACCGACAACACCCCCGGACCGGGGCGAACCCCGCATACGGGACCGGGGTGACGCCTGCCCGGGCGCGCTGCGGCTGCATGCGGCGGACGACGGGTGGCTGGCCCGACTCCGCCTCCCCGCCGGGTTGTTGACGGAACATCAGGTCCGTGTGCTGGCCACCGCGGCCGATCGGCTGGGGGACGGGGCGCTGAGCGTCACCTCCCGGGGGAACGCCGAGCTGCGCGGCCTGGCGGACGGCTGCGGGGCGGAGCTGGCGGAACTCCTGCGTGACGCCGGGCTGCTGCCCGCCGAGACCCATGAGCGGGTGCGCAACGTCGTGGCCTCGCCGCTGGCCGGACTGGACGGACTCGGCCGTGCCGACGTGCAGTTGTGGGCCCGGGAGCTGGACGCGCTGCTGTGCGCCGCCGACTGGGCGACGGAGCTCTCGGGCCGGTTCCTGTTCGCCCTGGACGACGGCCGGGGTGACGTCGCCGGACTCGGGGCGGATGTGACGTTGCTCGCAGAGGCGGACCGGCGGGCGGTGCTGCGGGTCGGGAGCCACGCCTTCCGTGTATGTGCCAGCCACGCCGCACGCGCGGCGCTCGCCGCGGCGGAGGCGTTCCTGACCGCCGCCGCCGAGGCGGGCACGGGAGCGTGGCGCGTGCGGGAGCTGCCGGAGGGGCAGGACATCGGCGTGGACGTGTGGCTGGAGCGGGCGGGAGTGGCGGCGCAACCGCTCCCCCTCCTCACCGGAACGGAACCCTCCGCCCCGGGCCTGCCTGCGGATCGGCCCGAGGGGCCCGGCACCGGACCGCTGCCCGGTGTCGTGGAGGGACCGGACGGCTGGACCGTGTCCGTCGCCGCCCCGCTCGGGCGGCTCACCGTCACGCAGCTGCGGGAACTGCTGCCGGCCCCCGCCGACGAGGTGCGGCTGACCCCGTGGCGCGGGGCCGTCCTGCCCGGGTTCGCGGACCGCGGCACGGCACTGGCCCGCCTCGAAGCACTGGGGCGGGGCGGCTTCATCACCGGCACCGACTCGCCCTGGTACGGGGTCGGCGCGTGCACCGGCCGGCCCGGGTGCGCCAAGTCCCTGGCCGACGTGCGGGCCGACGCGACTCCCGGCCTGGGCGGACTGCCCGTGTACTGGTCGGGCTGCGAGCGGCGCTGCGGCCGTCCGCAGGGGGAGTACGTGGACGTCGTGGCCACCGGGGACGGCGCGTACCGGGTGACGGCTCACGGCACTCCCGTACCCGTACCGTCCCGCGCCGAGCTCGCAGGCACCATCGCCACAGCCCGAACCCGTACGACGAAATGAGCGACAAGACCGTGTTCGACTACGAGAAGGACGGCGCGGAGATCTACCGCCGGTCCTTTGCCACGATCCGCGCAGAGGCGGCGCTCGACGCGCTCCCGGCCGACGTCGGCCAGGTCGCGGTGCGGATGATCCACGCCTGCGGCATGGTCGACCTCGTCCGCGACCTCGCTTACTCGCCCGGGGTGGTGGCCCGGGCGCGCGAGGCGCTGCGCTCCGGGGCGCCGATCCTGTGCGACGCGCAGATGGTCGCGAGCGGCGTCACCCGCAAGCGGCTGCCCGCGGGCAACGAGGTGATCTGCACGCTCTCCGAGCCGTCCGTACCGGAACTGGCCGCACGGCTCGGCACGACCCGCAGCGCCGCCGCGCTCGAACTGTGGCGGGACCGCCTCGAAGGTTCCGTGGTCGCCGTCGGGAACGCCCCCACCGCGCTCTTCCGGCTGCTGGAGATGATCGACGAGGGGGCGCCCCGCCCCGCCGCCGTCATCGGTGTGCCGGTGGGCTTCATAGGCGCGGCCGAGTCCAAGGACGCCCTCGCCGCACACGGGGGCGGTCCGGAGTACCTGGTGGTGCGCGGCCGGCGCGGCGGCAGCGCCATGGCCGCCGCAGCGATCAACGCGATGGCGAGTGAGGCGGAGTGAGCACACACCGGACCGGCAGGCTGTACGGCGTCGGGCTCGGCCCCGGGGACCCGTCGCTGATGACGCTCCGGGCGGCCCGGGTCGTCGCGGAGGCGGACGTCGTGGCGTACCACTGCGCCCGGCACGGCCGTTCCATCGCCCGCTCGATCGTGGCGGAACACCTGCGCCCCGACCACATCGAGGAGCGGCTGATGTACCCGATCACGGTCGAGACCACCGACCATCCCGGCGGCTACCGGGGCGCGCTCGACGACTTCTACGAGGAGGCCGCGGCGAGACTCGCGGCGCATCTCGACGCCGGGCGGACGGTGGCCGTGCTCGCGGAGGGCGACCCGCTCTTCTACGGCTCCTACCAGCACATGCACAAGCGGCTCGCCCACCGGTACCCGACCGAGGTGATCCCCGGCGTGACCTCGGTGAGCGCGGCGGCCGCGCGGCTCGGGGAGCCGCTGTGCGAGGCGGAGGAGGTGCTGACGATCGTCCCTGGCACGCTGCCCGAGGAGGAGCTGGCGGCCCGACTCGCCGCCACCGACTCGGCGGTGGTGATGAAGCTCGGCCGGACCTTCCCCGCCGTACGGCGGGCGCTGGAACGGGCGGGCCGGCTGGAGGACGCGCGCTACGTGGAGCGGGCCACGATGGCCGGCGAGCGCACGGAGCGGCTGGCGGACGTGGACCCGCAGTCGGTGCCGTACTTCTCGGTGGCGGTGCTGCCGAGCCGGATCGACGAGGTGCGGCCCGAGGCACGGCCCCGGGGCGAGGTCGTCGTCGTGGGCACCGGACCGGCCGGGCCGCTGTGGCTGACGCCCGAGACCCGCGGCGCGCTCGCCGCCGCCGACGACCTGGTCGGCTACACGACCTATCTGGACCGGGTACCCGTGCGGGCCGGGCAGCGCCGCCACGGATCGGACAACAGGGTGGAGTCGGAGCGGGCGGAGTTCGCCCTCGACCTCGCCCGGCACGGCCGCCGGGTGGCCGTGGTGTCGGGCGGCGACCCGGGGATCTTCGCCATGGCCACGGCCGTGCTGGAGGTCGCGGCGCAGGAGCCGTACGCGGACGTGCCCGTGCGTGTACTGCCCGGCCTCACCGCGGCGAACGCCGCCGCGGCTCGTGCCGGGGCACCGCTGGGGCACGACTACGCCACCATCTCCCTGTCCGACCGGCTGAAGCCGTGGGAGGTCATCGCGGAGCGACTGACGGCGGCCGCGGCGGCCGACCTCGTCCTGGCCCTGTACAACCCCGGCTCGCGCAGCCGGACCTGGCAGGTCGCCAAGGCCCGTGAACTGCTGCTCGGCCACCGTGCCCCGGACACCCCGGTCGTCGTCGCGCGCGACGTGGGCGGTCCGGAGGAGAGCGTGCGGATCGTGCGTCTCGGTGAACTCGACCCGGCGGTGGTGGACATGAGGACCCTGCTGCTGGTCGGCTCGTCGCAGACCAGGACGGTGCGCCGCGGTTCGGGCGAGGAGATCGTCTGGACCCCGCGCACGTACCCGGATCCGGCTCCCGTACACGTACCCGTGGACGCCTCGGCCCGGAGTGAGACCGCGCCGGGATAGGTCCGGCGGGAAGGACGGGCGCCGAATGCGGAGGAGGGCCCGGTGCGGTCCGGGCCCTGCCCGGGTCCGTTGCGGTCCGGGTCCGGGTTCTGCCCGGGTCCCTTGCGGTGCGGTGCCGTTCGGGTCCGGTTCGGGGCGCGGGACCGGTCCGGGTGCGGGTGCGGGGCCGTTACGGTCCGGGTCCGGGTCCGGGTCCGGGTCCGGGTGCGGGTGCGGTTCGGGTTCGGGTGCGGAACCGGTCCGGGTGCGGGTGCGGGGCCGTTACGGTCCGGGGCAGTGCGGTGCAGTACCGTGCGGTCCCGTTTCGACCGCGGGTTGAGCCGGGCGCGGAACGGGGGCGAGGACCCCTTCGTGTCAGGGCCCCAGGAGTTCGCCGGCCCAGGGGCGCTTCGCCTCGGATGCCCTTCGTCTCAGGGCCCCTTCGGCGCCGAGCGGCCGACCACCGTACCCGCGCGGTCGACGCACACCACGTCCACCGTGACCGGCGCACCCCGCAGCACCTCCAGTGCCTGGTCACGGGCGGTCACCGCCACGAGATCGCCCAGCGGGACCCCGTGGGCCGCGCACGACTGCAACGCCGCGAGACCGGTGTTGGCGGCGGCGACCTCGGCCGCCAGCGTCCCGTCCGCCCCTCCCCGGCGGGCCAGCTCCGCGAGGAAGCCCTTGTCCACCTGGGAGCGGGCCGAGTGCAGATCCATGTGCCCGGCCGCCAGTTTGGACAGTTTCGCGAAGCCGCCGCAGACGGTGAGCCGGTCGACGGGGTGCCTGCGGACGTACTTGAGCACCGCGCCCGCGAAGTCCCCCATGTCGAGCAGCGCGTCCTCGGGAAGCCCGTACAGGGCGACGACCGTCTTCTCCGACGTGGAGCCCGTGCACCCGGCGAGATGGGTACGTCCTGCCGCCCTGGCCACGTCCACACCGCGGCGGATCGAGTCGATCCACGCCGAGCAGGAGTAGGGCACGACGATCCCGGTCGTGCCGAGCACGGACAGTCCGCCGAGAATGCCGAGCCGCGGGTTCCAGGTGGAGCGCGCGATCTCCTCCCCGTGGTCGACGGAGACCGTGATCTCGACGTCGCCCGAACCGCCGTACCGGGCGGCGGCCTCCATGACGTGGTCCCGCATCATCTGCCGGGGCACCGGGTTGATCGCCGGCTCGCCGACGTCCAGCGGCAGCCCGGGGCGCGTGACGGTACCGACGCCCGGTCCGGCACGGAACACCACCCCCGAACCGGCGGGCAGGATCCGCACGGTCGCACGGACCAGCGCGCCGTGTGTGACGTCCGGGTCGTCGCCGGCGTCCTTGACCACGCCCGCCGTCGCGTGCCCGTCCGCCAGTTCCTCCACGGCCAGCGCGAACGCGGGCCTCTGGCCCTTGGGCAGCGTGATCGTCACCGGGTCCGGGAAGTCCCCGGTGAGCAGCGCGGTGTACGCGGCGGTCGTCGCGGCGGTGGCGCAGGCCCCGGTGGTCCAGCCGGGCCGGAGACCGGTGTGCTTGAGTTGGGCGCTGCGTCCGCCCACGGGCGCCGGTTCACTCATGGAGGTCCCCCGTGCACGTCCTGGTCCTCGGCGGCACGACGGAGGCGCGCGCCCTCGCCGAGTCGCTGCACGCGCGGGGGGAGCGGGTGACCACGTCGCTCGCGGGACGGGTCGCGGCGCCGAGACTGCCGCGTGGCCAGGTGCGGATCGGTGGCTTCGGCGGGGCGGAAGGCCTCGCCGCCTGGCTGCGCGAGCACCAGGTGGACGTGCTCATCGACGTCACCCATCCTTTCGCCGGGACGATCAGTTTCAACGCGGCGCACGCCGCGAACCGGGCCCATGTTCCCCTGCTCGCGCTGCGGCGCCCCGGTTGGATCCCGGTGGCGGGCGACGACTGGCACCCGGTCGACTCCCTCGCGCAGGCGGCCGAGAGGCTGCCCTCGCTGGGGCGCCGGGTCTTCCTGACGACGGGCCGCATGGGGCTGGCGTGCTTCGCGCACCTGGACGACCTGTGGTTCCTGGTCCGCTCCGTCGACCCGCCGGAACAGCCGCACCCCGCGCGGATGCGGGTGCTCCTCGACCGCGGCCCCTTCACCCTCGACGGCGAACGGGCGCTTCTCGCCGACCACGCCGTCGACGTCCTGGTGACCAAGGACAGCGGCGCCGCCGCCACCTCGCCCAAGCTCACCGCGGCCCGCGATGCGGGCATCCCGGTCGTCGTGGTCCGCCGCCCGCCCGTACCCGAGGACGTCCCGACGGTGGCGGGGGTGGAGGAGGCGCTGGCGTGGGTGACGGCGCTTGGGTAGGCGGGCCGGGCCGGCCGTCAGCAGACGTGCCGTTCCCGCGCCGGGTCGTACAGGTGGCTGTCGCGGAACTGGGAGGCGGCCAGGGTGCGGCCCACCAGGATGACCGCCGTCTTCGTGACGCCCGCCTCCTTCGTCAGCCCGGCGATCTCGTCGAGCGTGCCCCGGAGGACCAGTTCGTCCGGGCGGCTGGCCATGGCCACCACCGCGGCGGGGCAGTCGGGTCCGTAGTGCGGCAGTAGTTCGGCGACCACGCGGTCGACGTAGCGGGCGGCGAGGTGCAGGACGAGCAGGGCGCCGCTGCGGCCCAGGGTGGCCAGGTCCTCGCCGTCGGGCATGGGGGTGGCCTGCTGGGCGACGCGGGTGAGGATGACCGTCTGGCCGACCGTCGGTACGGTCAGCTCCCGCTTCAGCGCGGCCGCCGCGGCCGCGAACGCCGGGACGCCGGGGACGACCTCGTAGGGAATGCCCGCCGCGTCGAGCCTCCGCATCTGCTCCGCCACCGCGCTGAACACGGACGGGTCGCCCGAGTGCAGCCGGGCCACGTCGTGCCCCTCCTCGTGGGCGCGGACGAACTCCCCGGTGATCGCGTCCAGATCGAGGTCCGCCGTGTCCACGAGGCGCGCGTCCGGGGGACATTCGGCGAGGAGGTCGGCCGGTACGAGCGAGCCCGCGTAGAGGCAGACCCGGCACGACGCCAGCGTCCGCGCGCCGCGCAGGGTGATCAGGTCGGCGGCACCCGGTCCGGCGCCGATGAAGTAGACGGTCATGAGAGTTCTCCTGCCGGGGATCTGGTGACGGACCACTGCGTCACGGGCATCGCCTGCCGCCACCCGGTGAAGCCGCCCACTGGTACGGCGTGCGCCACGGCGAGCCGCACCAGCTCGCCGCCGTACCGCCGGTAGCGCTCCGCCAGCAGCGCCTCCGACTCGAGCGTCACGGTGTTCGCGACCAGCCGTCCGCCCGCCGGCAGCGCGTCCCAGCAGGCGTCGAGCAGTCCCGGCGCGGTGAGCCCGCCGCCGATGAACACCGCGTCGGGCACGGGCAGCCCGGCCAGACCGTCCGGCGCGGCCGCCGTGACGACCCGCAGTCCGGGCACACCGAGCGTCTGCGCGTTGCGCTCGATGCGCCGTGCCCGTTCCGCGTCCCGCTCGACGGTGACCGCCCGGCAGGAGCGGTGCGTACGCATCCACTCGATCGCGATCGAGCCGGAGCCGCCGCCGACGTCCCACAGCAGTTCGCCCGGCGCGGGCGCGAGCGCGGCCAGCGTCGCGGCCCGCACATGGCGCTTGGTCAGCTGGCCGTCGTTCTCGTACGCCTCGTCGGGCAACCCGGGCACGGCGCCGAGCCGGGGCACGCCGGGCTCGCGGACGCAGTCCACCGCGAGGACGTTCAGGGGATCGCCGGGCGGCCGGTCCCAGCCGGAGGCCGTACCGGTGACCAGGCGTTCCCGCCCGGAGCCGAGTTGCTCAAGCACCCGCAGCCGGCTGGGGCCGAAGCCCCTCGCGGCCAGCAGTTCGGCCACCTCCGCCGGGGTCGCGGCGCCGGCGCTGAGCACCAGCAGCCGCCGGCCGTGGTGGAGCGCGGCGCCGAGCCCCGCGACGGGCCTGCCGACCGTCGTCACGACCTCGGTCTCCTCGACCGGCCAGCCGAGGCGGGCACAGGCGTACGAGACGGAGGACGGATGCGGCAGTACGCGCAGTGCGTCAGGGCCGGCGATCTCGGTGAGGGTGCGGCCGATGCCGTAGAACATCGGGTCGCCGCTCGCGAGGACGGCAAGGCGCCGGCCGGCGTGCTCGGCGAGCAGCGCGGGCACGGCGGGGCGCAGCGGCGACGGCCACGGCACGCGCTCGCCCGGGCATTCGTGGACGGGCAGCAGGGCGAGCTGGCGTGCGCCGCCGACGAGCACGTCGGCGGAGCGCAGCACGGCGCGGGAGGTCTCGGGCAGTCCGTCCCAGCCGTCGGCACCGATCCCGACGACGGAGACGGCGGGGCGGGGGTCGGGCATCACGGACCGGACTCTACTGTCCGCGCAGGTGGTCCCCGGTGCGCGGGGGGATGAGACAACGGTCACCGGCGCGCGGCCCTCCCAAGATCACGTAATACTGAAGTGGAGAACGAGTTCCTGGTCCCGGCCCCGCCACGCGCGCCTCATCGTCCGACTCGGCTCCGGGAGGCACCATGGCCACTCGACGCACTTCCCTGCCGGGCGTCGGTACGCAGTTCGACATCACCTCGGAGAGCGGCCACCACCTCTCGCTGGTCGTCCACCAGGACGGCCGGCGGTTCCTCGGCTTCTACTCCGCGGACGACCCCGACCAGTGGGCGGCTTCCGTGTCGCTCACACCCGAGGAGGCCGGCGGGCTCGCCCGCCTGCTGGAGCCGACCCCCGTCGAGGGCTTGCGCACCGACGGACTCGACCTGGTGACCGAGCACATCCCGGTCCCGGCCCGCTCCCCGTACTCCGGACGACCGCTCGGTGACACCCGGGCCCGTACCCGCACGGGCGCCTCGATCGTCGCCGTCCGGCGCCCGAGCAGTGTGCACCCCTCGCCGGGGCCGGGCTTCCGGCTGATGATCGGTGACACGCTCGTCGTCGTCGGCACCAGGCAGGGTGTGGACGCCCTCGCCGGGATCATCGAGGGCTCCGGGGACGAGCCCGACGGCTCCGGAGCCGGAGGCTGACCGTGCACGGCACGACGACGCTCCTCGTCGAACTCGGCGGGATCATCCTCACCCTGGGGCTGATCGGCCGGTTCGCCGGACGCTTCGGGCTGTCCCCGATCCCCCTGTATCTGCTGGCCGGTCTCGCCTTCGGCACGGGCGGGCTGCTGCCGCTCAGCGCCAGCGGGGACTTCATCGCCGTAGGCGCCGAGATCGGCGTCATCCTGCTGCTCCTGCTGCTGGGCCTCGAGTACAGCGCCTCCGAACTGGTGACGAACCTGCGCACGCAGTACCCCTCGGGCCTCGTGGACCTCCTGCTCAACGCCCCGCCGGGCGCGGCGGCCGCGCTCCTGCTCGGCTGGGGGCCGGTGGGGGCGGTGGCGCTGGCAGGCGTCACCTGGATCTCGTCGTCGGGGGTGATCGCGAAGATCCTCACGGACCTGGGGCGGCTGGGCAACCGCGAGGCCCCGGTGATCCTCGGCGTCCTGGTCATCGAGGACCTGTCAATGGCGGTCTACCTGCCCCTGCTGACCGTGCTGCTCGCGGGACTCGGCCTGGCCGGCGGCAGCATCGCCCTGCTGATCGCCGTCGGCACGGTCTCCTTGGTCCTCCTCCTGGCGGTCCGCCACGGCCGGCATCTCAGCCGGGCGGTCTCCTCCGACGACCCGGAGATGCTGCTGCTGGTGGTACTGGGCCTCACCCTGCTGATCGCGGGTGCGGCGCAGGAGCTGCAGGTGTCGGCGGCGGTGGGCGCGTTCCTGGTGGGCATCGCCCTGTCGGGCGAGGTCGCGGAGGGGGCGAGACGCCTGCTCACCCCCCTCCGCGATCTCTTCGCGGCGGTGTTCTTCGTCTTCTTCGGGCTGTCGACCGACCCGACGGCGATCCCGCCGGTGCTGCTGCCGGCAGTACTGCTGGCCGTGGCCACCATCCTGACCAAGATCGCGACCGGCTGGTACGCGGCCCGCCGGGCCGGAATCGGCTCGCGCGGCCGCCTCCGGGCGGGCGGCACCCTCGTCGCCCGCGGCGAGTTCTCCATCGTCATCGCCGGACTGGCGGCCTCCACCGAGCCGCGCATCGTGCCGCTGGCCACCGCTTATGTGCTGATCCTGGTGATCGTGGGCCCGCTCGCGGCCCGCTGGACCGAGCCGGCCGTCCTCACGGTCCGGTCCTCGCTCCGCCGCAGCCCTCGGCCGCGCCCGCGGCCGCCCGGGGGCGCGGAGCGGGGGGCGTCCGTGCCGGACGGGGTGGTGGCCCCGGCGGCGGGCGGCTGATCGTTCCCGGCTCCCTCGCCGGCTCACGGGTCGCGGCCGGCAGGCGCCGCGGGGTCACGGCCCGCCCGCCCGTCCCACGGCTCGGCAGCACCCGGACCCGATCACTTCTGGGCGCTCTGCCCCACGTGGAAGAGCAGCCAGACGAAGCCCGCGAAGGCATGTGTGGCGAAGACGTACACGAAGACGCGCAGCGCGACGCCGCGCTCCTTCCAGCGCTCGCTCTCACGCGCGATCTCACCCTCGCTCCCACGCGTGGTCTCGCTCATCGGCGGCATCCTCCCGGGCCCGGGCGCGGCGCTCCGGGGACTCCAGCGTACGGGCGGGCCAAGGACGCGTTTCCCTCCCCAGCTGAGGTGCCCCAGGGCGAGGGGAGCTCAGTCCTCGTGCACGTAGAAGGAGCTCAGTCCTCGTGCACGTAGAAGGTGTAGAACATCACGCAGAACGTGGCCGCCGCGATGATCACGGACAGGACGACCGACGTGAGGATGCTGTCGCCGGAAAGGCTGTTGAGGTAGCCGACCGAGCAGCCGACGAGCGCCGCGTACGCCACCGCGCGCAGCTCCCGCGGGAGGCTGTGCTGGTAGCGGCCCAGCGCGTAGCAGAGCCCGGCGATCACCAGGCAGGAGATGAGCCCGATCGCGAACTGCGCGCCCGCGGACTCTCCGGACATGCGGGCGATGAAGGACGTGTAGAGGCCGTAGATCACGCCGATCACGGCCGGCAACGCAATGCCGAGGATGGTGCCGTGGTGCCGCTCGGGCACCGCCGCGTGGACCATGGCGGAGCTCCTTCCGCTGCCCCCGGTTCCCCTTCCCACCAGCGCACACCCGGGCGGCGGGTGCGGCAAGTGGATCAGGCGGGAGCCCTCGGCGGACCGTGCCGCGGGACCGGGCGGCACCACGGCGCCACCCTCCGACGGTCCCGCCCCGGGCGGGACCGGGCGGGCGCCCGAGTGTCCGTCCCCGGCGGGCGTCCCGGCCCCCGCGCTCTGCGCCGACCGAGCCGCGCACCCCGGCGCACCAGGGGCCTCCGGCGGCGCGGGGCACCCCGCCGGGTGCCACCGCCGGACGCGTGCGTGGCACGAACGGCTCAACAGAAATGTCCGCGATCGACCGTCCGGCTCATGCTGACGCCATGAGCCAACACACTGCACGGAGCACGCCCGGAGCGGGTCCGGACGCCGGCTGGGCGGCGGGGGGCACGCTCTTCGCCGGCGTCCTGATGATGGTCACGGGTGTCATCAGCATTCTCGAGGGCATCGCCGGAATCGTCGAGGACGAGGTCTACGCCCGGATCGGCAGCTACGTCTTCTCGTGGGACCTCACCGCCTGGGGCTGGGTCCATCTCGTCCTCGGGATCCTGGTGGCGATCACCGGCTGGGGGATCCTCAAGACCATGGCATGGGGGCGCTATCTGGGCGTCGCACTGGCGTCGCTCAACATCATCGTCCAGTTCCTGTTCCTGCCCTATCAGCCGTTGTGGGCGATCTTCTCGATGGCCATCTCGGTGTTCATCATCTGGGCGCTGGTGACCACGGAGTCGCGCACCGCGGCCTGACCGGGCGATCCGTCCGTGGACGGCTAAGGGCTTGCAGATCAATGACGTGCCCCGGAAGGACCCCGCTGATCGGCTTCCCGCGTCCCGCACCGGGGCCCGTCGTGCCGCCGGTGGCGTTCGCCGGCCCCTCCCGGACGTGGAACGGGCACGAAGCGAACACGCCGAGGGAGCGCTCGGATCGCCGAGCGCCCCCTCGGCGTCTCCCCGCGGGTCCGCGCCGTGGGCACGGCCGCCTCAGTCGACCGGCCGGCGGTCAGGAGCCGGGGCGCGACGGCGATTCGGGGCGTGGCGGCCCGCCGGGTGCGGTGCTCCGGCCGGTCGTGGGCCGTCCACTGCCCGGGATCCCGCACCGCGGTCCCGCCCGGCGCCTCAGCTCAGCCGCCGTTCGCCATCAGCTCGAACTCGAACGGGTCGTGCGACGAGAAGATCCGCACGAGACGAGGATGGGCCCGGCGCAGCCGAGTCAGCCGCTCCAGCTGGCCCAGGCGCATCTCGTGGTCGTCGGCGACGAGCCGCTGGTGCAGCGCGAGCGGCCGGGGGCAGCGCGGGCGGCGCAGGTCGATCTCGCCGTGGAAGAAATAGGCATCGCCCGCGTGCAGCAGCCAGCGGTCCGGCTCCTGGACCGCTACCGCGCTGTGGCCGCGGGTGTGGCCGGGCAGCGGCACCAGCAGGATGTCGGGGGACCGCAGCACCCGGGAGGCCGGGAAGCCCATCCAGTCCGAGTCGGCGTGATCGTGGACGACCCAGTCGACGCCGTGCGCCCACTGGGCGGGCAGGTAGCGGTTCGCCTCGAGGCGGGTGTCGCGCCGCATGGCCGCGCGGTACTCGTCCGCCATCACGTGGACCCGGGCGTGCGGGAAGTCCGCGAGGCCGCCGGCGTGGTCCAGGTCGAGATGGGTGATAACGATGTCCTTGACGTCGTACGGGTCGTGGCCCAGGGCCCGGACCTGGTGGACGGCCGTCCGCGACAGGTCCAGCACCGGCCGCATCGTGCGGCGGAAGAGAGTGCCGAGCCGTCGGGGATCGGAGACCTCGGCGGCGCCGAGACCGGTGTCGACGAGCACGAGCCCGGTCCCGGTCGCGATCAGCAGGCAGTGCGCCACGAGCGGGCCGCCGCCCAGGGGGCGCATCGGCGCGCAGTCGAGGTGGTGGATGGTGGTGGCCGAGCGCCGCTGACGGGTCGGGGTCGTACGCACAGGCATCTGTGCCTCCTGCTCACAGGGGGAAACCCGGCGCGAGGCGGCCGGGCTGGGAGAGGATGGTGGCTGTGCTGTTGTGCTCGGCGGACCGTTCGCTCGTGGCTCCGGTCCCGGAAGGCGCTCATACGAACGGCCGCGTCGTGCGCGGCCGGTCCGTCTTGCATCTCGCCCTGCCTCCACAGCAGTTGCGCCACTTACACCGTAAGTACGAGACAGGAGCGAAGCACTTACGCTGTAAGTCGTCAAGCGTTACCGCGCGTAGCCACCCGAAAGAGGAGCGGTCGTTCATGGCCCGAGGAGCACGACCTGAAGTCCCCGGACCTCGCGAGCCGTTGAGCCGGGACCGGATCGTCGGGGCGGCACTGGTGATCATCGACGAGGAGGGCGTGGAGGCGCTGTCCATGCGCCGTATCGCGGCCCGCCTCGGCGTCCAGGCCATGTCCCTCTACAACCATGTAAGGAGCAAGGACGACATTCTGGACGGGGTGACCGAGTTCATCACCACCGACATGCGGATGCCGCGCCGGGTGACGGGTGGCTGGGAGGAGGGCATCCGCGACATCGCGTACGGCTTCCGCAGGGCGTCTTTGCGCCACCCGCAGGCCTGCGAACTGGTGCTGATGCGGCAGTTGTCCACCCCCACCGCGCTCGCGCCGGTGGACACGATGATCGCGATGATGCTCGACCACGGCTTCGACGAGGAGATCGCGGTGCACGTGCTGCGGCTGTTCATCTCCTTCCAGGTCGGCACCCTTCTGCAGGAGGTCCGCAGCGCATCGGGGTCGGGCCGCGAAGGCCGGGGCACGGACGAGAGGCTGGCCACCCGCACCGCCTACTTCGCCGGCTCCGGTTTCCCCGCCGTCGCGAAGGTCGCGCCGATCCTGGCCGTGAACGACCACGAGGCCGAGTTCGCCTTCGGCGTCGAACTGCTCATCTCCGCACTGCGCGGACTGGCCCCGGTGGCGCAGGACTGACGCGGCCTGCCGGCGCCGCAGGGCCGCGGCCCCAAAAAACCCGCCCGTCCCACGGCTCGGCGGCAACCGGGCCGGCGCGGGCAGACGCCGCGGTCCGGTCTCCGCACCGGTCCACCGAGTGGCCGAACCCGGGCCGGGGGCGCACTCTGGTGCGTATGAGATCGAGCCATGGCACACGAAACGCCGTCGTGGCCGCCGCGGCCGCCGTCGCGCTCGCGGCAGGGATGACCGGCTGTTCGAACGACACTGGCGAGACGCCGAAGTCGGTGGCGTCCAAGGCGGGTGAGGCCGTCGAGTCGGCGACGGCGGCAGCGGCCTCCGAGATGGCGAAGATCAAGGGCGGTCTGAACGCCAAGGCCGACGTGAAGGCCGGGCCCACGGAGGCCGTGAACAACCGCCTCTCCAACGAGATCACCGCGACGAACCCCACCGACCAGGCCGTCGACTACACGGTCCTGGTCAACTGGAAGGACAGCAGCGGGAATCTGCTCGACGCGACCGTCGTGTCGATCGACGCGGTTCCGCCCGGCGGCACGAAGTCGGCGACGGCGCAGACCCATCGGGACCTGTCCGGTACGCCGCCGGCCGAGATCGGGCAGGCGCTCCGGCACTGAGCCCGGCACGGCGGCCGCACCACGGTGCCCGGCCCCGTAGGCCGACCGGACAGGCGGGCTGCCGGTCCCGTGCCGAACTCTGCCGGGCGGTTGGGCCGTTGGGCACGATCCGGCGATGCGCCCCGGGGCGTCCGATCCGGCGTCGGACGGCACCGCCCCCTGCTCACCGAAGTGTTGAGCAGGGGCACCGGACCGTCCAGGCCCGACCGGCGATCCTCGGGCGTGCGGAACCCCGCCCCCGCGTTCCCGGACCACGGACCCGATCCGGTCCGCCGGACGCGGACCGCACGCGGGCGGCCAGGACATCCACAACCGTTCGGAATGTCCGCAGTGACCAGGCATGGGTCCAGGACCCACTCCTGCCCGCTGATGAGGAACGGTGACGTGAGGGAGCGAGTACGGCTGACGCCGCCGGCGTGGCTGGTGTCGGGGCTGCGCCCGCAGCGCACACCGGTCAACCGGGCGGCGGTCGCCCGCGCCGCCGTGGCGCTGTCGGCCCCGCTGGCGGTGGGCTTCGCCGCGGACCGGCCGGTGTACGGGGCGCTGGCGTCGATAGGCGCGCTCTCCGGGGTCATCGGCGACACCGCCGACGCCTACCGGATGCGGATCTTCAACATCGCCGTGCCCCAGGTCTTCGGCGCCGTCGGCGTCACGCTCGGCACGCTCGTGTACGCCCAGGGGTGGCTCACCGTCGCCGTCCTCACGGCCGTGGCCCTCGTCTCCGGAATGATCTCGTCGATCGGCGCGGTCGCCTCGGCCTCGGGACTGCTGCTGCTGCTCAACGCGGTCATCGGGTCGGGGCTGCCGCTGCCCCGGCCCTGGTGGACCGCGCCGCTTCTCCTCGGGCTCGGCGGTCTGCTCGTACTCGCGCTGGCCCTGCTCGGCTGGCCGCTGCGCGGTGGCGCGCCCGAGCGATCGGCGGTCGCCCGCGCCTACCGGGCGGTCGCCGACCTGCTGGCGGCGGCCGGCGGGGACACGTACGACGAGCGCCGCCGGGCCGTCACGCAGTCGCTCGACGACTCGTACGACCTGATCCTCGCCCGCCGCGCCCGCGACCACGGCCGCAATCCCATGCTGGTCCGGCTGCTCGCTCAGCTCAACGCCCTGGTCCCGGTGGTCGAGGCGGCCCCCGCGGCACACCAGCGCGGCCGCCCGCTGCCCGCCGCGGTCCCCGCGGCGGTACGGACGCTGGCGGACGCCGTCGAGCGCGGCCGCTCGGGCCCGTACGAGCCGCACCTGCCGCAGCCCGCCACACCCACCGAGCGCGCGGTCGACCACGCGCTGCGGCACGCGACGACCGTCGTCCTCGGGCCGGACCCCGATCCCCACAACGTGGACGACCGCCTCGGCCGGCCCGCCGCGCTCGGGACCCGTGTCCGCCGCACGACGCGCGACGTGCTGTTCTCCGAGGCGTCCTGGCGCTACGGGCTGCGCCTCGCGCTCTGCATCGGCCTCGCCCAGGCGCTGGTGTCGATCGTGGAACTGGACCGGTCCTACTGGGTCGCCCTCACCGTCACCTTCGTCATGAAGCCGGACTTCGGCTCGGTGTTCTCCCGCGCGGTGGGACGCGGACTGGGGACGGTGGCGGGCCTGGTGGTCGCGGCGGCCGTGCTGGCCGAGGTGCCGCGCGGCTGGTGGGACGTGCCCGTGATGATCGTCCTCGGCGGACTCATCCCCGCGTTCTCGGCGAAGGGGTACGCCTTCCAGACGGCGGCGATCACCCCGGTGATCCTGCTGCTGTCCGACCTGATCAACCGCCAGGGGATCGGTCTGGTACGGGCACGTCTCGTGGACAGCCTGATCGGCTGTGCGATCGCCCTGGTCGCCGGGTACCTGCTGTGGCCGGAGAGCTGGCACAGCCGCATCGGGGACCGGCTCGCGGACTCGGTCGACCACGCCGCGAGCCATGTGGCGCTGGCGTTCGGCGCCGACGCCGGCCGGGGCGAGCGGGCGCGGTCCCGGCGCCGGCTGTACCGGGACCTGTCGGCCGTGCGCTCGGAGTTCCAGCGGGCGCTCACCGAGCCGCCGCCCGCGGGCACGCGCGCGGCCGCGTGGTGGCCGCTCGTCGTCGCCGTCGAGCGGATCGCGGACGCGACGACCGCGGCCCGGGTCCGGGTGGACTACGGCGCCCCAGCGCCCACGCGGAGCGAGGTCGACGAGGTCGTACGGCACCTGCGCGAACTCGCCGGGGACATCCGCTCCCGGGAGGAACCCGCCGTGGTGCGGACGCCGCTGGAGGGCGAGGAGAGGAGCGTCCTCGAACCGCTCCGCCAGGAGGTGACGGCGGCCCGCACGATCGCGTCCCCGTCCGGGGCGCCGGGACCGTGACGGCGGAGACGGACCGTCCGGGCGGGAGGCCGCGGCGGGGCGGCGATGCCTCGGCCACCGAAGGGGCGCACCACACCCAGGGGCCGGAGCGCCTGCGGCACCGCGACCGGCGGGTCCGCCCCCGGCTCCGGCCCGCGGCCCCTCACTCCGCGTGGCGCAGGCCGGACTCGGCACCGACCCGCGGCGTCCCCGTCACCGGGACGGGTGGCCGCGGCCGTGGAGGCGCTCCATCTCCCGCCGGTCGCGCTTCGTCGGCCGGCCCGCGCCCCGGTCCCGCACTCCCGTCGGTGCGGTGAGTTCGCGCGGCGGGGGCGGCGGGCTGTTGTCCACGTAGCACTGCGCCGCGGCGGGCGCCCCGACGCGCTTGCGGATGATGCGGGAGACCACCACGATCCGCTCCCGGCCCGCGTGGAAGAGGCGCACCTCGTCCCCGGCCTTCAGCGCGTGCGCGGGTTTGACGCGCTCCCCGTTGACCCGGACATGGCCTCCACGGCAGGCGGTGGCCGCCTGCGAGCGGGTCTTGGTCAGCCGCACGGACCAGATCCAGCTGTCGACCCGCACGGTCCCTTCCGCGGCCCCCGGGGCCCCCGCGTCATCCGCCATACCACCGAGGGTACGGCGGACGACTACGATGCGCTCCGTCCCCCCGTCGCGGATCCACCCCTTCAGCGCGGCCGAGACCCTGATCCATCGCCACATGCCCTGCCACACAAGGACATTCGATGAGCAGCAATCCCGGCAGAGGGCTCCAGCCCAACGCCCTCGGTACGTTCGACACCGTCGTGATGGCGGTCGCCGGCAGCGCCCCCGCCTACTCGCTCGCCGCGACCACCGCCGTCCTGGTGGGCGCCGTGGGGCTGGCCGGTCCCGCCGCGCTGCTGTACTGCGCGATACCCATGCTCGGCATCGTCCTGGCCTTCGGCCGCCTCGGCCGGATCGACGTCAACGCCGGAGCCAGCTACTCCTGGGTGGGCCGCACGCTTCACCCGTTCCTCGGCTTCCTCTCCGGCTGGGCCCTGGTCGTCTCCGCGACGATCTTCATGGTGGCCGGCTCCCTGCCGGCCGGTGCGATGACCCTCGCGCTCCTCGACCCGGGCCTCGCAGGCGACACCGGACTGGCGGCCCTGGTGGGCGCCTGCTGGTTCCTGGTGATGCTGCTGGTGGTCCTCGGCGGGGCACGGCTGACCGTGCGGGCACAGCTGCTGCTGACCGGCGTCGAGGTGCTGCTGCTGGTGCTGTTCCTGCTGGCCGCGTTCCTGCACAAGGGTTCCGCCGCCGCCTTCGACTGGTCCTGGCTGGGCTTCTCGCACTTCGACGGTGCCTCCGGCTTCGCCTCGGGCGCGCTCATCGCCGCGTTCTACTACTGGGGCTGGGACGTCACGAGCAACCTCAGCGAGGAGACGCGCGACAGCCGCAGGACGGCCGGTGTCGCGAGCCTCGTCGGTGTCGGCGTGGTGCTCCTGCTCTTCGTGTCGTTCACGGTCGCCGTCAACATGATCCTCACGTCGGAGCAGAGCCTGGCGGGCGGCGGCAACGCCCTCGGCGTGCTGGGCGACGAGATCTGGCCCGGCGTCGGCGGCAAGCTGCTGATCGTCGCGGTGATGCTGTCGACGGTCGCCACCCTGGAGACCACTCTCATCCAGGTCACCCGCTCGCTGTTCGCGATGGGCCGGGACCGCACGATGCCCCCCGCCTTCGGCGCCGTGCACAAGCGCTGGAACACCCCCTGGGTCGCGATCGCGGTGGTGGGGGCGGTGGCGCTGGTGATGCTCTTCGCCGCGACGGCCCTCGGCTCGGTCGGCGACGTGCTCTCCGACGCCGTCAACGCGATCTCCCTCCAGATCGCGGTGTACTACGGCCTCGCGGGCGTCGCGGCCGTCGCCGCGTACCGCGGCATGGTGCTGACGTCGGTGAAGAACTTCCTGCTCGGCGGGGCGTGGCCGCTGCTCGGCTCGGCCTTCATGTTCTGGATCTTCTTCGAGTCGCTGAGCGAACTGAGCACCGCCTCGATCGTGATCGGTCTCGGCGGGCTGGCGGCCGGGGTGGTTCCGATGCTCTGGTACTGGCGGCAGGGCAGCGCGTACTACCGGCCCGCGAAGCTCGACGCGGCACGGGCCATCGAGGCGGAGGCCGCGTGCTCAGGTGCCGCCTCCACCCGGCACGACGGTCCGCGCGACACCATGGCGACGGACTTCTGACCGCAGAAAGCAGGCTGGGACATGGTTGCTGCTCGCCGCCGCTTCGAGCCGGTCCTCGACCCGGACTTCGGTGACCGGGCGCTGACGGAGGCCCGCCACGACATCGTGATCGGGCGCTGGCAGGGGGTGCGCGACCTGCTGCACGCCACCGGGCCGGACTGGCCGCGCCGCACCCACCGGCTGCGGCAGCTCTCGCACGCCGCGGCGGGGTCCTCGGCCGTCGAGGCGTGGTGGGCGGCCGAACCGGAGAACCCCGACGCGGCCGTGCTGCGCGCCGCGACCGCGGTGGTCCGGGCCTTCGACGACGCCATCGCGCGGGGCCGGGGCGCCTCCGTGGACCGCGGCCGGATCGACGTGGCGGTGATGGCCTGCATCGGTGCCGCCGAGGCGGCGCCCGCGGACCCGATGCCGTGGGTGTCGCTGCTGACGGTGGCCAGGCTCTACGACGGCGGCGTGGGACGGCGTCAACTGCGTTGCTGGTGGGATGAGTTGCGACGGCGAGACCCGGACAACGTCGAGGGCCACGTGCAGTTGCTGCGCTACTGGTCGGCGCGCTGGCACGGCACGCACGGCTCCATGTACGACGTCGCCCGCGACGCGGCGGGCGCGGCCCCGCCCGGCTCCCCGCTGCCGGTGCTCGTGCAGATCGCCCGGGTGGAGGAGTTCCGCTATGTGGCGGAGGGTTCCCGCGGCCGGGCCCCGGTCCGCGACTTCGGCCAGCACTGGAAGCACGAGCTCGCGGTGACCGAGGTGCGGCGCACCTGGGAGCGCTGGATCGGCGGCCGGCCGGCGGGCCCGGTCCTCCCCGAGGAGGTGGGCGAGCTCAACCATCTGACGCACGCCGCCTGTTACGCCGGCGAGACGGACGTGGCACGCCGGCTGTTCGCGATGCTGGGCACACGGGCGGCACGGGTCCCCTGGTCGTACACGGGCGACCCCGCCGAGCAGTTCGCCCGGTTCCGCGCGGCGACCGCCTCCGACTGACGCCCCCGGCCGGCGCGGAGAGCCGCCGCGGACGGGCGCGGCGGCCCCGCGGGAACGGCCTCCCCCGTGGGCCCGGCGGGAGCGGCCGGGCCCACGGGGCTCACCGGGGTCAGACGCCGATGTCGCGGCCGTCCTTGCGGTAGACGGCGACGACCGACGGGCGCACGAGGCGGCCCGGTCCGTCGGGCCACACCGATGCGGGCTTCTCGACGGTCGCCCCGTCGATCTCCCCGGGGTGCTGGACGGCGACGATCACCCGGCGGTCCTGGATGATCGGGCCGCAGGTCTCGGCGCCCTTCGGCACCGTGAGGAACTGCTTCAGCTCACCCCGGCGCTCGCCGGTCGTCGCGACCCCGAACAGGCCGTCGTGCGAGCCCAGCTGGGCGCCGTCGGTGGAGATCCACAGGTTGCCGTGCGGGTCGAAGGCCACGTTGTCCGGGCAGGAGATCGGGCTGACCTTCTCCTTCGGGTAGCCGGCGAAGTACGTGGCCGGGTCCTCCGGGTCGCCCGCGACCAGGAACAGCCGCCAGGCGAAGCCGTCGGAGGACGGGTCGTCCCAGTGTTCGGCGAGCTCCAGGATCTGGCCGTGCTTGTTGAGGTTGCGGGGGTTGGCCTCGTCCGCACCCGGCTTGCCGGCCTTGCCCCGGTCGGTGTTGTTGGTCAGCGCCACGTACACGCGGCCCGTGCGCGGGCTCGGCTCGACGTCCTCGGGGCGGTCCATCTTGGTGGCACCGACCTTGTCGCCGGCGAGGCGGGTGAAGACGTACACCTCCTCGGCGGTCATGCCCGGGACGTGCGAGACGTCACCGGTGGCCAGAGGGATCCACACACCGCTGCCGTCGAACTCGCCGTCGTTCGGGAGCTTGCCGGTGCCGTCGATGTCCTGGGGGGAGTCTCCGGTGAGCTTCGCGACGTACAGCGTGCCCTCGTCCAGCAGCGTCAGGTTGTGCGCGCGGGCGGCACGGCTGCCGCCCTTCCGCATCCGCTTCGACGAGACGAACTTGTAGAAGTAGTCGAAGCGCTCGTCGTCGCCCATGTACACGACCGGGCGGCCGTCCCGGGTCAGCCGGGGCTGCGCGGCCTCGTGCTTGAAACGGCCGAGGGCCGTGCGCTTTCGGGGCGTGGAGTCCGGGTCGTACGGGTCGAGCTCGACGACCCAGCCGAAGCGGTGCGACTCGTTGGGCTCCTGGGCCGCGTCGAAGCGCTTGTCGAAGCGCTCCCACTTGCGCTCGGTGGCGCCGGTGGTCAGGCCGTAGCGCTTGTCGGTGGCGCTGGTGCCGTTGGCGAAGTACTGGTTGAAGTTCTCCTCGCCGTGGAGCGTGGTACCCCAGGGGGTCGTACCGCCGGCACAGTTGTTGAGCGTACCGAGGACCTTGGTTCCGGTCGGGTCGGCGGACGTCTTGAGCAGGGCGCTGCCCGCGGCGGGGCCCGTGAGGCGGAACTCGCTCGTAGCCGTCAGACGGCGGTTGAGCCAGTGGCGGGTGACGGGCGTGAGCTTGCCGCTCCTGCGCTCCTCCTGGACGACGACCACGGAGAGGCCGTGCGCGGCCCAGGCGATCTCGACCTGCTCGCGGGTCGGGTTGGCGGCGTCGTAGCCTTTGAACATCAGCTGCTCGTCCGTGTACTCGTGGTTGGCCACGAGCACCTGGCGGCCGTGCTCGCGCAGCGGCAGCAGGCTGAGGAAGTCGTTGTTGTAGCCGAACTGGCCTGCCTGCGCCCCGGCCGTCTGCCGGTCGGCGTCGAACGCGGGCGCGCCGCGCAGGATCGGCTCGCCCCAGCGGATCACCACGTTCTGGGCGTACCCCTCGGGAACCGTCACCTTGTCGGCGGTGTTGGGCCCGACCGGCGTGAAGCGCAGACCGCGGGCGCCGTCGCGCGTGCCGCCCCCGTGTCCGCCGTGGCGGGCGTCACCGGCGGCGGGCACGGCGGCTGCCTGCGCGGACGGCGCGTTCTGCGCGACCACGGCACCGCCGGCGGCGGTGGCGACGGTCACGACAGCGGCGGTGCGCATCATCGAACGCCGCGACAGCGTCGCGGCGATGACGTCACCGGCGTACTCGTTGTCGCTGGTGTTCGGCACCTCGTGGAAGCAGGCGTCCCCACAGCGGTACCGGCAGGTGAGAGCGGAACGACCGCCCGCGTGGTTCGAGCTCAGGAGCGGCAGCATTCTGCGCACGTCTTCCCCAATCCCCTCGGCGCCCCGCGCCGACATCGTGTCGGAATGTCTCCGGCCGCGACGGTAGGGGCACATGTGAGCAGTGCGGCGGCAGCCAGGTGAACGGGGGATGAATCCGGAGCGACCGGGGGCGCCCTTGACGCGGGAGGGGCTTGCGGCCGTACGGAAGAGGCGGCCGCTAACCTTACGTGTCCGCGCTGGCCGGAGCTGCGGCGTTGCCGCAGCCGGGCCGGACAATGCCGGAAAATGCGGACATTGATCGCACCCAATTCACGCGAAAGGCCTCGCTCATGGGCATTCGGAGCTTGCTGCGAAAGGTGTTTGGACGCGAGCGTACGGAGTCGTCCTCACCGGCCTCCACGACGACCCCCACCGTCTCCCCCTCCGTCCCGCCCCAGGCCGAGGCCCCCAACCCGCAGGACCGTGCGGCGGATCTGGTGGCGGCGGCGTTCGACACTCCCCCGGGCACGCGCCCGACGATCCCGCCGGCCCGGACTCCTTCCACGCCGGACGCGGCCGCGGGGACGGAAGCGGCCGCGGGGACGGAAGCGGCCGACGCGGCCGGGCAGGACAAGCCCGCCGAGGACGGTGCCGCCGCGACCGCCCCGGATGCGGGGACCGAGGCAGCTCCGGCCGCCGAGCCGGGGTCCGCCGCGACCGAAACGCCCACGGCGGATGCGGAGACGGCCGCCGAGGACGCGGACGGCGCGGCACCCGGGACCGCCCCGGCCGATGCGGCCGAGGCCGACGCCGGGGACTCGACATCCGGGACCGCCGTGGACGAACCCGCTCCCGCCTCCGACGCGAGGACAGGAACGGAGGAGGCCGAGCCCGAGGCCGCGGCTGAGGCGACCGCCGACACCGCGGAGCCGGTCACCGAGACGGGCACAAACGCCGACGCCGCGGTCACAAAGCCCACGAAGGAAGACACAGCCAAGACCGAGCCGGTCGCGGCTGAGGCGACCGCCGACACCGCGGAGCCGGTCACCGAGGCGGCCCCCGCCACCGACGCGGCGCAGGCGGAGCCCGCCACCGCGGCCGACGCCGAGACGGACACCACCGCGGGCGACACCGCTCCCACGACGCGCGAGCCCGTCGCCGCCGACGACGGCACCGGAACGGCTCCTGCCTCCGACGGGACCGCGGCCGAGCCGGCCAGCGACGCCGACCCGGCCCCCGCCGAGGACACCACCGTCGAGCCGAAGCCCGAACCCGCGGACACCACCGTCGAGCCGAGCCCCGCGGTCGAGCCCGTCGCGGCCGCCTCTGGTCCGGTCGCCGCAGCCACCGGCACCGAAGCCGATGCCGTCGAGAAGCCCTCCGCCACAGCCACCGGCGCCGAGACGGACCCCGAGCCCGTCGCCGCCGAGCCCGTCGCCGCCGCGGCCGGGGCCATCGCGACCGCCCCCACCACCGACGACGACACCGCCGCCACCGGCAAGCCCGCCTACTCCCTCGCACGCGTCAAGGCGCGGGCCGCGGCGCTCGTCGGCGCGTACAAGGCGGCCGGGGCGGCGCTCAAGGGGGCCGGGGCCGCCGGGGCGCGGGCGAAGGTGTACCTCGTGCTGGACCGGTCCGGGTCGATGCGGCCGTACTACAAGGACGGCAGCGCACAGCAGCTCGGTGAGCAGACCCTCGCGCTCGCCGCTCACCTCGACGAGGACGCGTCCGTCCACGTCGTGTTCTTCTCGACGGACATCGACGGCACCGGCGAGCTGACGCTCGCCGAGCACGAGGGCCGCGTCGACGAACTGCACGCGGGCCTCGGGCACATGGGACGTACCAGCTACCACCGGGCCGTCGAGGAGGTCGTCGCGCACCTCGAGAAGTCCGGCGCCGACGGCCCCGCGCTCGTCGTCTTCCAGACCGACGGCGCGCCCGACGCCAAACAGCCCGCCAGGCAGGCGCTGGCGGAGGCGGCCGGAAAGCCGCTGTTCTGGCAGTTCGTGGCGTTCGGCGAGTACGACGCCAAGGGCTTCGACTTCCTGCGCAAGCTCGACGCCGACGCCTCCGTGGAGAACGCCGCGTTCTTCCACGCCGGCCCGGACCCCCGCGAGCTGACCGACGAGGAGCTCTACGAGGGGCTGCTCGGCGCGTTCCCGAAGTGGCTGGACCGCCGCGGCGGCTGATCGCCGCGACCCGGCCGGTGTCGCCGGAAGGCCGCACCGGCCGGGGACGGGACCACGCGCCCGCAGAGCGGCCCGGACCCGCCCCACAGAGGTGCGCCCACGGGTGGCGGAAGGTTCCGGGGGCGCGGAGGGGTCGTGCCACGGACGCTCAAGCGTGATGTGGGGTGCCCGGAGGACCGGCCTTACCCGGTGAACGGTCCGGGGCACGCCCAGCTCACGCCGCCCCGAAGAGGAGCCCCCGGGGGACCCCGGACGCTGCCCGCCCGGCGCGGGCCGGACACGAACCCTCACCCCGTCGGGGCTCCGCCCGGACGGGGTCCGGCGGCGTCCGGGGACGGGCGCCCGCCCGTGTGAACCGGTCCGCCCCGCACCGGCAGCGACACCCGCACCACCAGCCCGCCCCCGGGCCCGGTCCCACCCCCTGACACCGAGCCCGCCGGCCCCGGACCGTGCGAAGGCCTGGGCCCGGGCCCGGGCCCAGGCCCACGCCCTAGCCCCGGCTCCGCCCGTATCCGTCCCGCCGTGCGCCACGGCGATCGAGCGCACGATGCTGAGGCCGAGCCCCGCGCCCGGGCCCGTCCGGTCCCGCCCCTCCCCGCGGCGGAACGGCTCGAAGAGCCCGGCGGCCTCCGCGGCGCCGGCCATCGGACCGGTGTTCGCGACGGTCAGCAGCCCGCCGTCGCCGACACCTCGACCGTCCCGCCCGGAACGTTGCAGGCCACCGCGTTCGCCACCGGATTCCGCACCAGCTGGGCCGGCAACAGCCGGTTGCCCGGGACCGTGCCGGCCCGGGAGGCCTCGGCTCGGACGCCGTACCGTTATGCGTGTGAGTCGATCTTCCGGCGGCCGTTAGGATTTCGACCATGGCGGCCACTGGATCCGAGAAGCAGGGGACGAGCGAAGGCGTGAAGGCCTTTTACGTATCGACCCCCATCTACTACGTCAACGACGCTCCTCACCTGGGCCACGCCTACACGACCGTCGCAGGCGACGTGCTCACGCGCTGGCACCGTCAGCGCGGCGAGAAGGTGTGGTATCTCACCGGCACGGACGAGCACGGTCAGAAGATCATGCGCACCGCGGAGGCGAACGGCGTCACCCCGCAGGAGTGGTGCGACAAGCTCGTGGAGGAGGCGTGGAAGCCCCTCTGGGAGCACCTGGAGATCGCGAACGACGACTTCATCCGCACGACCGAGCGCCGGCACACCGACCGCGTCCAGGAGTTCGTGCAGGACCTGTACGACAAGGACGAGATCTACAAGGGCGGGTACGAAGGCCCGTACTGCGTGGGCTGTGAGGAGTACAAGCTCCCCGGCGAGCTGCTGGACGGCGAGGGGGACCTCGCCGGCGAGCAACTGTGCCCCGTGCACAAGAAGCCGGTGGAGATCCTCAAGGAGGAGAACTACTTCTTCAAACTCAGCGAGTACGGCCCGAAGCTGCTGGAGTTCTACGAGGCCAACCCCGGCTTCATCCAGCCCGCGTCCGCCCGCAACGAGGTCGTGAACTTCGTCAAGCAGGGGCTGCAGGACCTGTCGATCTCCCGATCGACGTTCGACTGGGGCATCCCGATCCCGTGGGACGAGAAGCACGTCATCTACGTGTGGGTCGACGCCCTGCTGAACTACGCGACGGCGGTCGGCTACAACGAGAACCCGGCGAAGTTCGCGGACACCTTCCCCGCCGACGTCCACCTCGTCGGCAAGGACATCCTCCGCTTCCACGCGATCATCTGGCCCGCGATGCTCATGGCGCAGGGCCTCCCGGTGCCCGGCAGGGTCGCGGCCAACGGCTGGCTGATGGTCGGCGGCGAGAAGATGTCGAAGTCGAACCTGACCGGCATCAAGCCCCAGGACCTGACCTCGCACTTCGGCGTGGACGCGTACCGCTGGTACTTCCTGCGCGCGATCGCGTTCGGCCAGGACGGCTCGTTCTCGTGGGAGGACTTCTCCGCCCGCTACACGAGCGAGCTCGCCAACGACTACGGCAACCTCGCATCGCGGGTCGCCGCGATGGTGGGCAAGTACTTCGGCGGCTCGCTGCCCGAGGCCACCGCGAACGGCGAGGCCGAGAAGGCGGTCCAGGAGGGCCTGGCCAAGGCCGTGGCCGAGGCCGACCGAAGGATCGGCGAGGAGCTGGACTTCCAGGGCGGCATCCTGGCGGTCTTCGACTTCGTGAAGCAGGTCAACGGCTACATCACGGAGCAGGAGCCGTGGAAGGTCGCCAAGACTGCATTTGATCATGCTGCTGACGCAGCGGGCTCCGAGGAGGGCCGCGCCCGCCTCGCGACCATCCTCTACACGGCGGCCGAGTCGTTGCGGGCCGTGGCCGTGCTGCTGAACCCGGTCATGCCGGACACCTCGCAGAAGCTGTGGGACTCCCTGGGCGCGGAGGCGTCGCTGGGCGCCCTGGCCGCCCAGCGGGTCCAGGACGCCGCGGAGTGGGGCGGGCTGCCGGCCGGCTCGACGGTGACGAAGGGCGCGGTGCTCTTCCCGCGTCTCGAGGAGCCCAACAAGGCCTGAGGGCCCGGGAGGCGTCCGGTGCGCACGCGCACCTGACCGGCCCGCCGGACACCGGCCGCGGCGCGCCCGAGCGCATGGCGGGGCCGGGGAGTCACGGTTTCCCCGGCCCCGCCGCGTATCCGCCCCGCCGCGGATCCGCCCCGCCGCGGGCGGCACGTCCACCGGTCGGCGGTCATCGGTCCGGCGCCGTCCCGCCGGCCGGTCAGCGCGCCAGTGAGGCGCTGTCGCCCATCACGGCCACCGGCCGCTTGTCCGGATCCAGCAGGCGCAGCAGGTCGGCCATCCGGTCCAGTCCGAGCGAGACGCAGCCCTGGGTCGGGCCGTCGTGGTCGACGTGGATCCAGACGCCCCCGCCCCGGTCCCAGCCCATGGGCCGCCGCTCGTCGAGCGGGGTCAGTCCGGATTCACGGTTGTAGTTGATCGCGACGACGTAGTCGAAGGAACCCCGCAGGGTCTCACCCCGGAAGCCGGTGCCGACGGCCACGAACTCCTCGGACTGGTGGTACGGGAGTTTCGTGCCCGGGTCGGGCAGCCGGCCGCCGGCGTCGGTGAGCCCGAAGACGCCGATCGGCGAGCGGTGGTCCCCGGCCCAGTGCTCGTCGGTCCATCCCTTCAGGGCGTTGCGCGCGGGCCAGGGCCCGGCGACGGCCCTCCAGCGCCTGTCCTCGTCGCGCTCGTAGAGCGTGGCCGTGGACTCGCTGGAGTTCGTCGACCTCCCGCTCACCAGGAATGCCTGGTCGGTGGCGTCGGGGATGAGCTCACTGGTCCTGGGCCCGAGCCCGGGGAGCCGGGCGGGTCCCACACGGTCGGCGGCGGGCGGGCCGGCGTGCGGTGCCGCGGGGGAACCGGCCGGCGGACCGGCGTGCGGCGCTCCGGCTTCCGGCGCCGCGGGGAGGGGGCCGGCGGCGGGCGGCGCCGAGGGCTTCGCGCAGCCCCCGAGCAGCAGTCCGGCGGCCAGCAGTGGCAGCGCTGCTCTGGTCAGTACGGTGCTGAGCACTCCGCGATGTCCTCTCGTGATCCTCGCGCGGTGCGAGCGGCCGGTCGGTCCGGGCGGTTCACACGGCGCGTGCGGTCCGGGCGGCCCCTGCGGCGCGTCCCGCGCCTGGCGGGGCCGGGTCCCGGTGGGCCGTCGACGGCTCCTCGCGTGCATTCCCGCCGCCGTGCCGCCCGTCGTCGGCGCGACGCCGTGAACGACTCGGAAGGAGCACGAAAACAACGCGGAAGGGCCCGGAACCCGAGGGACGCACCGGGTCAGTGCGTCCCCGGTGGCTCCGGGCCCTTCCGTGATCATCGCCGCGTCGGCGCCGTCGTACGGCGGGCCCGCTCGGCGGGCCCGCCCTCACCGGGCGGACGGGTGCGGTACCGCCCTCACCGGGCGGACGGGTGCGGTACCGGCCTCACTTGGTGGGCTTGTACGGCGTCGGCTTCGCCGGCCCCTTGTAGATGCCGATGTGCAGCTCCTTCAGGCGGGCTTCCTCGACCTCCGCGGGGGCGCCCATCAGCAGGTCCTGCGCGTTCTGGTTCAGCGGGAACGCGATGGTCTCGCGGATGTTCGGCTCGTCGGCCAGCAGCATCACGATGCGGTCGACGCCGGGGGCGATGCCGCCGTGCGGCGGGGCGCCGTACTGGAAGGCGCGGAGCATTCCGGAGAACTCGCGTTCGACGGTCGCACGGTCGTAGCCCGCGATCTCGAAGGCCTTGAACATGATGTCGGGCTCGTGGTTCCGGATGGCACCCGACGACAGCTCGACGCCGTTGCAGACGATGTCGTACTGCCAGCCGAGGATGTCCAGCGGGTCCTGGGTCTCCAGGGCCTCCAGACCGCCCTGCGGCATGGAGAAGGGGTTGTGCGAGAAGTCGATCTTCCCGGTCTCCGGGTCCTTCTCGTACATCGGGAAGTCGACGATCCAGCAGAACCGGAAGACGTCCTCCTCGAAGTGACCGGAGCGGCGCGCGGCCTCGACCCGCACCGCACCCATGATCTTGGAGACCTCGTCGAACTCGCCCGCGCCGAAGAACACCGCGTGGCCGGGCTTGAGGCCCAGGCGCTCGGTGAGGACCTCGACGTTCCCCTCGGTGAGGAACTTGGCGATCGGGCCGGACAGCGCCCCGTCGTCACCGACACGCACCCAGGCCAGGCCCTTGGCGCCCTGCTCCACGGCGTACTCGCCGAGCTGGTCGAAGAACTTCCGCGGCTGGTCCTGCACGGCCGGCACCGGGAGGGCGCGGACGTGCTTGCCGGCGAACGCCTTGAACTCCGAGCCCTCGAAGACGTCGGAGATGTCGACGAGCTCCAGCTGCGCCCGCAGGTCCGGCTTGTCGGAGCCGTACTTGAGCATCGACTCGCGGAACGGGATCCGCGGGAACGGCGAGGTGACGTGGCGGCCGCCGCCGAACTCCTCGAACAGCTCGGTCATCAGCCTCTCGACCGGCCGGAAGACGTCCTCCTGCTCGACGAAGCTCATCTCGATGTCGAGCTGGTAGAACTCGCCGGGCGAGCGGTCGGCGCGGGCGTCCTCGTCGCGGAAGCAGGGCGCGATCTGGAAGTAGCGGTCGAAGCCCGCGATCATCAGCAGCTGCTTGAACTGCTGCGGCGCCTGCGGCAGGGCGTAGAACTTGCCGGGGTTCAGCCGGGACGGCACCAGGAAGTCACGGGCGCCCTCGGGGGAGGTCGCGGTGAGGATCGGGGTGGCCATCTCGTTGAAGCCGAGCGCGGTCATCTTGTGCCGGATGGCGGAGATGACCGCGGTGCGCAGCATGATGTTGCGGTGCATGCGCTCGCGGCGCAGGTCCAGGAAGCGGTACTCGAGGCGCCGCTCCTCGTTGACGCCGTCGTCCGTGTTGATCGTGAAGGGCACCTGGGCCGAGGAGCCGAGCACCTCGACGTCGGTGACCTCGATCTCGATCTCGCCGGTCGGCAGGTCCGGGTTGACGTTGTCCGTGCCACGGGCGGAGACCTTGCCGTCCACGCGGACGACGGACTCCTTGCTGAGGTGGCTCAGGGCCTCGTTGGCCGGGGTGCCGGGACGGGCGACGAGCTGGACCAGACCGTAGTGGTCGCGCAGATCGATGAAGAGGATGCCGCCCAGGTCTCGGCGATTGTGCAGCCAGCCGCTCAGCCGGACGTCGGTGCCGACGTCAGAGGCGCGGAGCTCGCCGCAGGTGTGGGACCTGTACCGATGCATCGTCGTTCATCCAGTCTTCGCGATGGGGGATGTGGGCGGACCCACCAAGGTTACCGCCCGGCCCATGGTCGCCCTTCCGGATTACGGCGCGGTGCCGTGAGGCCCGGCGGCACCGCGGATCCACCGTGGCCGGCCGGCCCCTGCGCCCCAGCGGGTGTGGGCCGGAGCAACCTGAATAGAGTAGGAAAATGCGCACCGAGGACGTCCTGGCCGCGACGGCGACCGGCCTGTGGCGCTGGGACAACGCAGCCGGGACCGTGAGCCTCGACGCGGAGGCCGCCCGGCTGCTCGGGCTGCCCGGTGGGGGCGGCACGTACACCACCTCGGCCGTGCGCTCGCGTCTGCACCCCGTCGACTGGAACGAGGTCAGCGGCATCATCGGGCTCGCCGTGGCCGAGGGGACCCTCGCCGAGTCCCGGGTGCGGGTCGTCGACATGGAGGGACGGGTGCTGCGCACCGTGCGCAGCCGGTGCAGGCCGGTGGTCGAGGGCGACGGCTACCACCTCTTCGGCACGATCCAGGAGGTCCCGGAGCCACAGCCGGGCACGAGCGCGCACACCCCGGTCACCGGCGACTGGCGGCGTTCCCGCGAGGCGTTCCTGCTGGACGCGGGCCGGGCGCTGGCCGAGGCGCGGTCCACCGCCGAGGTGCTGCGGGTCGCCGCGTCGCTGTCGATGCCGGGCTTCTCCCCCGACGGTCTCGCCGTCTTCGGCGTCACGGCGGACCGGCTCAAGGTCCTCGGGCACCACGGCTACGACGAGCACGAGGCCGGGCCCCTCGCCGACATGCCGCTCGACACCGAGTACCCGGCCGCCGAGGTCATCCGCACGGGACGGGCCCTCTACGTGCCGACGCCGGAGGACTACCGGCGCCGGTACCCCACGATGTGGCCGCTGATCGAGGTCTACGGCAGGCAGTCGTGGGCCTTCCTGCCACTGATCGTCGCGGGTCGCACGATGGGCACCTGGATGGCCGCGTTCAGCCATCCCGTGGCCTTCACACCCGACGAGCGCTCGGTCCTGACCACGGTGGCCCGGATGCTGGCGCAGGCGCTGGCCCGCGCCGGGGTCGCCGAGAGCGAACGGGAGCTGTCGCGGGGGCTCCAGCGCTCGATGATGCCGTCGCTGGGGCCGGGCATCCCGGGCATGTCGGTGGCGGCCCGGTACGTGCCGACCGGCGGCGGCCTCCAGGTCGGCGGCGACTGGTACGACCTGATCCCGCTGCCCGGCGGCTCGCGTGCCGAAGGAGCGGGCAGCGGGAGGATCGCGCTGGTCATCGGCGACGTCCAGGGCCATGACGTGCGGGCGGCCGGGCTGATGGGGCAGCTGAGGACCGCCCTGCGCGCGTACGCCGCCGAGGGCCACCGCCCCGACGCGGTGCTGGCCCGGGCCTCCCGCTTCCTGGCCGGGCTGCACGACTACACGGAGAGCGAGGCGTACGACGACGGCGATCCCGTGGGCGGCCACACCGCCCCGCGCTTCGCGACCTGCCTCTACCTGGAGTGCGACCCGGCGACCGGCTCGATCGAAATCGCCCGGGCGGGGCACCCCGATCCGGCGATCAGGATGGCCGACGGCACGGTGATCCTGCGGCCCACGGCCGGCGGTCTGCCGCTGGGTATCGACCCGGACTCCGACTACCCGACGACGCAGATCGTGCTGGAGCCCGGTGAGACGATCATGATCTGCACGGACGGGCTGCTGGAGACCGGCGGGCACGACCTGGACAGCGGTTGGGAACGGATCCGGTCCGTGCTGGAGGAGCACCCGGAAGAGGTCGGCTCGCTGGAGAAGCTCGCGGACGCTCTGGTGCAGGCCGTGCACGGGCCGGCCTCGCACCACACCACGGGTCCGCTGTCGGACCGCCGCGAGGACGACATCGCGGTCGTGCTGCTGTCCCGGCACGGCAGGCCCGCCCGCCGGGCCCCGCGGCGCACGGTCCTGACCGTCCGCCAGGCCGAGCCGGAGCGGATCTCGGTGGCGCGGCGGCAGATGCGGGACCTGCTGTACGACTGGGCCGACCACGAGCAGATCGACTCGGCGGTGCTGATGGTCTCCGAGATGGTCACCAATGTGCTGGTGCACACCGACGGGGACGCGCTGATGGTGGCGGAGGCGGCCGGGGAGCACGGCTGCCGGCGGTTGCGGGTCGAGGTCTCGGACACCAGCGACGAACTGCCGCACAAGCGGCGCCCGGGCGAGCTGGCGTCGTCCGGGCGGGGCCTGGTGCTGATGGAGATGCTCGCCGACATCTGGGGCGTGGACCCGAGGGGCGAGGGCAAGTCGATCTGGTTCGAGCTCTACGAGCCCGGTCCGGGGGAAGGACCCCCGGAGGCGGTCCCGCCGGGGCCGTGCGTGGGCTCGCCGACGGCTTCGTAGCGGCTGCGCAGCTCCCCGACGATCCCGAACGCGGCGGCCGTCAGCGGCACGGCCAAGAGCATCCCGAGGATCCCGGCGATGCCCGCGCCCGCGGTGATCGCCAGCATCACGACGGCCGGATGCATCTGGACCGTGCGGCTCTGGATCATTGGCTGCAGGACGTGGCCCTCCAGTACCTGAACGGCGAGGACGACGCCGAGCGCCCAGAGCGCGATCACGAAACCCCGGTCGGCGAGCGCCACGAGCACGGCCATCGAACCGGAGAGGAAGGCCCCCAGATAGGGGATGTAGGCGAAGACGAAGACGAGGGCGCCCAGACCGACCGCCCCGGGCACCCGCAGGACCAGCAGGCCCACGGTGATGCAGACGGCGTCGATCAGGGCGATGAACGTGGTGCCCCGCATGAAGCCCTCGACGGCCTCGAAGGCCCGCCGCCCCATCGCCTCCGCCATGTCCCCGGTGGACTGCGGGACGAGGGAACGCAGGGTGGCGACCGCGCGGTCGGAGTCGCGGAGGAAGAAGAAGATCAGCAGCAGGGCCACGACCGCGATGGCGATCATCTCGCCCACGACGCTGATCCCGGAGATCACCTCGGACGCGGCCGTCCCGCCGAACCTGGAGAGCAACTCCTTGGAGTTGGTGGCCAGGTCGTCGAGCGAGGTGCCGGCGGCGCCGAAGTGCCTGGCAAGGCCGTCGGCGGCCCGCTTGAGGGAGGCGACGATCTGGTCCCCGGACTCGATCAGCGCGTTGACCACGATGTACATGGCTCCGCCGACGACCGCGACGACGGCCGCACAGGTGATCCCGGCAGCGAGGGAGCGCCGGACCTTCATCCTGATCAGGCGACGGTGCAGCGGACCGAGCAGCGCGGTGCCCAGCAGCGCGAGCAGCAGGGGGGTGACGGCGGTCTTGAACTCGACGATCAGCCACACGCCGACGGCGGCGACCCCCGCGACGAGCAGCGCGACGGCGCACCAGGCGGCGAGACGCTGCACGGGCCGGGGGAGAAGGGTCTGCGGCGGCGGCACGCTTCCAGCCGATCACGCCCGCCGCGGGCCGTCCCGTCCGCGGGGTCCGGACGGGTGACGGCTCGTCAGGTGAGGAGCGGCGCTCGTCGCGGCGGGGGAGCGGACCGCCCCGTCCGCCGGGCCCGGCGGACGGCATCGGTCGCCGCCCGCCGGAGCGGACTTCCGAGGACCGGGGGATCACATCCCGTGGACGGCCGGGATGGTGCCGAGGCGCCCCTTCTGGAAGTCCTCGAACGCCTGCTGGAGTTCCTCGCGGGTGTTCATGACGAACGGGCCGTAGTGGGCCATGGGCTCACGGATGGGCCGGCCGCCGAGGAGGACGACCTCCAGGTCCGGCGTGTGGGAGTCCTGCTTCTCGTCCGCACGGACGGTCAGCGACGAGCCGCTACCGAAGACGGCCGTCTGCCCCGGGTGGACCGGACGCCGCTCCGCACCGACCGAGCCCCGGCCCGCGAGGACGTAGGCCAGGCCGTTGAAGTCCTCCCGCCACGGCAGTGTGGCCTCCGCGCCCGGCGCCAGCGTCGCGTGGATCATCGTGATCGGCGTGTGCGTGATGCCAGGCCCCTCGTGGCCGTCCAGCTCACCGGCGATGACCCGCAGCAGCGCGCCGCCGTCGGGCGTGGTCAGTAGCTGGACGTTGCCGCCGCGGATGTCCTGGTAGCGCGGAGGCATCATCTTGTCCTTGGCCGGGAGGTTGACCCACAGCTGGAGGCCGTGGAAGAGACCGCCAGACATGACGAGGTGCTCCGGTGGCGCCTCGATGTGGAGCAGGCCCGAGCCGGCCGTCATCCACTGGGTGTCGCCGTTGGTGATGGTGCCGCCACCGCCGTTGGAGTCCTGGTGGTCGAAGATGCCGTCGATGATGTAGGTGACAGTCTCGAAGCCGCGGTGCGGATGCCACGGGGTCCCTTTCGGCTCCCCGGGCTGATACTCCACCTCGCCCATCTGGTCCATCATGATGAACGGGTCGAGGTGCTTGTAGTTGATCCCGGCGAACGCGCGGCGCACCGGGAAACCCTCCCCCTCGTATCCCTGGGGCGCCGTGGTCACGGCGAGCACGGGCCGCTGGACGGCGCCGTCGGCCGCGGAGACGCGCGGCAGGGTGAGCGGGTTCTCGACAGTCACTGCAGGCATGGGGGCCTCCTTGTGCGTCCAGTTTAGTTGAATCCTGAACTTCTCACCACCCCCAACACGGATCCCTCCGGACGCATTCCCGGCGACCCCGCAGTGGACGGGCTCCGCACCGTCGAGGGACGGCCCCACGCGCGAAGACCCCGCACACAGACGGCCGGCGACACCGCGGAGGGTGCTCGCCGGCCGTCTGACGGAGAGAAAGGGAGTACGGGGACCACCCGGGTGCGGGCACCACCGGGGTGCGGGGACCACCCGGGTGCGGGCACCACCCGGGTGCGGGCACTACCCGTACATGCGCCGCATCGCGAAGTCGACCATCTGCTCGACGGCCTTCGCGTCGAAGACCATCCGATGCTCGCCCTCCATGTCGAGGACGAAGCCGTACCCGGTGGGCAGCAGGTCGATCACCTCGGCGCCGGTGATCACGAAGTACTTGGACTCCTTGCCCGCGTAGCGGCGCAGCTCCTTGAGCGAGCTGAACATCGGGATCACCGGCTGCTGCGTGTTGTGCAGCGCCAGGAAGCCGGGATTGTCCCCACGCGGGCAGTACACCTTCGACGTCGCGAAGACCTGCTGGAAGTCCTCCGCGGAGAGCGACCCCGTCGTGAAGGCCCGCACCGCGTCGGCGAGCGAAGGCGGCGACGGCTCGGGGTACAGCGGCTGCTCACCGTAGCCCGCTCCGGGCATCCCGGCACCGGGCATACCCGCGCCCGACATCGGCTGCTGCGGCGGGGGGCCGTAGTGCTGCTGACCGCCGGGGGTCTGGTCGTAGCCGTACATGGGCGCAAGCCTACCGAGGCTCCGCCGGGAGCGGGCGCGGCCGCCGGCCGTGCCTCAGCGGCCGAGCCCCCTGGACCTGATCGCGCCGACGCAGGACGACCGCGCTCCGGTGCCGACCGCGAGGACCGGGCCACGGAGCACCTTCGAGTCACGGACGGGGCCACCGCCCCTCGCCGCCCCGAGGGGCGGTGAGGGCGGTGAAGCGGGTGCTCGACGCGGTGAGTCCGCGCCGGGGTGTGGACCGGGGCCCGGACAGCAAGACAGTCTGGTGCGAGCCGGCGGGCCCGGAAGTGCCGTGGGATGCGGGCCGCGTCACAGATGTCCGTGAGGGGTTGCTTCTTATTACCGACGGGTAGCATCATCGTAGCTACTTGCTGGTAGATGTACGAGGAACCCTGCCTCCTCCCCGATCCGTTACGGAGCCGTCGCCATGGGGCACTACAAGTCGAATCTCCGCGACATCGAGTTCAACCTCTTCGAGGTCCTCGGGCGCGACAAGCTGTACGGCACGGGCCCGTTCGCGGAGATGGACGTCGAGACCGCCAAGAGCATCCTCGACGAGATCGCCCGCCTCGCGGAGAACGACCTCGCCGAGTCCTTCGCCGACGCCGACCGCAACCCGCCGGTCTTCGACCCCGAGACCAACACCGCCCCGGTGCCCGCGAGCTTCAAGAAGAGCTACAAGGCATTCATGGACTCCGAGTACTGGCGCCTCGGCCTCCCCGAGGAGATCGGCGGCACCACCGCGCCGCGCTCCCTCGTCTGGTCGTACGCCGAGCTGCTCCTCGGCTCGAACCCGGCGATATGGATGTACTCCTCGGGCCCGGCGTTCGCCGGCATCCTCCACGACGAGGGCAACGAGGCCCAGAAGAAGATCGCCCGGATCGCGGTCGAGAAGCAGTGGGGCTCCACCATGGTGCTCACCGAGCCCGACGCGGGCTCGGACGTGGGCGCCGGCCGCACCAAGGCGATCCAGCAGGACGACGGCTCCTGGCACATCGAGGGCGTGAAGCGCTTCATCACCTCCGGTGAGCACGACATGGAGGAGAACATCCTCCACTACGTCCTCGCCCGCCCCGAGGGCCACGGCCCCGGCACCAAGGGCCTGTCCCTCTTCCTCGTACCGAAGTTCCACTTCGACTGGGAGACCGGCGAGCTGGGCGAGCGCAACGGCGTCTACGCCACCAACGTCGAGCACAAGATGGGCCTCAAGGCGTCCAACACGTGCGAGATGACCTTCGGCGACAAGCACCCCGCGAAGGGCTGGCTGATCGGCGACAAGCACGACGGCATCCGCCAGATGTTCATGATCATCGAGTTCGCCCGCATGATGGTCGGCACGAAGGCGATCTCCACGCTGTCGACGGGCTACCTCAACGCGCTGGAGTACGCCAAGGAGCGCGTCCAGGGCCCCGACCTGGCGAACTTCATGGACAAGACCGCGCCCAAGGTCACCATCACCCACCACCCCGACGTGCGCCGCTCGCTCATGACGCAGAAGGCGTACGCGGAGGGCATGCGCTCCCTCGTCCTCTACACCGCCGCGGTGCAGGACGAGATCGCGTTCAAGGAGTCCACGGGCGAGGACGCCAAGTCCCTGCACGGCCTGAACGACCTGCTGCTGCCGATCGTGAAGGGCTACGGCTCCGAGAAGGCGTACGAGCAGCTCGCCCAGTCGCTGCAGATCTTCGGCGGCTCCGGGTACCTGCAGGAGTACCCGATCGAGCAGTACATCCGCGACGCCAAGATCGACACCCTGTACGAGGGCACCACGGCGATCCAGGGCCAGGACTACTTCTTCCGGAAGATCGTCCGTGACCAGGGCGCATCGCTGAACCTGCTGGCCGAGGAGATCAAGAAGTTCCTCGCGGTCGGCACCGGCGGCGACGAGCTGAACGGCGCCCGGGACGCCCTCGCCAAGGCCGCCGTGGACCTGGAGGCGATCGTCGGCCGGATGCTCACCGACCTCACCGCCACCGGCGAGGACGTCAAGAACATCTACAAGGTCGGCCTCAACACCACCCGCCTGCTGCTCGCCTCCGGCGACGTCGTCGTCGGCTACCTGCTGCTGCGCGGTGCGGCCGTCGCCGCCGAGAAGCTGGAGACCGCCTCCGCCAAGGACAAGGCGTTCTACCAGGGCAAGATCGCGGCCGCGAAGTTCTTCGCCGCCAACGTCCTGCCGGGCGTCTCGCTCGCCCGCGAGATCGCCGAGGGCGTCGACAACGACCTGATGGAGCTGGACGAGGCGGCCTTCTAGTCCGCGCCCGCACCACACCGTCGCGAAGGCCCGCTCCGGGACGGAGCGGGCCTTCCGCCGTATCGTGCCCCCCCACCCCCGTGCCGCACCGCGGACGGCCCGTCCCACCGGGCGGACCGGGCCCTCGGGGAACGCTCGTTAAGGTGAACACCATGAGCAGCCGTGCAGCCTCCCCGTCGCCCGCCGCCTTCGACCGCGGCCTCACCGAGGACATGATGTCCTTCCTGGCGGCGAGCCCCTCGCCCTACCACGCCGTGGCGAACGCCGCCGAGCGGCTGGACAAGGCCGGATTCCGGCGGGTCGAGGAGACCGACGCCTGGGACGGGACCAGCGGCGGCAAGTACGTGCTCCGGGGCGGCGCGATCATCGCCTGGTACGTGCCGGAGGGCGCTCCGGCCCACACCCCCTTCCGCATCGTCGGCGCCCACACCGACTCCCCCAACCTCCGCGTCAAGCCCCAGCCGGACATGGGCGCGCACGGCTGGCGGCAGATCGCCGTCGAGATCTACGGCGGACCGCTGCTCAACTCCTGGCTCGACCGCGACCTCGGCCTCGCCGGCCGGCTCACGCTGCGGGACGGCTCCACCCGCCTGGTGAACGTCGACCGGCCCCTGCTGCGCGTGCCCCAACTCGCCATCCACATGGACCGTTCCATCTACGAGAAGGGGCTGCAGCTCGACAAGCAGAAGCACATGCAGCCCATCTGGGGCCTCGGCGACACCGTCAGGGAAGGCGACCTGATCTCCTTCCTGGAGGAGGAGAGCGGACTCGCACCCGGCGAGGTCACCGGCTGGGACCTGATGACCCACGCCCTGGAGGCCCCCGCCTTCCTGGGCCGGAACCGCGAACTCGTCGCCGGCCCGCGGATGGACAACCTGCTCTCCGTGCACGCCGGCACAGCGGCGCTCGCCGCCGTCTCCGAGCGGGACGGCCTGGCTCACATCCCCGTCCTCGCCGCCTTCGACCACGAGGAGAACGGCTCCCAGGCCGACACCGGGGCGGACGGCCCGCTCCTCGGATCGGTGCTGGAACGCTCGGTGTTCGCCCGCGGCGGCACCTACGAGGACCGCGCCCGGGCCTTCGCCGGCACCGTCTGCCTGTCCTCCGACACGGGCCACGCCGTGCACCCCAACTACGCGGAACGCCACGACCCCACGCACCACCCCCGCCCCAACCGCGGCCCCATCCTGAAGGTCAACGTCAACCAGCGGTACGCGACGGACGGCAGCGGCCGGGCCGTGTTCGCCGCCGCCTGCGAACGTGCGGGCGTGGAGTGGCAGACGTTCGTCTCCAACAACGCGATGCCGTGCGGCACGACGATCGGCCCGATCACCGCCGCCCGCCACGGGATCCGCACCGTCGACATCGGCGTCGCGATCCTCTCGATGCACAGCGCCCGCGAACTCTGCGGCGCGGACGACCCGTACCTGCTGGCCAACGCACTGGTGGCGTTCCTCGAAGGCTGATCCGCCCGGCCTCCGCCGAGTGCCCGGCGGACGTCGTGCCGGCTCTCCCGCGTAGGTGTCGCCCGCCGGGGTACCCGGAGGTCCTACATCGACACGGGAGGCGGAGATCATGGGCCTGGGAGGCTGCATCCTGCTGATCGGCGCGGGGGCGATTCTCACCTTCGCGACCGACTGGGAGACCGAGAGCGTCAACCTCGACCTGGTCGGGCTGATCATGATGGCGGTCGGCATCATCGGCGTCGCCACCTTCACCAGCATCGCGCGCCGCCGCCGGGCGGTCGTCCCCCCGGTCGCCCCGACCGTGGTGGAGGAGCCCCGGCACAGCGGCTACGAGCGCTGACGCGCCGACGGCCCGATCCGGTCGGCGGCGGGACGCCCGGGGCCGGTGTCCGTCGGCATCCGCCGACGCTGACATCCGCGAGAACACCGTGCCGGGCACGGTGTTTCGCATGGTTCTCCTGGGACAGGGGACGGCCGTCGTGCACCATCGCGGTCCGTCCCGCAACAAGCACGCCGCCGTACTCGCCGCGGTGGCCGCGGTCGTCGTCGCGCCGGCCGGGAACGGCTACGCGTCGTCCATGCCCGCGAGCACCAGCGGAAGCCGGGCCACCCCGTCCCGGGTCACGCGGACCGGAACACCCCAGTCCTGCTGGTGCACATGGCACGCCGGGTACGGGTTCGCGGGATCGTCGTCGCAGGAGGCCGCCATCGCCGACACATGCAGCACGCCCTCCGTCACCGACGGACCCAGCTCCAGCTCCCGGAAGAGGTCGGTGCCCGCGCCCTCGCCCCCGGCCAGCAGCTCGGGCGGGGTGGACGACACCAGCAGCCGGGTCGACGGGCCGTAACGGGTGTCGAGCTTCTGCCCCTCGGGAGCCTGGAAGACCACGTCGAGCCGCAGCGTCCCCGGTGCCACCTCGGTGGCGGCACGCCGAGTACGGTGCGCCACGGCCTCGACGCGGACGGCCTCCTCGGGCAGCCGCAGCCGCGTCAGCCGGTGCCGCGCCGACTCCACGACGACGATCTCCTCGCCGTCCAGCACCGCGCCGGACGGCTCGCGCAGGTCGGTCGCGAGAGTCGTCACCTCGTCCGACGCCGGATCGTAGCGACGGAGCGCGTGGTTGTACGTGTCGGACACCGCCACCGAGCCGTCGGGCAGCGCGGTGACGCCCAACGGGTGCTGGAGCAGGGCCTGTCCGGCGGCCCCGTCGCGGTGACCGAAGTCGAAGAGGCCCGTGCCGACGGCGGTGTGCACGATGCCGTCGGTGCCGATCCAGCGCAGCGCGGATGTCTCCGAGTCCGCGATCCACAGCCGGTCCTCGGCAGCGGCCAGCCCGGACGGCTGCGCGAACCACGCCTCGGCGGCCGTCCCGTCCACCAGACCCTCGTTGGTCGTGCCGGCGGCCACCTCGACCGTGCCGCTCTCCGGGTCGTACGTCCACAGCTGGTGGACGCCGGCCATGGCGATCCACACCCTGCCCTGCCACCAGGCCACGTCCCACGGCGAGGACAGGTCCACCTCCAGCGCCGGACCCGACGTCGGCGCCCCCTGCCACCACTGCCGCCCCGTCCCCGCGACCCGCTCGATCACGCCGGTCCCGGGATCGAACGTCCGCAGCGCGTGGTTCACGGTGTCGGCGACGACCACCTTCCCCGACGGCAGCAGCGCGAGCCCCTGCGGCTCCCGGAAGTCGCCGTCGCCGATCCGGCGTACGACGGTCTCCCCGTCCGCCTCCAGCTCGACGAGCTGGTGCCGGGTCGAATCGGAGACCAGGAAGCGCCCGGAGGGCAGCCGCACGGCCTTTCCCGGGAAGCGCAGATCCGTGGCGACCGGCTCCGGCGGCACATACGGCCCGTCCCCGCGCCGCAGCGTCCCCTTCGCCTCGTGCTCGACCTCCAGCTGCTCCACGAGGCGCTCGATGGCATGCGCGTGGCCCTCACCGGCGTGCTGGGCGACGACGTACCCCTCGGGGTCGATCACCACGAGCGTCGGCCAGGCCCGTACCGCGTACTGCTTCCAGGTCGCGAGCTCGGGGTCGTCGAGGACCGGGTGGTGCACCTCGTACCGCTCGACGGCGTCGACGACGGCCCGGTGCTCGGCCTCGTGAGCGAACTTCGGCGAGTGGACACCGATGATCACCGTGGTGTCGCGGTGCTTCTCCTCGAGCTCGCGCAGCTCGTCCAGGACGTGCAGACAGTTGATGCAGCAGAACGTCCAAAAATCCAAGATCAATGTGCGACCTCGGAAGTCGGCGAGCTTGAGGTCCTTCCCGCCGGTGTTGATCCAGCCGCCCTTGCCGATCAGCTCGGGGGCACGGACACGGGCACGTCGGGGCGCGGGCGCGGGGGCGGCATCGTTCATGCTTCAAGCTTGCCATCCTGGTATGAACGTCGGATCACACGCGTAGGACGGGGGGAGCGACGAATGGCTGCGGGCGGGAACGAGACGACTGCCGGTGAGACGGCGCGGACGGAACAGAGCTTCATGGCGCTGCCGGACCGCACCGAGGACAAGCGGGAGCCATTCGCCACGTGTCTGGAGGAGGTCGTCCGAATCCTCGGGCTCGCCGTCGCTCCCGAGCCTCAGCCGGGTGGACCCCTGACCTGGGAGCACCGCGCTCGGGCGGCGCTGCGTGAGGCTTGCCGCCAAGGCATGGACCTGTCCGAAGCAGCGTTCGGCGCACTCGTCAAGGCGGCCGTCCACGATCCCAACCCGAGTTTCAACCGTGGTTTCATCGAGCCGGCTCTGAACGCTTTCGGACACAGCCGCGTCCAATCCGCGCTGCTCGGGTACCTGCGGACCGGCACGGACCTTGAGCGAGCGGGCGCCGCGCGGGCCTGGTACTGGTCAGCCCTACCCCTGCCGATGCCCCTCGTACGGGCCAAGAGCCCGGGATTTACCGGTCAGGCGGGGTCCGATGACGGCTCGGCCGTGGTGGCCGAGTGGAATGAAGCTGCTTTGCATGAGTTCGTGAACAACGAGCACCTGGATGTCCGACGCTGCATCCTGCCGGGTCTGTCGCTCCGGAAGTCGGCCTACCCCCCGGAGCTGCACGACCTGGTGGAAGCGGCGGTGTCGACGGCCCGGTCCCACCCGGACGAGTACATCCGCCACCGCGTGGAACACCAGGTCGGCGATTGACACGCTCAATGAGCACGCTCGACCACTGCGACCTCCGAGAACTCCCGGAGGAAGGTCATGTGGCCTGTCCGACCAGTGTGCTGTATGCACATGTCGGTGCACACGTCCGCGCTCCCGGTCGGCGCGGCTATCCACTGGCAATCCGGGTTCAGACATCGCGCCGTGGCCGTCGTCTCCGCTGAGGGGTGGCGGTGCATGACGTAGCTGACGTACCGGAGCACGGCTCTCACGGTCATGCCGCCCCCTTGGGGTGCGGGTGGTTCCGCAGCTCCACGTTGCAATCGCTGACCGTGGAGCGGTCGCCCCGAAGACGGGCTTCCCGGCGCTCTGCGGCCAGGGCGGCGCAGACCCCGCAACCGGCCACTGGTCCGGGCTCCGGGTCTGTGCGCAACGGCAGCTCTACCGGGGGTTGCGCATACGTGATCGGCTTCACGGCCCCGCTCCTTGTGTCGTCCGTGTAGCGACCACGCTAGGAACGCCGGGGCTGCAACTCCCAGGAGATTGCACGAGGTTGCACGGTTTTCACCTGAGTGTCTGCATGGCGCTCGCGATCACCGCGCGGGCCTTCACTCCGTAGACGGCCATGCCGGCGAGTTCGGTGAACGTGTCCGTGTACGCGGCAACCTCGCTCGGCTGGGTCAGCGTGAGGTAGCCAGAGACCAACTCGACGTTGACCTGTCCGGTGTCGAAGATCCAGAACCCTTCCACCGGCATCCGGGAGCGTTCGGTTCGTGTGAGGACCACGCCCAGGCTGACGCTGGGCAGTGAGCCGACCGTGAGGAGGTGGCGGAGCTGTTCCTCCTGCACGTCCGCCCCACCGAGCCCGTTCCGCAAGACCGATTCCTCAACCAGGAACGCGAACCGCCGGTCACCTTCGTAGAGGACGCGCTGACGCTCCATGCGGACGGCGACCGCGTCGGCCACGTCGTCCACCTCCACGCGCCTCCGCTGGACAGCCCGCAAAACCGCTTCGGTGTAGCCGTAGGTCTGGATCAGGCCCGGGATGAACCACGAGGAGTAGGAGCGGAACCGGCGGGTTCGCTCGAAGAGCGGGAGACGGGCTTCCTGTGCCTGCTTGAGCCCGGCGCGCTCCATGCGCCGCCACCCGACCCACATGCCTTCGGCGGTGCGCAGCGAGGCCAACAGGTCTTCCGTTTGATCTTCCGACCCGCACGCCTGGCACCACGCTCGGATGTCGTCGGCGGACGGGGGCGTGCGCGCGTTCATGATCCGTGACGACTTGGACGGGTGCCAGGAGCACAGACGGGCGATGTCCCGTCCGGTGAGGCCGGCATCCCGGCACAGCTCAGCGAGTCGATTCGCCAGAGCCTGCCGGGCCTGCTGTGCGCTTGATGAGGGTGAGACGGCCATGGTGGTGACAGCTCAGCGCGGTCGGTACTCCTCGTGCGGAACGGCCCGTTGCCAGGCTGCTTCGAAGGCGACGGCGCACAGCTTCACCCGCTCGGGCTCCTCCGTGTACTCCCGCCCGTCCTTGTCGAGCTGCCCGTTCCCCGTGAAGTGGTGGAACAGCGCTTGCCCACCGTCGAACAGCCAGAAGTCAGTTCCCGGCAGGGCCAAGTCCGTGGTCTGCCGCCGTGGCAGCCACCGGACCAGTTCACCCGCCGCGATGTTCGTGAAGGTGCAGTCGTACTCGTACCGCACGTAGTCGCTGATCGGCTCCGACACGATCCGGAGCCGCCGGACCACGACCCCTCGGGCCGTCGCCTCGCTTACCGCGTCGTGCCAGCCGCCCCACCACGAAGACCGGTCAGCGGGGTCGAGGCGCTTCCCCTGCTGCCACGCGATGAACTCGGGGTCATCGAGCATGTAGCTGTCACGCAACTCAAGGTGCACCGCCGAGTGCTGTGCTCGTGCCAGTGCATGACGGGCGGGTGGCTGCACGGCCTGCCTCTCAGTTGTCGTCCGGGCGCGGGATGTACTTCAGCATCACCGCAGGCAGCCGGATGAACGTCTCGTGGTCCGGAACGTCCGTGGAGTGGCCCGGGATCGAACCGATCTCCTGGCACGCCTTCACCTCGTCCTCGGTCGCCTTGTACGACTGAATCAGAAGGTCGCCGGTCTCCTCATGGAGCCAGATCGTCGGAGACTCGTCAGTCGGCGTGTTCGGGATGATGCCGAGGAACTTTAGGGTCATGGTCGCTCCCGCCGTCGAGTGGGTTGCACCAGCGTGCACGAGCCTCACCCCTGCGGCTGAGCCGCGCAAGATGGCCTTCAGACAGGGCCGTTGGGGTGCCAGCGAAGGGACGAGAGCTCCCGAGTCCGCCGTCCCGATCAGGAGTGACGAGTGCGGAGGCTCGTGGTGTTGCCCTGCTTTCCGGGCGGCATCATGGGGCGTTCGGCGGGCTTTGCAGGGCGTTAATTCTGTCGCTCTCGCGCCTGCGGCGGTCGATATCCGCTGGTCAGGGCGATGATGGGCCCGAAAAACGGCGTCGCACCCAGCGTGCGTGTTTCGAGCTGGGGCCGGGGTCGGGATGGTGACCACAGCCCAACTTCGCGCCGACCCTCCGATGGCCCCAGTGACGAAGTGACGGAATGACGTTTTGTTCTATTCCATCTATAGAGACTCAGAAATCTCTTAAAGAGGTAATGGGCTTCGACCGTCATTCCGTCACCCCGTCACCCGTTGACTCCACCCAGCGTCGTCTCCGGTCGCCCAGACGATCCGGCAGCGCTCGTCACCGTTGAACCTCACGCCCACCCTGCCTCGCTGGACTTCCACGCGATCGATTGCAAGGCCAAGGCGTTCACGCCTTCCGGCTGCGTCGTCGGCTTCCCAAGCTTCACGTAGCAGGCCCGCATCCAGAAGCGGAGAGATGTCCACGGAAGGGGTCGGCATTCGCAGTAGGTCCGCGCGCAGCCCCTCGATCCGGGTACGAAGTCGTCCTGCGAGCCGGTTGTACCGGTCGATCGCGTCTGCGCCGGTGAACTCGCCGCGGACGTACCTGGCCTCCTCCAGATCCGCCAGACGGGCCCCCTCGTCCGCGATCTCAGCTTCGATCGCGTCCCGCTTCGCAAAAACCTCCGGGTCCTCCCTCTGCACCCAGCGATCGGCGATCACGGTGAGCAGCGGGTCCTGGGGCTCCAGGGACGGAAGGCGTGAGAGGAACGCCCGGGTCACGTAGTCATCGATGCTCTCCACGCGAGCCGATACGCCCGAGCATCCTCGCCCCATCCGGTGGCTGGAGCATTGGTACGACGTGCCGGCCTTGCTCATCCGGGCCCCGCACAGCCCACAACGCGCTATCCCGGTGAGCAGCGACTTCCCCTGCTTGTGGCCGTGCCGCTTCCCCGCCAGAGGAAACGTGCGCGCTTCGAGCTGGCGGAGGATGAGCTCACGTTCCCCGACCGTGATGATCCCCTCGCCGATACTCACAGTTTCGAGCGTCTCCGGGTCCCGGTAGGGAGAGACCCGGTTCATGTACTTGCGTGTCCCGTCCGGCTGCTCCTCGTACTCGGTCTGCGGCATGAGACCGGCGAAGGCCGGTGAGCGAAGGAGTTGCATGACGCTGGACGAGTTCCACTCGCCTCCACGAGCGGACTCCACCCCGTGCTCGTTCAGCAGCCGGGCGATGTGGACGAGGGCCTTCCCGGACAGCGCCTCGTCGGCGATCAGGCGTGCGTAGACGGCGGTCTGGGGGTCATGGACGAGCTTCTTCGCCTCCGGGTCCACCAGCAGCCCGTAAGGCGGCTGTCCGCCGATCCACTGGCCCCGCTGGCGTAGGTACCGCTTGGCGTTGCCGACGCGCATCCCAAGGTTGCGGGACTCGTTGCGCGCCAGTTCCGCCAGCATCGCGATGGTGACCCGGGCGCTGTCGTTCTTCGTGTCGAGGCCGTCCATGACGGAGACCAGCCGTCCGCCGACCCGGCCTATGTCGTCCAGCGCCTTGCCGACCTCGCCGATGCCCTTGCGGGACAGGCGGTCGAGCTTCCAGACGATCAGAACGCCCACGACGCCGGCCGTGGCTGCTGTGATCGCCGCATCGAACCCCTTGCGGCTGACGTTCTTGTAACCGGAACGTCCACGGTCGATGTGGACCTTGCGGACGGTCAGTCCGTTGCGCTCCGCCCATGCGCGGCAGTCGGCTTCCTGGCGGTCGATCGCCGTCTTGCCCTCCCGGTCCAGGGACAGGCGCAAGTACAGGTCAGCAGTGGTGTGTTGGTGCACCTCCCAACGCTAGCGAGAAGTGCTCACATTGGTTCAGGAAATCCAGAAATCTACAACAACGCACTTACCCCGCAGGTCAGCGAGGGTGAGCTCTTTGCCTCCGGTGTTCAACCATCCGCCCTCGCCGATCAGCTCGGGGGCACGAACACGGGCACGTCGGCGGGGCGCGGGGGAAGCGGCGGTCATGAGTCCAAGGGTGCCACTTCCGGAGTGCGCACCTCCGGCGGGTCCGGGGCCGGCCCGGCGGGAGCCGCCCCTTTCCCGGAACGCCGGGCAGCGGCGGGGAGGGGCGGGGAGGTTCCCGGAGCGTCAGACCCCGGGTGCCGAGGGCGGCGCCAGGCCCAGGCGGCGGTCCTTGAGGGCCGGGAACTGGTCGCGGGTAGCGGCGGGCCTCTCCGGGTCGAGGTCGGCCGTGAGGACCTCCTCCCCGCCACCCGCCTCGGCGAGGACCTCACCCCAGGGGTCGACGACGATGCTGTGGCCCGCCTGCTCCACGCCCGCGTGGGTACCGGCGGTGCCGCAGGCGAGGACGTACGCCTGGTTCTCGACGGCGCGGGCCCGCGCCAGGAGGGTCCAGTGGGCACGGCGCCGCTCGGGCCAGCCGGCGGGGACGACGAGGACGTCGGCTCCGGCGTCGACCAGGCCGCGGAAGAGCTCCGGGAAGCGCAGGTCGTAGCAGGTGCCGAGGCCGAGGGTGGCCTCGGGGAGCCGTACGGTCACCAGCTCCTCGCCCGCGGCCATCATCACGGCCTCGCCCTTGTCGAAGCCGAAGCGGTGGATCTTCCGGTAGACGCCCGCGAGGCGGCCCTCGGGGGTGAGGACGAGCGAGGTGTTGAAGAGACGCCCGTCGGGCGCCCGTTCGACGACGGACCCGGCGTGCAGCCAGACGCCCGCGTCGGCGGCCGCCTTCGCCATGAGCTGGCGCGTGGGACCGTCCAGCGTCTCGGCCTCCGCCTCGAAGGCCTCGTACGCGAAGGCCCCGACGGGCCAGAGCTCGGGGAGGACGACGAGGTCGGATCCGCGCTGTTCCCGGACCAGTTCGGCCGCTCGACTGCGGCGGGAATCCACCGATTCGTCCCGGTCTACTGCGATCTGGATGAGTGAGGCGCGCACACTACCACCGTCCTGGCATTCGAGCCGTCAACACGGGCCTACGATCGTCACACGAAAGCACTGCCGGGGTGCCCAAGGGCAGCGTACTGTTCTCTCCCGGGGGTCACCCCCAGGACCCCCGGCAGCCGCCTGCACCCAGCCCGCGCACGACCGCCGAGGGGTTCCGTGACCGTCCATCCCAGTCTCCAGACCTACGCCGACGCCTGGGCCCACTCCGTCGAAGCCATATCCGAGCTGGTGCAGCCGCTCGCCGAGGGGGAGTGGAACCGCGCGACGCCGTGCCCCGGCTGGTCGGTGCGCGACATCGTGTCGCACGTGATCGGCATGGAGTGCGAGATGCTCGGTGATCCCCGGCCGATCCACACGCTGCCACGCGATCTCTACCATGTGCGCAGCGAGTTCGCCCGCTACATGGAGATGCAGGTCGATGTGCGCCGCCACCACACGGCGCCGGAGATGACCGCGGAGCTCGAGTACACGATCATCCGGCGGAACCGGCAGCTGCGGAACGAGAACCGTGCTCCCGACACGCTGGTGCGCGCCCCGCTGGGTACGGAGCAGACGCTGGAACTTGCCTACCGTATGCGGGCGTTCGACATCTGGGCGCACGAGCAGGACCTGCGCACCGCGCTGAACAGGCCGGGCAACCTCGACTCCCCCGGCGCGCTCGTCGCCCGTGACAACTTCCTCGCGGTGCTGCCGAGGGTCGTCGCCAAGGACGCCGGCGCCCCTCCGCATTCGGCGGTGGTCTTCGACGTGCACGGTCCGGTGGAGTTCCTGCGTACGGTGCGGGTCGACGCGGACGGACGCGGCACCATCGACGGCGCGCCCTCGCTGGGCCCGGCCGCGACGCTGGCACTGGACTGGGAGACGTACTTCCGGCTGGCGGCCGGACGGGTCAGGCCCGCGGCAGTCGCCGACCGGATCAAGATCGAGGGGAACACCGACCTCGCGGGGGCGATCCTGGACTCGTTCGCGGTGACGCCGTAGCGGGTGGCGTCCGGGCCGCGTGCCCCGGGCTCGGGACGCCGTGCCCCGGGCCGCCCGTCGGCGGTGCACGTCTCGGGGGTGCCGTGGACGCCGTGCCGCGTACGCCCCCGGCATGCACCGTGCGCCTCACGCCGGGACGTGCACCGCCTCGACCCGGCTCGACACCAGCCGCTCCCGCTCCCGTCGCACCGTGCGCGCCCGCAGCCTCAGGATCTGCGTCACGCCCAGCGCCTCGAGGACGAAGACGGACGAGAACGCGATCCGGTAGTCGCCGCCGGTCGCGTCCAGCAGTACGCCCACCGCCAGCAGCGTGGTCATGGAGGCCACGAAGCCGCCCATGTTGACGATCCCGGACGCCGTCCCCTGGCGGTCCGGCGGATTGGCGGGCCGGGCGAAGTCGAAGCCGATCATCGACGCGGGTCCGCATGCGCCGAGGACCGCGCACAGGGTGATGAGCAGCCACATCGGGGCCGGTCCCGGATGGGCGAGGGCGGCGGCCCACACCGTGGCGGTCGCCCCGACCGTGCCGAGGGCGAGGGGCGCCCGTGCGGCGTGGTGCCGGGCGACGATCTGGCCGTAGACCAGTCCCACCACCATGTTGGAGACGACCACGAGGGTGAGGAGCCCGCCCGCGGTGTCCCGGGGGAGCCGCTGGGCCTCGACGAGGAACGGCAGCCCCCACAGCAGCAGGAACACCATCGCGGGGAACTGGGTGGTGAAGTGCACCCACAACCCGAGACGGGTGCCGGGCTCGCGCCAGGAGAGGGCGATCTGCCGGCGGACGAAGGCCGCCCCGGCGTGCTCGGCGGGTGGCGGTTCCCAGCCTTCGGGATGGTCCTTGAGGAAGAGGAGGAGCAGGACGAGGACGACCGCTCCGGCCGCGGCGCTGCCCGCGAACGTCGCGGTCCAGCCGAGGCCGTCCAGCATCCGGGAGACCACGATCGTGGAGACCAGGTTGCCCGCCATGCCGAACAGGGCCGCGACCTGGGCGACGAACGGTCCCCGGCGGGCGGGGAACCAGCGGGAGCCGAGCCGCAGCACGCTGATGAAGGTCATCGCGTCGCCGCAGCCGAGGAGGGCCCGTGCGCCGAGGGCCGTGCCGTAGGAGGGGGAGAGCGCGAAGCCGAGCTGTCCCGCGGTGAAGAGGACGACGCCGATGGTCAGCACCCTCTTGGTGCCGAGCCGGTCGACCATGAGGCCGACGGGTATCTGCATGCCCGCGTAGACGAGCAGTTGGAGTATGGAGAACGTCGACAGCGCGGACGCGTTGACGTCGAAGCGGTCGGCGGCGTCGAGTCCGGCGACGCCCAGCGACGTACGGAAGATGACGGCGACGAAGTAGACGGAGACGCCGATGCCCCAGACGAGGGCGGCCCGGCGTCCGCCCGGGGGATCACCGGGCAGTGCGGCGGTTTCCCGGCTCATCGCTCCTCACCCCGGACCAGCACCTTGACCCAGCCCAGGTGCTGGTGCACGCAGGCCGCGGCCCGCTCGGTGTCACCGGCCCTGATGGCGTCCAGCATCTCGGCGTGCTCGGCGACGTTCTTGGCGATGCGGTCGGGGTGCGAGTGCATGACGGCGACCCCCATCCGCAACTGCCGGTCGCGCAGCTGGTCGTAGAGGCGGGAGAGGATCTCGTTCCCGGCGTGCCGGACGATCTCCGCGTGGAAGCAGCGGTCGGTGACGGCGACCTGGGCGAGGTCGCCGGACTCGGCGCGCCGCTTCTGCTCCTCGAGCAGTTCCTCCAGGCGCTCGATCAGCCGGGGCGGGGCGGGTACGGCCCTGCGGACGGCGAACTCCTCGACCAGCAGCCGGGTTTCGACGACGTCGGCGATCTCCTGTGCGGAGACGGCGAGGACGAGCGCGCCCTTCTTCGGGTAGAGCCTGAGGAGCCCTTCCATCTCCAGCTTGAGGAGCGCCTCGCGGACGGGGGTGCGGGAGACCCCGACGGCCTCGGCGAGTTCGCCCTCGGTGAGGAGGGTGCCGCCCTCGTAGCGGCGGTCGAGGACGGCCTGCTTGATGTGGGCGTAGACGCGGTCGGCGGCAGGGGGCTGTCTCACGGGGGCGGCGGGCATGCGCACAGCATAGATACAACAGGTGTGCATCCGTGGACGTGTCCGCCATTCAGGACGGCCCGGAGCACGGGACCGGACGCGAGCGCGGGCGCGTGCACCGCCCCGGGGAGGCGGCGCCGGGGAAGCCCGGCCGAAACACGCGTCACACCCGTGCATCCATTCGCGCCCCTCACGTGTCTTGTATCGGGATCGTTCTTTCTCCAGATCCCCATTTGACTGTGAAAGCCAGGCTTTCGACGCATACGCGACTAATCGGAGCGTTTCCTTTGAAAACCAGCCACAAGGGCCTGCGCCGCGCCGCCACCGTCGCTCTCGCGGGTGGTCTGCTGCTGACGGCCTCGCCCTTGGCCGCCCCCGCGCAGGCGGCCACGCCGATCCCGTCCATCACCGCCAAGGGCGGATTCCTGCTGGACCAGGCGGACGGCAAGCCCATATACGGCAAGGCCAACAACACGCGCCGCCAGATGGCGAGCACCACGAAGCTGGTGACGGCCATCACAGTCCTCACCATCCCGGGCGTCGACCTGAACAAGAAGGTCACGGTCAAGGCGGAGTACCGCAACTACGTCGCCCGCGAGGGCGCCAGCACCGCTGACCTGCGCACCGGTGACAAGCTGACCGTCCGCCAGCTGCTGTCCGGGCTGATGCTGCCGTCCGGCTGCGACGCCGCGTACGCCCTCGCCGACACCTTCGGCACGGGCACGACGACCTCGGCCCGCACGAAGTCCTTCATCGGCAAGATGAACGCGAAGGCCAAGCAGCTCGGTCTGGTCAACACCAAGTTCGACTCGTTCGACGGCATCTCCACGACCGGGAACAACTACACGACCCCGTGGGACCTGGCGAAGCTCGCCCGACACGCCATGAGCAGCTCCGTCTTCCGCGACGTCGTCAAGCCCACGTCGTACAAGGCCCCTGCCACGACCAGCACCGGCGGCACCCGCACGTACACCTGGTACAACACCAACAAGCTGCTGGGCTCCTACAACGGCGCCATCGGTGTGAAGACCGGTACGGGCACGGCGGCGGGCCCCTGCCTCGTCTTCGCCGCGACCCGCAACGGCAGGACCTACACCGGTGTCGTCCTGGCCTCGTCCACCGGCGACAACCGCTTCAAGGACGCGGCGAAGCTGCTCGACTTCGGCTTCGCCTCCACCAGCGCCCGCTCGATGGAGCTGCGCCCGCTCCCGGCCGGCGCCCAGCGCGACTGATCGACGCGCGCACCGACCGACGGGAAGGTCCCGGGACGCGTTGGCATCCCGGGACCTTCCTCGTGCGGTGCCGCGTGGTGAACCGGCTGGTCAGGCCCAGGTGATGAGCCTCTTCGGCTGCTCCAGCACGGCGGCGACATCCGCCAGGACCTTGGAGCCCAGTTCGCCGTCGACCAGTCGGTGGTCGAAGGAGAGAGCGAGCGTGGTGACCTGGCGCGGCTTGATCTTGCCCTTGTGGACCCACGGCTGCAGCTTGATCGCACCGACCGCGAGGATGGCCGACTCACCGGGGTTGAGGATCGGCGTACCGGTGTCGACCCCGAAGACGCCCACGTTGGTGATCGTCACCGTGCCGCCCTGCATGGCGGCCGGCGTCGTCTTCCCCTCACGGGCCGTGGACACCAGCTCGCCGAGGGCCCCGGCGAGCTGCGGCAGGGTCAAGGCGTGCGCGTCCTTGATGTTCGGCACGATCAGACCACGCGGGGTGGCCGCGGCGATGCCCAGGTTGACGTAGTGCTTGAGCACGATCTCCTGGTTCGCCTCGTCCCAGGCGGCGTTGACCTCCGGGTTGCGCCTGATCGCGACCAGCAGCGCCTTGGCGATGAGCAGCAGGGGGTTCACCCGCAGCCCGGCCATGTCCTTGTCGGACTTGAGCTCCTCGACCAGCTTCATCGTGCGCGTGACGTCGACCGTGATGAACTCGGTGACGTGCGGCGCGGTGAAGGCCGAGCCGACCATCGCCGCGGCGGTGGCCTTCCGGACGCCCTTGATCGGGATCCGGGTCTCGCGGGCGCCGGCGGCCGCCGCGCCGGAAGGCGCCGCCACGGTCTCCGCGGCCACGGGCTCGGGCGCCGCGGCGGGCGCGGGTGCCTCGGCCGGGGCCACGGCAGCACGGACGTCGTCGCGGGTGATGATCCCGTCGGGTCCGCTCGGCACGACCGTGGCGAGATCCACTCCGAGGTCCTTGGCCAGCTTGCGGACCGGGGGCTTGGCCAGCGGTCGGGGCGCGGCGGGCGCCGCGGTCCCGTGACCGTTCAGCTCGGCCTGCACGGCCGCCTTGGCCTCGGCCCGCGCGGCCGGCTGGGCCTGCCCGGGCACCGGGGTGCCCTTGCGCGGACGGCGCTTGGTGGAGGACTCGGCCACGCCGTAGCCGACCAGCACGGGCTGGCGGCCGGTGGGCTTGTCCTTCGCCCCGGCCTCCGGCTCGGCTGCCGCGACTGCGGGCTCGGTGGCCGCCGGCGGCGGCTCCTCGGCCGGGCCGGAGCCCGGTGCCACGTCCACGGTGATGATCGCGGTGCCGACGTCCACGGTGGTGCCCTCGTCGAAGCGAAGCTCGTGCACCACTCCGTCGTACGGGATGGGCAGTTCCACCGCGGCCTTGGCTGTCTCGACCTCGCAGACGACCTGACCGTCGGTGACGGTGTCGCCGGGCTGGACGTACCACTTGAGGATCTCGGCCTCGGTGAGTCCCTCGCCCACGTCGGGCATCTTGAACTCGCGGAAGCGGGCGGAAGCGTCAGTCATCGTCGTCACGACCCTCTCCTCAGTACGCCAGCGAGCGGTCGACGGCGTCGAGCACCCGGTCCAGTCCCGGAAGGTACTCCTCCTCCAGCCGGGCCGGCGGGTACGGAGCGTGGAACCCGCCGACCCGCAGGACCGGCGCCTCCAGGTGGTAGAAGCTCCGCTCCGTGATGCGGGCGGCGATCTCCGCGCCCGAGCCGTAGAACACCGGGGCCTCGTGGACGACGACCAGCCGGCCCGTCCTCTCCACCGACCGCTGCACGGCGTCGAAGTCGATCGGGGACATCGAGCGCAGGTCCAGGACCTCGACCGACTTGCCCTCCTCCTCGGCGGCCGCGGCGGCCTCCAGGCAGACCTTCACCATCGGGCCGTAGGCGGCGAGGGTGATGTCCGTGCCGGCGCGGGCGACGCGGGCGGCGTGCAGCGGGTCCGGGATGGACTCGGTGTCGACCTCGCCCTTGTCCCAGTAGCGCCGCTTGGGCTCGAAGAAGATCACCGGGTCGTCGCTCTGGATGGCCTGCTGGAGCATCCAGTAGCCGTCGGCCGCGTTCGACGGCGAGACGACCTTGAGACCGGCCACATGGGCGAACAGCGCCTCGGGCGACTCGGAGTGGTGCTCGACCGCGCCGATGCCGCCGCCGTAGGGGATGCGGACGACGACCGGCAGCTTGACCTTGCCGAGCGCGCGGGCGTGCATCTTCGCGAGCTGCGTGACGATCTGGTCGTACGCGGGGAAGACGAAACCGTCGAACTGGATCTCGACGACCGGGCGGTAGCCGCGCAGGGCGAGACCGATCGCGGTGCCGACGATGCCGGACTCGGCGAGCGGGGTGTCGATGACCCGCTCCTCGCCGAAGTCCTTCTGGAGCCCGTCGGTGATGCGGAAGACTCCGCCGAGCTTGCCGACGTCCTCGCCCATGACGAGGACCTTGGGGTCGGTGTCGAGAGCCTTGCGCAGCGACTCGTTGAGCGCCTTGGCGAGCGACATCTTCTCTACGGCCATGGCTACTTGCCCTCCTGCGGCGCGTCGGCGAACGACGCCTGGTACGCGGCGAACTGCGCGCGCTCCTCGTCGACGAGGGCGTGCCCGTCGGCGTAGACGTTGTCGAACATGGCCATGTCGTCCGGGTCGGGCATGGCGCGCACCGCCTCGCGGACACGCTTGGCGAGCGCGTCGCTCTCCGCGTCGAGCTCGGTGAAGAACGCCTCGTCGGCGTGGCCCTGCGCGGCCAGGTACTTCCGGAGACGCAGGATCGGGTCCTTGGCCTCCCAGGCCGCCCGCTCGTCGTCGTGGCGGTAGCGGGTCGGGTCGTCGGAGGTGGTGTGGGCGCCCATGCGGTACGTGAACGCCTCGACCAGCGTCGGGCCCTCGCCCCGGCGGGCGCGCTCCAGCGCGGACCGGGTCACGGCCAGGCACGCGAGCACGTCGTTGCCGTCGACGCGGACGCCGGGGAAGCCGAAGCCCTGGGCGCGCTGGTAGAGCGGCACCCGGGTCTGGCGCTCGGTGGGCTCGGAGATCGCCCACTGGTTGTTCTGGCAGAAGAACACGACCGGGGCGTTGTAGACCGCGGAGAAGGTGAACGACTCCGCCACGTCGCCCTGGCTGGAGGCGCCGTCGCCGAAGTACGCGATCACCGCGGAGTCGGCACCGTCCTTGGCGACGCCCATCGCGTAGCCGGTGGCGTGCAGCGTCTGCGAGCCGATGACGATCGTGTACAGGTGGAAGTTGTTGCTGTTCGGGTCCCAGCCGCCGTGGTTCACGCCGCGGAACATCCCGAGCAGATTCGTCGGGTCGACCCCGCGGCACCAGGCGACGCCGTGCTCACGGTAGGTCGGGAAGACGTAGTCGTCGTCGCGCAGGGCGCGGCCGGAGCCGATCTGGGCGGCCTCCTGGCCGAGCAGCGAGGCCCACAGGCCCAGCTCGCCCTGGCGCTGCAGCGCCGTGGCCTCGGCGTCGAAACGGCGGGTGAGAACCATGTCCCGGTAGAGCCCGCGGAGCTCGTCGGGGCCGAGGTCGGCGACATGGCGGTCGTAGTCCGGGTGCTCGACCCGCTCACCCTCGGGCGTCAGCAGCTGTACGAGCTGGGGCTCGGAACCCGTTGGCTTCTTCGCTGCGCTGACGCGCTTACTGCTGCGGCGCGGTTTGCGCGCGGCAGTGTTCTCCACGGTCACGTGCGTGCTCCTCCGTCTGTCCGGCTCCCGGGGTCCGCCGGGGTCCAGTGCGGCTCGCCTGTCTCCCTACGGTGCACGGGGTGGGTGCGGCTCGGCCGGGAACAGGCGTGACAGGTGCCCCGGCGAGCGCCTGCCAAAGGCACGTTACCCAGTGGGGCGCATTCCTGCGAAACCCCATTTGACCTGCGATTTTGCTTGGATTTCCAAGTAAATCGAGAAATACGGGAACAACCACTGGTCACAGCCTTGCCGGCTGCCGGAACACGGGCACGTTATCCCGGTCGCCCCGGCATGGGAAGAGTGAGTATGTGAGACTTGGGCCGTGCACGAAGAAGGAAAAATCACCGTATTCCTGGTGGATGACCACGAGGTCGTGCGTCGCGGCGTGCACCAGCTGCTCTCCGTCGAGGACGACATCGAGGTCGTCGGCGAGGCCGGTACGGCGGCAGATGCCCTGGTCAGGATCCCTGCGGTGCGCCCCGATGTGGCGATCCTCGACGTTCGCCTCCCCGACGGAAGCGGGATCGAGGTCTGCCGGGAGGTCCGTTCGCTGAACGAGGACATCAAATGTCTGATGCTCACCTCGCACGCGGACGACGAAGCCCTCTTCGACGCGATCATGGCGGGGGCCTCCGGCTACATCCTGAAGGCGATCCGCGGCGCCGAGCTGCTGACGGCGGTGCGGGACGTGGCGGCGGGCAGGTCCCTGCTCGACCCGGCCGCCACCGCGCGCGTCCTGGAGCGACTGCGGGACGGGAACGCCCCCAAGACCGACGACAGACTGGCGAGCCTGACCGACCAGGAGCGCAGGATCCTGGACCTGATCGGCGAGGGGCTGACCAACCGGGCCATCGGCGAACGGCTGCACCTGGCGGAGAAGACCATCAAGAACTACGTCTCCGGTCTGCTGTCGAAGCTGGGCATGGAACGGCGCTCCCAGGCCGCCGCGTACGTGGCACGGCTCCGGGCCGAACGGCACTGAGGCACCCGTATACCCGGAGCGCCGGATTCCACCCGGTCGGGCAGAAGCCGTCCGGGTGAGGAACCTCCGGGCGCCGGACAAGCGCCCGCGGGCGGGGGCGTGGGGCGGACCCGGTCGCGGGGGTGACGGCCGCGCGCGAGGCCGTTGGCGTCACCGCCGGCGAACCGGTCCGCATGCGCCTCACACCCCGCTTCGCCACCGTGCACACCCCGGCCGTCCCGAGCAGCGACATCGGCGACACGCTGGGTGATCTAACATCTGAAGGGTGCCGCGCTCATCTGCTATTGCCCCACCCCCGATCGGCCCACCACCCCTCGCCGCGCTGCTGCGCCGGTACGAGGACGCCGGCGAACCCCTCTCCTGCGAACCCGTCACCCAGGGCCTGCTGAACCGCGGTTACCGGCTCGCCACCACACGCGGCGCCTACTTCCTCAAGCAGCACGTCGACGAGCCGACCGCCGACCGCGAGACCATCGCCCGCCAGCACCGGGCGGTCCGCCGCCTCCAGTCGCTCGGTGTTCCCGTCGCCCCGCCCGTGGCCGACAGGTCCGGCGACACAGTGGCCGTGATCGGCGGCCGCTGCTACGCCCTGCACCCCTGGGTGAACGGCCGTCACCGCCGCGGGGCCCAGCTCACCACCCTCGAGTCCCGCCGGCTGGGCGCCCTCCTCGGCTTGGTGCACACCGGCCTGGAGCGGGTCATGGACGCGGAGCCGGGGGGACGCCGAAGTACGGTACGACCGCACGAGAGCGCGGATCCCGAGGAGACCTTCGCCCTCATCGACGCTCTGCTGGAGCTGGCCCGCACCCATCGCCCCGGGGACAGTTTCGACGTCCTCGCCGAGCACCGGCTGCTGGAGCGCCGCGCCCTGCTCGAAGGGCATGCGCACCGCCGGCCGCCGCCGGCCGCCGCCGGCGGCTGGGTGCACGGCGACTTCCACCCGCTCAACCTGCTCTACCGGGGCGACCACCGAGGTGCGGAGCCGGCCGCGATCGTCGACTGGGACCGGCTGGGCGTCCAGCCGCGGGCCGAGGAGGCCGTGAGGGCCGCGGCGATCTTCTTCGTCCGGCCCTCGGGCCGGCTGGAGCTGGGCAAGGTACGGGCCTACGCGCACGCCTACCGGCGGGCGGCCGGGGCCGACGCGGCGGAACTCGCCGCCGCCGTGCACCGGGTGTGGTGGGAGCGGCTCAACGACTTCTGGATACTGCGCTGGCGCTACCAGCTGCACGACCGAAGGGCCGACCCGCAGTTCCCTGCGGTGTCGGCCCTGGCGGTGTGGTGGACGCGGGAGTACGAGGCGGTCTGCGAGGCCTTCGCCGGCTGACGGCGCCGACCGGGCGGCCCTCCCCGGGTCAGCCCGGCGTGGTTCCGGTGGTGGTGCCGGCGTCCGCGCCCGCGTCCGTACCGGTCGTCGTGCCCGCGTCCGTGCCCGTGCTCGTACCGGCATCGGTACCGGTGGTGGTGCCGGCGTCGGTGCCGGTCGTCGTGCCCGCGTCCGTACCGGTGGACGTGCCCTCCGTCGTGCCCTCGCTGGTGTTGCCCTCCGTCGTCCCGTCCGTGGTGCCCTCGGTGTCCGACGGGGTGTCGCTCGGGTCGTGGCTCGGGCTCTGCGGCTGCGACGGCGGCGGTTCCTGCCGGGAAGGACGGTCGCTCGGCGGCCATTGGCCCTGGTTGCCGTTCGTGCCCTGGTCCTCCTCCTCTTCCTCCTCGGATTGCTCCTCCGAGGGGGTCGGCGAAAGGTCGGACTGGGTCGGGGTGTCGGAGACCTTCTGGTCGTCCTTCGGCTGCGTGCCGGGGTTGCCCGCCCGGTCCAGCGCGAAGGCCACACCCGCCACGACCGCGATCACCGCGAGCGCGACGAACAGCCACACCTTGCCCCTTCCGCCCCTGCCGCCGCCGGGCCCGGCGGCGTACGCGCCGTCTTCCGGATTGCGCGGCGGGAGGAGCGGGCCCTTCGAGGTCTCCCCGTGGTGCGGATGCCCCATGACCGCCGTCGCGCCCATGCCCTGCGCCGGGGTGTGGCCGCCCTCGTGCATCTCGACCGGGCCGGTGTTCCAGGCACCCGTGTGGCTGCCCTGCTGCTGCAGCATCTGCAACCCGTACTGCAGGAGCGCCCGCATCTCCTCGGCGCTCTGGAACCGGTCGTCGGGGTCCTTGGCCAGCGCGCGCATCGCGAGCCCGTCCAGCTCCGGCGGGGCCACGTCCGAGACCTCGGAAGGGGGCACCGGCATGTCCTGGACGTGCTGGTAGACGACGGACAACGGTGTCTCGCCGGTGAACGGCGGGCGCAGCGCGAGCAGTTCGTAGAGCAGACAGCCCGTGGCGTACAGGTCCGAGCGGTGGTCGACGGCCTTGCCGAGCGCCTGCTCCGGGGAGAGGTACTGGGGCGTGCCCATGACCATGCCGGTCTGGGTCATCGTCGTCGAAGCGCCGTGCAGCGCACGGGCGATGCCGAAGTCCATCACCTTGACCGCGCCGCTGTTGGTGATGATGACGTTCGCCGGCTTGATGTCGCGGTGGACGATGCCGTGCTGGTGCGAGTACGCGAGTGCCTCGAGGACGCCGGAGACGATGATGAGCGCCTGCTCCGGCGGCGGCGCCTCGGCGTTGATCAGCAGATCGCGGATGGTGTGGCCCTCGACCAGCTCCATCACGATGTACGGCACGGACTGCCCGTCCACGACGTCCTCGCCGGAGTCGTACACCGCCACGATGGCATGGTGGTTGAGGCCCGCGACGGACTGCGCCTCGCGCGTGAAGCGCGCCTTGGACACCGGGTCCTCGGCCAGATCGGCACGGAGCAGCTTCACGGCGACGGTGCGGCCGAGCCGGACGTCCTCCGCCGCGAACACCTCGGCCATACCGCCCCGGCCGAGACGGTGGGTCAGTCGGTACCGGCCGTCGCCGACGAGCCCGCCGACGCCCCAGGAGTCAGCAGCATCCGACACTCCGCCGCCATGTGGTCCGGATTCGGGTGCCATCAGTCCTCGCCGTCGTGTCTTGCCGCGCTGCGCGCGAGCGGCATCTCTCGGTGGTTCGACACGTCACGCTACAGGCTTCCGGCGACACGCCGGTCCGAGATGGACCGGTAGCCGGACCCGTTGCCGGTGGGCCGGAGCACATAAGTCCGGTTCCTGTAACGCTTGCGAGACGCTTCTTGTGCGTACGGTCACGGAACGGGCACCCGGCTTGACGTGTCACTGCCCTCGGGCAGACTTGCCACGTAATCCGGATCACCGCGGCCACCGCTCCACGGTGTGCGTGCCTAGGGGGAAGCACAGTCATGAGCCAGGACGGCGCACAGGGCGGCCGCTACGCGGGCGGTTCGGTAGCGGGCGGCCGGTACCAGCTTCGCGACCTGCTCGGCGAAGGCGGGATGGCGTCGGTGTACCTCGCGTACGACAGCGCGCTGGACCGGCAGGTCGCCATCAAGACGCTCCACACCGAACTCGGCCGGGAACAGTCCTTCCGCGAGCGCTTCCGGCGCGAGGCCCAGGCCGTCGCCAAGCTGTCCCACACGAACATCGTGTCCGTCTTCGACACCGGTGAGGACGAGCTCAACGGCGCGCTCATGCCGTACATCGTCATGGAGTACGTGGAGGGCAAGCCACTCGGCTCCGTCCTCCAGGAGGACACCCGGCAGTTCGGCGCGATGCCGGCCGACAAGGCGCTCAAGGTGACCGCCGACGTACTGGCAGCGCTGGAGACCAGCCATGAGATGGGCCTGGTCCACCGGGACATCAAGCCGGGCAACGTGATGATGACGAAGCGCGGCGTCGTCAAGGTCATGGACTTCGGTATCGCCCGCGCCATGCAGTCGGGCGTCACGTCGATGACGCAGACCGGCATGGTCGTCGGTACTCCGCAGTACCTGTCTCCCGAGCAGGCCCTCGGACGCGGCGTCGACGCCCGCTCCGACCTGTACTCGGTCGGCATCATGCTCTTCCAGTTGCTGACGGGCCGGCTGCCGTTCGACGCGGACTCGCCGCTGGCGATCGCGTACGCGCACGTCCAGGAGGAGCCGGTCGCCCCGTCCTCCATCAACCGCTCGGTGACCCCGGCGATGGACGCCCTGGTCGCACGGGCGCTGAAGAAGAACCCGAACGAGCGCTTCCCGAGCGCCGCCGCCATGCGCGACGAGTGCCTGCGGGTCGCGGGCGCGGGCCAGACGCACGCCCCCGTGATCGTGCAGGGCGCTCCGACGACGAACAGCGGCTCGGGCGTCGCGTCCGCGGTGTTCCCGCCGGTGGACCAGTCGGCCCCGGCCCCGGGCCCGGGCAGCGTCCAGCAGCCCTACCAGCCCGGCCCGTACGGCCCGTCGACGCCGGCCCCCGGCCCGGTGCACGGCCCCACCCCGGGCTACGGCTATCCGCAGCAGGCCCCGGCCTACCAGACCCAGGCCCCGGTGCCCCCGGCGTACCAGCTCTCCCCCCACCAGGCCGCCGCCCCCGCACCGTCCGGAGGCGGCAGGCGGAGCACGCCGCTGATCGTCGGCTCGATCGTGGTGGCGCTCCTCGCGGTCGGCGGAGTGGTCACGGCGCTCACCCTGAACGGCGGCGACGAGGGCGGAGGCGGCGCCGACCCGTCGGTCTCGGAGCCGGCCGTCGCGGGCCACAAGCCGCCGGAGCGCAACCGCACGATGGACACGGACGAGTGCACGGACGCACAGGAGGACAGCGACGACCCGGCGAAGGTCCGGGCGCCCAGCTTCACCTACAAGGACGTGATCTCCGTCAAGTCGTGCCTGCAGGCCGCGGGCTGGAAGTTCAAGGTCACGGAGAAGGACGACCCCCAGTTCGCCGAGGACCAGGTCATCGACCAGTTCCCCACGGAGGGCACCGCCGTGGTGCCGGGCAACCAGACCTTCGAGCTGACGGTCGGCACGGGGAACCCGGGGTACTAGCTAGCTAGGGCGTGTTGCGAAAGTAGCTCCGTCCGCCCGCAGGGCGGGGCCTGCGGCGTCTGGTGCATGGGGCCTACCCCACCCCCTCGGCCCCGAGGGCCGGGGGAGGCCCCGTGCACCGGACGCCGCTCCTTGACGGGCAAACCCTGCCTGACGCGGCACCAGTGATCGCCAGACCTTGGGGACCGTGCGGCCGCACCGCCACACGCCCAGGCGGGCTTCTCCTCTGAGAGTGAGTGGCCCTGAGAGTGAGTGGCCCGGCACGCGTTCGTGCCGGGCCACTCTCCGCCAGACAGTCCGGTTTCGCCCGGGATGCCGGAAGTTCCCGACCATGTGACGCTGAGCCCGAAACCTCGGCGACCCGGCTCGGGAGGGGGTCACCCCGTGACTCCGAAGCTCCGCACGCACTGCGCGACGACCCTCGCGGCACTGGTCCTCACCCTGCCCGTCGCGACGTACGCCTACGCCGACGGCCCCCTGACCCACTCCGCGGAGTCGCGCGGGGACGGCGAGGGCCGCGGACGGGGCGGCGAGGACGGCCGGTACGACGGGTCCGGGCGGTACGGCGGCGAGGAGCGCGGTGAACGTGGCCCGTACGGCGGTGACGGGCGCGACGGCAGCCGCCGGTACGGCCAGAGCACGCACGGCGAGGAGCGCGGGCGTTCCCGGACGCCGGGGGCAGGCGCGGATCACACCGGCCCCGACCGGAGGACACTCGCCGCCGGCGACCCGGCGCACGGCGCACCGTCACACCGGCGGGCCGACGGGGGCGCCGCACCGGAACAGGGCACGGGCACGGCCGGGGACCGCCCGCCGGCGGACCCCGGACGCTCCCGGGCGGCGCACGCACCACGCGGGAAGGCCGCCGAGCGACCCGATCCGTCACCCACCCCGTCGCTGGCCGGGCGTCAGGCCGGCGAGGGCCGGCTGCGCCCCGGCCGGACCTCCGCGCCCTCACCCGACGCGTCGACGCCCCCCGGCCGGCACCACGACGACGGGCTCGGACACGGCCGCGACCCCGAGGAGGCCGCGACCGAGGAGGACACCACGCCGCACGACGAGAACACGGCCGAGGCCGAGGCCCACGCCGTGCCGGACTCCCCGTCTCCCTCGGAACCCACCCCTACGGACGACGCGTCTCCCGCCGCCGCGGGCAGGTCCCACCCGCGTCCCGTACCCCAGCCGCTCGAACGGCAGATCCCGGCGCTGACGCTGGGCGCCGGCTGTGCCCTCATGGGGCTGGGGCTGGGCTACATGGGGCTACGGCTGCGTCGCGGCTGAGCCCGGGGACGCTCCCACGCCCTCCCCGTCCACCCGTTCGGGCGGTGCGCTCGTGCCGTTTCGTCCGGGTGCGTACGGCGGTGTCGTCCTCCCCGGGTTCGTGTGTCCCCCGTACGGACTACGCCGGACGTCCGCCTCAGGGCGGTTGGTCGCCGTCGGCATACCCGGTATACATACTCGGTATGTCGATCCGGCACGGGCTGCTCGCCCTCCTCGAACGCGGTCCCCGCTACGGTTCCCAGCTCCGCACGGAGTTCGAGTCCCGTACGGGGGCGACCTGGCCGCTCAACGTGGGCCAGGTCTACACGACCCTGAACCGGCTGGAGCGCGACGGAATGGTCGCGCAGGACGGCGAGGACGAGGCCGGCCACACGCTCTACGCCATCACCGGCGCCGGGCGGGCGGAGCTGCGGGCCTGGTTCGAACGGCCCGTCGACCGGACCAGCCCCGCGCGGGACGAGCTGGCCATCAAGCTCGCCATGGCGGTCGGCGCGCCGGCCGTCGACATCCGCGATGTCATCCAGTCCCAGCGCCGCCACACCGTGAAGGCGATGCAGGACTACACCCGTCTCAAGGCCCAGGCGCTGGAACCGGCGCCCGCCGACCGGGACGAGATCGCCTGGCTGCTCGTGCTGGAGCAGCTCATCTTCCAGACCGAGGCGGAAGCCCGCTGGCTCGACCACTGCGAGGCCCGGCTCATCCGGCTCTCCGCGGCGGCGGAGCGGCACCCGGAGCCCGCACCCCCACCCGCCCCGGCTCCGGCACCCGCCCACGGACACCGGAGGAGGCCCGGCTGAGCCCCGCCCCTGCTCGACAGGGGTCGCGTCCGGGTCCGGCGCCGACCCACCGGCGCCGGACGGGGTGAGGCAAGCGCCGTACGCCGGGCGCACTCGAACCCTTCTCCCGGCCCTCGCAGGAGGCCCGTTCGGGCCGTCCCGCCCCGGTGCCTCCCAGGCACTCGCCTTCCACATCCGCTCATGTACGCCTCACGCGTACGCCCAAGGGGGACCTCTCATGTCCGACCATTCCCACCAGCCCCAGCAGCCCGTCCTGCAACTACGAAACCTGTCCCGGGTGCACGGCAGCGGTGCCACCGAGGTGCATGCACTGCGCGGTGTCGACCTCGATGTGTTCCCCGGTGAACTCGTCGCCGTCATGGGCCCGTCCGGCTCCGGGAAGTCCACGCTGCTGACGATCGCGGGCGGCCTCGACACACCGACGTCGGGCCAGGTGATCGTCGAGAACACCGACATCACCACCGCCGACCGCAGGACACTCGCCGCGCTGCGCCGGCGCAGCATCGGGTACGTCTTCCAGGACTACAACCTCATACCGGCGCTGACCGCCGCGGAGAACATCGCACTGCCCCGCGAACTCGACGGCCACTCCGCTCGCAGGGCCCGGAACGAGGCCGTCACGGCCCTCGACGAGATGGGTCTCGGCCATCTCGCCGACCGGTTCCCCGACGAGATGTCCGGCGGCCAGCAGCAGCGGGTGGCCATCGCCCGCGCGCTCGTCGGCGACCGCCGTCTGGTGCTCGCCGACGAACCGACCGGCGCTCTGGACTCCGAGACCGGTGAGTCCGTCCTCGCGCTGCTGCGCACGCGCTGCGACGCGGGAGCGGCGGGCATCCTCGTCACCCATGAGCCCCGCTTCGCCGCGTGGGCGGACCGGGTCGTCTTCCTCCGCGACGGCTCGGTGGTCGACCAGACCGTCCGCAGCGACGCGGACTCCCTGCTGAGTGGTCAGGCGGCCGAGCGGTGAGGAACTGGTACCACTCCTGGCGCGCCGCGGTCCGTATCGCCCGCCGCGACGCCGTCCGCTCCAAGGGACGCAGCTTCCTCGTCCTCGCGATGATCGCCCTCCCGATCCTCGGGGTGAGCGCCGCCGATCTGACCCTGCGCAGCGCCGAGCTCTCCACCGAGCAGTCCCTGGAGCGCAAGCTCGGCCGCGCCGACGCCCAGGTGAGCGATGCCCAGACAGGTGGCGTGCCGATCCACCAGACCCCGGACGGCAACGGTTACGACCCCGTCGGGGACTTCTCGGACAAGCCCTGGCCCGAAGGCGACACGGATGTCCGCAAGGCCCTCCCGGCCGGCACGAAGTTCCTCGAGGACTCGTCCGGTTCCGGGAAGTTGCGCACCGCGCACGGGCTGCTGAACGCCGAGATCCGGGAGCTCAGGGCCGTTGATCCGATGGCCGAGGGCATCATGACGCCGGTCAGCGGCCGCTTCCCGAAGTCGCCGGACGAGGTGGCGGCGACGACGCACTTCCTGGAGTCCAGCGGGCTGAGCGTGGGCTCGAAGCTGGTGGCGCGCGGGCTGGACCGCGAGTACACGATCACCGGCTCCTACGAACTGCCGGACTCGCTGAAGAGCGACCAGGTCAACGCGCTCCCCGGCGCACTGCTGGACCCGCTCGACAAGGCGCTCACCGCAGACGGGCTGCCGGGCACCGAGAAGTCCACGAACTACCTGGTGAGCCTGCCGGGCGGTTTCACGTGGAACATGGTCCAGGAGATCAACACCAAGGGCGTCCGGGTGCTGTCACGCGCCGTGCAGCTCTCGCCGCCGGCCGATGCGGACGTGCCGCTGTACGAGCGCAAGGGCTGGGATAACAGGAACTACGAGCAGAGCACCGCCGCCCGGGCCGCCGCGCTCGCGGCGGTCGGCACGGTCGTCGGTCTGGCCATGCTGGAGATCTGTCTGCTGGCAGGGCCCGCCTTCGCGGTGGGTGCCCGGCGCTCGCGCCGCCAGCTCGGGCTGGTCGGCGCCAACGGCGGCGACCGCAGCCACGTCCGGGCCATCGTCCTGGCCGGCGGGCTGGTGATCGGCGTCGCCTCCGCGGTCGTGGGCACGGTCCTCGGCCTGATGCTGACCTTCGCGCTCCGTCCCCTGCTGGAGGACTACATCGGTGCGCGCTTCGGCAGCTTCGACATCCGTCCTCTCGAACTGCTCGGCATCGGACTCCTCGCCGTGGTCACCGGTCTGCTGGCCGCGATCGTCCCCGCGGTGACCGCTTCCCGGCAGACCGTTCTGGCCTCGCTCACCGGCCGCCGCGGTATCCGGCGGAGCAACCGGGTACTGCCCGTGCTCGGACTGGTCGCCGTGGCGCTCGGCGCCGCGATCGCCCTCTACGGCTCGCTGCTCACCGAGCAGTTCGTCATCGTCGCGGGCGGCAGCGCCCTCGCGGAGCTCGGCGTGGTCGCCATGACGCCCGCGCTGGTCGGCCTGTTCGGCCGCTCCGGCCGCTGGCTGCCGCTGTCACCGCGGCTGGCGCTGCGGGACGCGGTGCGCAACCGGGGCCGCACGGCACCGGCGGTGGCCGCCGTACTCGCCGCGGTCGCCGGAACCGTCGCCGTGGCCACGTACGCCACCAGTAGTGACGCCCAGTCGGAGGCCTCGTACGAGGCGCGGCTGCCGCACGGTGCGGTCTCGATGGTGATCGCCGACGGCGGCGGACGGGATGTGCCGGCGGCCCGCGCCGCGGTGCAGAAGTACCTGCCGGTGGACGTGCGCGCCGACGTGGACCGGATCGTCGTCGGGAGCGTCAACTGCCCGCCGTTCGGCGGCGGCAAGGAATGCGGCAGCTACGAGATCGTCGTGCCCGAGCCGAACCGCTGTCCGCTGTGGAGCTCCTCCGACGGCCAGGATCCCTCCGAGAAGTTCACCAAGGCCCAGCTGCGCGCACTCGCCAAGGACTGGCGGTGCAAGGAGAGCTCCGGCATGACCTACACGGAGAGCGGGGTGCTCGTCGCCGACGAGAAGCTGCTGGAGGTGCTCGCCGTCGACGATCCGTCCGCCGCGAAGGCCCTGGCGGACGGCAAGGCCGTCTCCTTCGACAAGCGCAACCTCGACGGAAGCGGTGCGGTCGCCATCCGACTGATCACCGACATGGAGGCTGCGAACCGGGCGATAGAGAACGACAAGGAGATCCCCGGCACGATCAAGTCCTTCCCCGTCCACCAGGCGGCAGACGAGGTCGACGCCTATGGGGTGGCCATGATCCTTCCGCCGCCGGCGGCCAAGGCGGCCGGCATCACCACCGTCCCGCTCGGTGCGTACTACTCCACGGACCGGATGCCCAGCAGCGAGCAGCGGCAGAAGCTCGACGGTGAGCTCGACAAGTCGGCCGCGAACATCGATCTGCACCTCGAGGAGGGCTACACCAGCGACAACAGCATCGTCCTGCTGGCCCTGACCGTCTTCGCCGGCCTGGTCACGATCGGGGCGGCCGGGATCGCCACCGGGCTGGCACAGGCCGACGCGGAGGCCGACCTCAAGACCCTGGCGGCCGTGGGGGCCCCGCCCCGGGTCCGTCGCACGCTGAGCGGATTCCAGTGCGGCGTCATCGCCGCGATGGGCGTGGTCCTCGGCTCGGCCGCCGGAGTCCTGCCCGCGATGGGCCTGCGGCTCACCGAGCACCGCCAGGAGCTCAAGTGGTACGAGGAGGCACTGGACGCCGGCTGGGGCGGGAACCTGACCCCTCCGGTGTCCACGATCGTCATCCCGTGGGGCACGCTGGCCGCCCTGCTGGTCGCGGTGCCGCTCGGCGCAGCCCTGCTGGCGGCACTGGTCACCCGCTCCCGGGGTGCGCTGGCCCGCCGTGAGGCGATCTGAGCCCTCTTCGGTACGCGCCCGGTGAAATCGTGCCCTCGCACCAGGGTGGATCACCCCGGTGCGGGGGCACACCGTGGGGGGAACCACAGGTGCGAGAGAATGGACGGCATGGAGATGCCGAGGAGTGAACGGTCGCAGGAGAGTCCCCCGGTCCTCATCGTGGGACAGAACGGGATGGCGCTCGGCGGCGGTGAAGGTGACGGCGAGCCTCGCGAGGTCCCGGTGACGGAGATGGTCGAACAGCCCGCGAAGGTCATGCGGATCGGCAGCATGATCAAGCAGCTGCTGGAGGAGGTGCGCGCGGCACCTCTGGACGAGGCGAGCCGGGTCCGGCTGAAGGAGATCCATGCGAGCTCGGTGAAGGAACTCGAGGAAGGGCTGGCCCCTGAGCTCGTCGAGGAGCTTGAGCGGCTCTCGCTTCCGTTCACCGACGAGACCGTGCCCTCGGAGGCCGAGCTGCGCATCGCGCAGGCCCAGCTGGTCGGCTGGCTCGAAGGGCTCTTCCACGGCATCCAGACGGCGCTGTTCGCCCAGCAGATGGCGGCCCGCGCCCAGCTCGAGCAGATGCGCCGTGCGCTCCCCCCGGGTGCTCCGACCGACGACGACCCCCTCCACGGCGGCGCCGCCCGCTCGGGCCCCTACCTCTGAGTTCCCCCACGCAGAGCGGCCCCGTCCTTCGCAAGGGCGGGGCCGTCGTCATCGGCGCGCGCTCCGCACCGGCACGGAGCGGGACGGTGGGGGCCGGTCCTCCGGCCCGGGTGGGCCCGGTTCAGCGCTGCCAGGCCGGGGCCACCAGCAGCACCTTGCCCACATGGGCGCCGGACTCCAGGATCCGGTGCGCCTCGGCCGCCTCCGGCATCGGCAGAGCACGGTCCACCACGGGCTTCACCGCCCCCACCTCGATGAGCGGCCAGACGTGCTCCCGCACGGCGGCGACGATCGCCGTCTTCTCGTGCAGCGGCCGAGCGCGCAGCGATGTCGCGGTCACCGCGCCCCGCTTGCCCAGCAGCACCCCGAGGTTCAGCTCGCCCTTCACCCCGCCCTGCAGCCCGATCACGGCCAGACGCCCGTTGACGGCCAGCGCACGCACGTTCCTGTCCAGGTACTTGGCGCCGATGATGTCGAGAATGACATCGGCCCCGGCACCGTCGGTAGCCTTCCGCAGCTCCTCGACGAAGTCCTGCTCGCGGTAGTCGATCAGGATGTCGGCGCCCAGCTCGGCGCAGCGCGCCAGCTTCTCCGGCCCTCCAGCGGTAACGGCCACACGTGCGCCCACCGCCTTCCCCAACTGGATGGCCATCGTGCCGATCCCGCTGGCGCCGCCGTGTGCCAGCAGCGTCTCACCGGGCCGCAGATGGGCGACCATGAACACGTTGGACCAGACGGTGCACGTGACCTCGGGCAGTGCCGCCGCCGTGATCAAGTCGACGCCTTGGGGCACCGGGAGCAGCTGGCCGGCGGGCACGACCACCCGCTCCGCGTATCCGCCGCCCGACAGCAGCGCGCACACCTCGTCGCCCACGCTCCATCCGGAGACTCCGGAGCCGACGGACACGATCCGGCCCGAGCACTCCAGCCCCGGATAGGGGGACGCGCCGGGCGGCGGGTCGTAGAAGCCCTGCCGCTGGAGGACGTCCGCGCGATTGACGGCGCTCGCGGCAACCTCGACGAGGACCTCCCCCTGGCCGGGTTCGGGGTCCGGTGCCTCCGCCCAGACCAGCGCCTCGGGACCACCTGGTTCGGGAATCGTGATCGCGTCCATGGCGCGAGGCTACTCCGGCTTGGCGTTGCCGCCGCCCCGCACCGCACCGGGCAGCGCCTTCGTCGCACGCACGATGGTGATGACCCGGTCCGTCAGCTGGAGCGGACTGGCCTCGGGGTCGTCGTAACCGAGCAGCCGGTGCCCGCGCAACACGCTGACCACCAGGTCTTCCACCTCCCGGACGTTCTTGCCGACCTCGCTCTTTATCACCGGCCGCTCGACGATATCGAGCCCGCTGCCCTGTTGGATCAGGTCTTCCATCACCGTGCCCGCGTACGGGCTGAGCACGGACAACCCGAGGAGGCGGCCCGCCGCGCTGGCGCTGGTGATCACCGCGTCGGCGCCGGACTGACGCAGCAGAGGCGCGTTCTCCTCCTCCCGGACCGCGGCCACGATCTTCGCTCCCCGGTTGAGCTGCCGCGCGGTGAGCGCGACCAGGACCGCCGTGTCGTCGCGCTGGGTGGCGATGATGATCTGCCGTGCCCTCTGCACCTCGGCCCGGAGCAGCACATCGCTCCGGGTCGCGTCGCCGATGACACCCGTGAAGCCGTCCGCGTTCGCCGCCTCGATCACCTTGGAGCTCGGGTCGACGATGACGACCTGCGCCTTCTGCAGGCCCGTCGCACACAGGGTCAGCAGTGCGGAGCGCCCCTTCGTGCCGAAGCCGATGACGACGGTGTGGTCACGCAAGGTGGACCTCCAACGGTTCAGCCGCCACTCCTCCCGGGTCCGTTCCGTGAGGACCTCGAGAGTGGTACCGACCAGAATGATCAGAAACAGCACGCGCAGCGGCGTCACCAGCAGCACATTGATCAGGCGCGCACTGTCGCTGTGCGGAACGATGTCGCCGTAGCCCGTGGTGGAGAGCGTCACCGTGGAGTAGTAGACGGCGTCGAGGAAGTCGACCTTCTGGTCGGCGTTGTCGTAGTAGCCGCCGCGGTCCAGCCAGACGATGAGCACCGTCAGTACGAGGACGAACAAGGCCAGCAACAGCCGCTTGGTGACCTGCCGCAGCGGTCTTTCGACGGTCTGCTTGGGCAGGTGCACCCGTGAGACGGCCAGTTGTTCGTCCGCTTGCCGGGCCATCGCGTCATGGCCGGGAAGTTTCACGTGAAACACCCTTCGGAGCTCGGTGGCCAGGTGAGATCGAGGATCTCCAGCTCGTCGCCGGGCCGCCCTCCCCCGGGAGGCACGACGGCGAGACCGTGTGCGGCGGCGATTCCCCGCAGCATGGCCGGACCGCGGTAGTGCAGCGGTACGACCTTGTCGCCGCGGTACACCACCGGCACCAGCCGGGTGTCCTGCGGATGTCCGTGGATCTCGTCCCTCAGGGACGCGCGATACGGCGCCGGGGTTGCCTGCCCGGACCGCCGGCGCAGCAGGGGCTCCGCGAGCGTGAGCAGTCCGGAGACGGCGGCGAGCGGATTCCCCGGCAGTCCCACCAGATGGCGGCCCGGAGCGAGCCTGGCCAGGAGCATCGGATGCCCGGGCCGTACGGCGACGCCGTCGACCAGCAGCTCCGCACCCGCCTTGCGCAGCACGGGGTGGACATGGTCCACCGGTCCCGCGGCCGTGCCGCCCGTGGTGATGACGAGATCGGCGGCTGACTCGGTGACGGCCCGCTGCAAGGCGTCCGCGTCGTCGCCGACCCTGCGGGTACCGGTCACGTCGGCCCCGAGGGCGCGCAGCCAGGGAGCGATCATCGGCCCGAGCGCATCACGGATCAGCCCGTCGTGCGGCAGCCCTTCGGTGAGCAGCTCATCTCCCAGGACGAGCACCTCCACCGTCGGACGGAGCACCGTGAGCAGTTCGTCGTAGCCGGCGGCGGCTGCGAGACCGAGTACGGCAGGGGTGACCAGCGTCCCTTCGGCCAGCAGTCGGTCGCCGGAGCGGCATTCCTGGCCCCGGGGCCTGATGTCCTGACCGTGCAACACCCGCCGCTGGGCGTGCAGATGACCGCTGTCGGTCCGGGCGTGCTCGCTGCGGATCACTGCGGTGGCGCCGGGCGGGACGCGGGCACCCGTCGCGATCCGTACGGCCGTGCCGTCCGCGAGGGTCCCGGCCTCCTCGCGCCCCGCGAGGAGGCCGCCGTCGCCGGACATCACCGTCCACGGTCCCGGGCCCGCGACCGCCCAACCGTCCATGGCGGAGGTGTCGAACGACGGCAGATCGACGAACGCGGTGAGCGGAGTGGCGAGCACCCTGCCCAGGGAGGCGGCGAGGGGATCTCGCTGGGTGCGCAGCACCCCGGCACGTCCGGCACGGGACGCGACGGCGCGTGCCTCGTCCCAGGGCATGCCACGGCGCCGTCCGCGGAGGGCGTCCCGTCCCGGTGCGGACGGCTCCTGACGCCCCGGCGAGGTCGGGGACCGCCTTCCCACCAACGCGAGAGCGTCCTCCATGCCGTCGTCGCCCTCCACCATCGGGGCGGAGGCACGGTCATCGGACCGGTCGTGGGACACGGGACAGGGCGCCGACTCACCGGTGCCGCCCTGCCCGGTGGCGCCGGAAGCACCGAGATCATGGTCCTGCGCGGTCATCGGCTGCCGGCCCCGTCGCTGCGGTCCGGACCGTTCCGGCCGTCCTCACGTCCGTCCGCCCCTGCCTTGTCGGCCGCGGCTCCGTCCGCCTCGGCGGCCTCGGCGGCCTCGGCGGCCCACCGTCCGGCCAGCGCCCCGGCCTTGCGGGCCGCCTCGGCGACCGCCTGGGCATCGTCACCGCCGGCCCTCGCCGCCGCATAGCCGACGAGGAAGGTGGTCAGCGGAGCCGCGGGCCGGGCTACGCCATGGGCGGCGTCCCGGGCGAGGTCGAGCAGCAGTCCCGTGTCCACCTCGAGGTCGATGCCGAGTTCGTCCTTGACTGCGGTGATCCATTCATCCAGCACGTTCCCATGCTCCCTGATCCTGGCCCGGGCTGTGACGATGTCCTCCCAGGTGTCGCAGTCGTACGCGGCGAGCGGTCCGGCGGCCACCCGGTCCAGGTCGAGTTCGGACGTCAGCAGACGCAGCGGCAGCCCCGAGAGACCGCCGTGCTCGGCGGCGATCAGGGCCAGTTCGCGATGGAGCGGTTCCGCGCGGTACGCCGCGACGAGCGACTGGTCCCGGCCGTCGGCATCGACGAGGAGCGCACCCTCTCGCCCTCCGGAATCCACGGCGTCGACCAGCCGCCGCACCGTCCCGTCGTCGAGGAAGGGGAGATCTGCGGAGAGCACCACGACGGTGGGGGCGCCGGTCCGGCGGAGGCCCGCGTGGAGCGCGGCGAGCGGCCCGCCGCCCGGCGGGGTCTCGCGGGTCCAGGTCACCGGGCGCGCGGTCGGCCGCCGCCCGCCGACGACGACCGTGCGCCCGGCGCCCCGGCTTGCCCTCAGCACCCGGTCGAGCAGCGTCCGGCCGCCGACGCTCACCCCCGGTTTGTCCGCGCCGCCGAGCCGCTCGGCATCCCCTCCGGCGAGCACGATGGCGTCGTAGTCCGCTTCCGCATCGGCAGTCACCCCAGAAGTATGGGCGTGACCGCCGATACGGAACCACTCGGCCCCGCCGACGCGGGTTTCCCGCGATACCGCGCGATCAGAGAGTGCGCAGCAGCACCGCGGGCTGCTCCACGCAGTCCGCCACGTACCGGAGGAAGCCGCCGGCCGTGCCTCCATCGCACACCCGGTGGTCGAACGTGAGCGAGAGCTGCACGACCTGGCGGACGGCGAGCTGTCCCTCGTGCACCCAGGGCTTGGGCACGATACGGCCGACACCGAGCATGGCCGCCTCCGGGTGGTTGATGATCGGCGTGGAGCCGTCGACCCCGAACACGCCGTAGTTGTTCAGCGTGAACGTGCCGCCCGTGAGGTCGGCCGGAGTGAGGCTGCCCTGGCGGGCCTTGTCGGTGAGCCGCGCGAATTCCTCGGTGAGCGACTCCGCCGGGCGGTCCTGTGCGTCACGGACGACCGGGACGACCAGGCCTCGGTCGGTCTGGGCCGCGAAGCCGAGATGGATCCCGGGCAGCCGCACGATCTCCCTCGTTTCAAGATCCACCGTGGAGTTGAGCTCCGGGTGGCGGGTGAGCGCCGCCGTGCAGATACGGGCCAGCAGAGCAAGCAGCGAGATCTTCGGCCCACCCGCCGCGTTCATGGCCCTGCGGGCGGCCATGAGTTCGGTGGCGTCCGCGTCGACCCAGCAGGTCGCGTCCGGAATCTCCCGGCGGCTGCGGGACAGCTTGTCCGCGACGGCGCCACGCACCCCGCGCAGCGGAATCCGCTCACCGGTGGCCGGGCCGCGCGCGGCGCCGATCGCCGGTGCGGGTTCGGTGGCGGGAACCGGCGGTTGTGCCGCGATGTGCTGCTCGGCCGCGCCGGCACGGGCCCGCACGGCGTGCTCCACGTCCACGCGCAGGACCAGCCCGTCCGGCCCGGACCCCCGCAGTGCCCGCAGATCGACCCCGTTGTCCCGGGCCAGCCGCCGCACCAGCGGCGAGATGACCGCGACCGGACCTTGGTGGGCGGGCGGGACGGCTTCGAGGACGACGTCGCCCTGGGCGGGGGTGCCGCGCGGCGCGTCGGGCGCCGGGCTCTCCACGGCGCTGTCCCAGACCGGTTCGTGTCCCGCGGTGGACGCCCCGGACGTCCCGCCCGGCACGGGTCCGGGAGCCGACGCGACGGGTCCACCACCGCTCGCGGTGCGTGCGTCGCCCGTGGGGGCGGACCTGCCGCCGGTGAGCGCCGGCGGGCGGACCCTCCGGCGGCGGGCCGCCGGTGCACCCGTCCCGTAGCCCACGAGGACGTTGCCCGAGGACTCCGCCTCCTGGCTCGCGGCGGTGCCGGCACCCTCGGCGGAGCCGCCGGGGACGGGCTCCGTCGCGCCCACCGCGACGGTGAGCAGGGGAGCCCCGACGGGAAGCTCCGCCCCTTCGTCACCGAAGCGCTGCGTGACCACACCCGCGTACGGGCAGGGCACCTCGACCATCGCCTTGGCCGTCTCGACCTCGACGACCGGCTGGTCGATGGCGACGACATCGCCCACGTCCACCAGCCAGCGGACGATCTCCGCCTCGGTCAGGCCCTCACCGAGGTCCGGCAGCCTGAATTCGAGCACCTGGGCCATCAGCTCTCCGCCTCCCACTGCAGCCGTGCCACGGCGTCCAGTACCCGGTCCACACCCGGCAGATGGTGACGCTCCAGCATCGGCGGCGGGTAGGGAATGTCGAAACCGGCCACCCTCAGCACGGGGGCCTCGAGGTGGTGGAAGCAGCGCTCGGTCACCCTGGCCGCGATCTCGCCGCCCGGACCGCCGAAGCCCGTCGACTCGTGGACGACGACGGCCCGGCCCGTGCGGCGCACGGAGGCGCACACGGTCTCGTCGTCGAACGGCACGAGCGAACGCAGATCCACTACCTCCAGGTCCCAGCCCTCGGCCTCGGCGGCCTCCGCCGCCTCCATGCAGACCGGCACGGAGGGACCGTAGGTGATGAGCGTGGCGCTGCGCCCCTGGCGGCGCACCACCGCGCGGCCGATGGGTTCCACGGCCGCCGGGGCGTCCGGCGACCAGTCGGCCTTGGACCAGTAAAGCCGCTTCGGCTCCAGGAAGACCACCGGGTCGTCGGAGGCGATGGCCTCCCGCAGCAGTCCGTACGCGTCCTCGACCGTCGCCGGCGTGACGACGTGGAGCCCCGGAGTCGCCATGTAGTACGCCTCGGAGGAGTCGCTGTGGTGCTCGACGCCTCCGATGCCGCCGCCGTAGGGCACCCGCACGGTGATCGGCAGCGGCATCGCCCCGCGCGTCCGGTTGCGCATCCGGGAGACATGGCTGATCAACTGCTCGAACGCCGGATAGGCGAAGGCGTCGAACTGCATCTCGACGACGGGACGCAGCCCGTACATCGCCATGCCGACGGCCGTGCCGAGGATGCCCGCCTCGGCCAGCGGGGTGTCGGTGCACCGGTCCTCGCCGAACTCCTTGGCGAGCCCGTCCGTGACCCGGAAGACCCCGCCGAGGGTGCCGACGTCCTCGCCCATGACATGGACGGTCGGATCCTCGGACATGGCGTCGCGCATCGCGCGCTGGAGAGCCTGCGCCATCGTGGCGGGCTTGGCCTGCCGTGCGGTTGCCGTGCTCATCGTGCGTCACCCTCCGCGCCGTGGGCGCCCTCTCCGCCCTCGGCGTCGATCTCGGCCCGCAGCTGGGCGGCCTGCTCCCGCAGCTGACCGGTCTGCTCGGCGTACACGTGCTCGAACAGGTCCATCGGGTTCAGCACGGGATCCGCGTTCATCCGCTCCCTCAGCCGGGCGGCCATCGCCTCGGCGGCCTCGGCGGCCGACCGTACTCCGTCCTCGTCGAGCAGTCCCCGGCTCGTCAGCTCCGCCTCCAGCAGCCGGATCGGGTCGTGCTCGCGCCAGGCCTCGACCTCGCTCTCACCCCGGTACCGGGTGGCGTCGTCGGCGTTCGTGTGCGCGTCGATGCGGTAGGTGATCGCCTCGACGAGGGTCGGACCGCCGCCCCGCCGGGCCCGTGCGACGGCTTCGCCGAGCACCTCGTGCACCGCCGCCGCGTCGTTGCCGTCGACGAGCCGACCGGGCATTCCGTACCCCACGGCCTTGTGCGCGAGGGACGGGGCCGCGGTCTGCTTGGACAGCGGCACGGAGATCGCGAAGCCGTTGTTCTGCACGAGGAAGACGACCGGCGCCCGCCAGACGGCGGCGAAGTTGAGCGCCTCGTGGAAGTCACCCTCGCTGGTGCCGCCGTCGCCGACCATGGCGAGCGCCACGACGTCGTCGCCCTTGAGCCGCGCGGCGTGGGCCAGACCCACGGCATGCGGGAGCTGGGTGGCGAGCGGGGTGGACAGCGGGGCGACGCGGTGCTCGTTCGGGTCGTAACCGGTGTGCCAGTCACCGCGCAGCAGCGTCAGTGCCTGCACCGGGTCGAGCCCGCGGGCCACGGCGGCGAGGGTGTCCCGGTAGCTGGGGAACAGCCAGTCGCGCTCCTCCAGCGCGAGGGCGGCGGCGACCTCGCAGGCCTCCTGACCTGTGCTCGACGGATACACGGCGAGTCTGCCCTGCTTGGTGAGGGCGGTCGCCTGCGCGTTGTACCTGCGGCCGCGGACCAGCTCCGCGTACAGCCGCAGAAGCAGCTCGGGGTCGGCCCCGGCGGCGGCGTCGGTGCCGAGGACCCGGTACGGCTCCGGGTCGGGAAGCAGCGGCGCAGGGTCGGTGCGGGGCTTCCAGGCGGGCGGCGGGGTGGGCCGGTAGGCCGCACCCGGCCGCTCCTGGACCGTCATGCTGCTCTTCTTCAACGCGAGCACCTCCTCGTGGGAGCGGGCATAAGGACCCATGAAGGGCGCGGAGTGTGAGGCGCCTCACCTACCGATTGTTCGGTCGTGGGCGCATTTTGGCTACAGGCACCTCCAGCCTGTGGACAAACGGTTCTCCACAGCCTGGGATAGGAGCAGGTCGTCCACGGCGGAAAGGTGGGGGGACGTGACAGCTGAACAAATGGCCGACGACGGGGACCGCACGGTCTACGCAGCGGTGCCCGGCGCGGACCAGGGGCGGCCGGCGCGCACCCTGGACGCGATCGACCGCGACATCCTCCGCATCCTCCAGACGGACGGCCGCGCCTCGATACGGTCCGTGGCCGAACGCGTCCACGTGTCGCGGGCCAACGCCTACGCCCGCATCAACCGGCTGATCGACGACGGAGTGATCCGGGGCTTCAGCGCACGGGTGAACCACGAGCGCGCCGGCCACGGCGCCTCGGCCTACATCACCCTCAAGATCGTCCAGAACTCGTGGCGGACGGTGCGCGAGCAGCTCCAGGCACTGCCCGGGGCCGCCCACATAGCGCTGGTCAGCGGCGACTTCGACGTGCTGCTCCTGGTCCACACGCCGGACAACCGCACCCTGCGGGAACTCGTGCTGACCAGGCTCCAGGCGATCCCCGAGGTGCTCTCCACCCGCACACTGCTGGTCTTCGAGGAGACGGACCTGGATCCGGACCCGGTGCGCTGACGCCCGTGCGGGCGCTCGTCACCGTACCCGGCACGCGGCGGTGCCCCGCCGGACCGGACCACGGCGAGGCCGTCCGACCAGACGCACCCCGGCCCCGGGCGGGATCCGGGCCCGCGACGCCGTACGCCCGTGGCACACGAACCCCACGCCCGCGGTGCGGGGCGCGGGCCCTGGCTCAGGACGCCGTGCGCAGGCCGTCGAAGGCCAGCCGGACCACCGCGTCCGCGACCTGCTGCCGGTCGTAGCCGGTTCCGGCCTGCGGCCTGTACCACTCCACCAGGGAGTTGACCATGCCGAACAGCAGCCGCGTCGCCAGCCTCGTGTCCATGTCCGCGCGCAGGTCGCCGTCCGCTGCGGCCGCCTTGAGGAGATCGGCGACCCGGTGGTCGAACTCGCGGCGCCGTTCCATGGCCCACCGCTCGGTCCTGGTGTTGCCCCGGACCCGCAGCAGCAGCGTGACGTAGGGCAGCTCCGCCATCAGCACCTCGACGGTGCGGCGGGTCACGTACTCCACGCGTTCCAGCGCCCGTCCGCGCGTCGCGCCCGGCTCCTCGAGGATCCCGAAGAGCCCGTCGAGGGCGCGGCTGACGGCCCGCCTCAGCAGTTCCTCCTTGCCGGCCACGTGGTGGTATATCGACGACTTGGAGATGCCCGCGGCCTTGGAGAGGTGCTCCATGGAAGTGCCGTCGTAACCGCGTTCGTTGAAGACCCCGACGGCGACGGACAGCAGCGTCTCCGGGGTGTACGTGTCGCGCTTCGCGGTCGTCATGAGGCCTGCTCGCCCTTCATCCGAACGTACGACTGGCGATAGAGGCCCAGTGACGGCGCATAGCGGCCGGTCGGCACGCGCGCGTGGAGTTCGTCGAGGAGCTCGTGGGCCCAGGCGCGGCCCAGCCGGTGCCCCCATTCCACGGGGCCGACCGGGTAGTTGACCCCGAGCCGCATGGCGGTGTCGACGTCCTCCGGGGAGGCGACCCCCTTGGCGACGGCGTCGGCCGCGGCGTCCACGAGCATCGCGACCGTCCGCGCGACGATCATGCCGGGAACGTCGCCGATGACGCTGACCTTCTTGCCGAGGGCCTGGAAGAGGCCGATCGACTGCCGCAGGGTCTCCCAGCCGGTGACCTCCGAAGCGGACAGGGCGATCCTGGTCGCCGACCGGTAGTCGAGGGCCAGGTCGAAGTAGACGACGTCACGGAACTCCGCCGACGTCTGCCCGTCCGCGAGCACGAGCTGCCCGCCGCTCGGGAGCAGCATGCGGGTCCCTCGGTCCTCGTCCTCCTCGTGCACCGTGATGCCGGACTCCCGGCACAGCGTGATCAAGGCCCGGGCCGGCCCCAGGTCGCCCTCCACGGTGATGTGCGGCGGGGGCTCGGTCGCCGGGGCGGTGTGCGGCTCGGGACGCTCCGCGCCGTCCTCGTAGGCGTACCAGCCGTGGCCCGACTTGCGCCCGAGGCGGCCCGACTCCACGAGACGGCGCTGGGCGAGCGACGGCGCGAACTTGGGGCTCCGGAAGAACGACTCCCACACGGAGCGGGTGACCGCCTCGTTGACGTCCTGGCCGATCAGGTCGGTGAGCTCGAACGGGCCCATCCTGAATCCGCCGCACTCGCGCAGGATCGCGTCGATGGTGGCGGGGTCCGCGCCGCGCTCCTCGTGGACCGCGAAGGCCTCGGCGTAGAACGGCCGGGCGATGCGGTTGACGATGAACCCGGGGGTGTCCGCACAGCGGACCGGGGTCTTGCCCCACGCCTTCGCCGTCTCGTGTGCGCGGGCGGCCGCGTCCTCGTCGGTGGCGAAGCCGCTGACGACCTCGACCAGCGGAAGAAGCGGCGCCGGGTTGAAGAAGTGCAGTCCGACGAAGCGTCCTGGACGGCGCAGCGCGCCCGCGACGGCGGTGACGGACAGGGAGGAGGTGTTGGTGGCGAGGAGGCAGTCGTCGGCGACGACCTCCTCGAGCGCACGGAAGAGCTCCTGCTTGACGGCGAGGTCCTCGACGACGGCCTCGATGACGAGCGCGCTGTCCGCGAGCTCGGCGATCTCCGTCGTTCGCGTCAGCCGGAGGGCCGCGGCGCCGCGGGCCTCCTCCTCCAGCCGCCCCTTCTCGACCAGCCGCTCCAGGCGGGTCAGGATCGCGCCCGCGCCGGACTCCGCCTGGCCGGGGGCGACGTCGTAGAGGCGCACACGGTGGCCGGCGAGCAGCGCGACCTGCGCGATGCCCTGCCCCATGGTGCCGGCGCCCACGACGGCGACGGTGCGGCCGGGGGCGATGGCGTCGGTGCCGCTCGGGCCCCCGGCGGCGTCGGTGACGGTCATGGCAGTGATCCTCCCCTACGAGTCATCCACAGGATCTGCGGACCCCCCTTGTCCCGACCGATCGTTCGGTTACTCTAACTCTGTCCGCGTTCCCCTGCCCAGCTCACCGAGGAGTTGGTCTGCCATGCAGCTGACCGAGACCCACCGGCCGACGCTCGACCGGGCTCTCGAGGCGATCCGCACCCGGGCGTACTGGTCGCCCCACCCCGAGCATCCGAAGGCGTACGGCGAGACCGGCGCTGCCGACGGCCTCGCGGCGTACCAGGCCCTGCTCGGCTCGCGTTTCGAGCTCGACCAACCCGGCACCGACGGCTGGACCGGCGGAGAGGTGTCGCCGTACGGACCGGAGCTGGGCATCGAGTATCCGCATCCGGACCTCGACGTCCTGCTGCCGGCGATGCGCGCGGGCATGGCCGCCTGGCGCGACGCGGGCCCGGAGACGCGCGCCCTGGTCTGCCTGGAGGTCCTGTCGCGCATCAGCGCCCGCACCCACGAGTTCGCCCACGCGGTCATGCACACGAGCGGCCAGGCGTTCATGATGGCGCTCCAGGCCGGCGGCCCGCACGCCCAGGACCGCGGTCTGGAGGCGGTGGCGTACGCCTATGAGGAGCAGACGCGCACGCCGCAGACCGCCGACTGGTCCAAGCCCCAGGGCAAGCGGGACCCCCTGGAGCTCCGAAAGGCCTTCACGGCCGCCCCGCGCGGCATCGCGCTGCTGATCGGCTGCAACACCTTCCCGACGTGGAACGGCTACCCGGGCCTGTTCGCCTCGCTGGCCACCGGCAACCCCGTGCTGGTGAAGCCCCACCCGCGCGCGGTCCTCCCGCTCGCCATGACGGTCCGGATCGCCCGTGAGGTGCTGGGCGAGGCGGGCTTCGACCCGAACCTGGTGGCCCTGGCCGCCGAGCGCCCCGGCGAGGGCATCGCCAAGACGCTCGCACTCCGCCCGGAGATCAAGATCATCGACTACACCGGGTCGACCGAGTTCGGCGACTGGCTCGAGGAGAACGCCCGCCAGGCCCAGGTCTACACGGAGAAAGCCGGCGTCAACACGGTGGTGATCGACTCCACCGACGACTACAAGGGGATGCTGTCGAACCTGGCGTTCTCGCTGTCCCTGTACAGCGGCCAGATGTGCACCACCCCGCAGAACCTGCTCATTCCGCGCGACGGCATCACCACGGACGCCGGCCCCAAGTCGTACGACGAGGTCGTCGCCGACATCGCGGCCTCCGTGAGCGGTCTGCTCGGCGACGACGGCCGGGCGAATGCCCTGCTGGGCGCCCTGGTGAACCCGGACGTGAAGGCGCGCCTCGAGGCTGCGGCGGGTCTGGGCGAGGTGGCACTGCCCTCCCGCGAGGTCGCCAATCCGGAGTTCCCCGACGCCGTCGTGCGCACACCCGTGATCGTGAAGCTGGACGGTGCCAAGCCGGACGACGAGGCGTCGTTCATGTCCGAGTGCTTCGGGCCGGTGTCCTTCGCCGTCGCGGTCGACTCGACGAGCGACGCGCTGGAGCTGCTGCGCCGCACGGTGCGCGACAAGGGCGCGATGACGGTCGGCGCGTACACGACCTCGGCGGAGACCGAGCGTGCGGTCGAGGAGGTCTGCCTGGAGGAGTCGGCGCAGCTCTCCCTGAACCTCACGGGCGGCGTCTATGTGAACCAGACGGCGGCGTTCTCGGACTTCCACGGCTCCGGGGGCAACCCCGCGGCCAATGCGGCCCTGTGCGACGGCGCCTTCGTGTCCAACCGCTTCCGCGTGGTGGAGATCCGCCGCCAGGCCTGACCTCCGGTTCTTGCGGCCCGGCCCGCGCGAGCGGGCCGGGCGTCGCTCTCACGGGCGGGTCAGGACTCCGGAGGGACGTCCCCGTACCGCTGGATCCAGGAGTGCGTGGCGATCGCGGCGGCCGCGCCGGCGTTGATCGAGCAGGTGGAGGCGAACCGGGGATCGAGCACACCATGGCGGCGCCGCCCCACACCGTGGATCTCCTTGGCCAGGGTGGCGTTGGCGGTCCTGACCACGGAACCGATGCCGAAGTATCGGTTACATAGCAGGGCTGGAGAGCGATGAGTCGTCTTGGGGACCTCCCCAGTGGAACAAAGCCATGGCCACGCTGGTCGCAAGGTTGTAGCTCGACACCTGGGGCCGCATAGGAAGGGCCAGCAGTTTGGTTGCCCGGCCTCGGAGCTCAGGCGAGACCCCGTGCCGCTCGGAGCCGAACACAAGCAGCGCGTCACCGGGGATGGCCACGGACCTGATGTCCTCCCCCTCAGGGTCCAGGGCATACATCGGGCCTGGTGGCAGATCGTTGAAGGGGAGCCGTTCGACGGCGGTCGCAAAGTGCAGACCCGCGCCCGCCCTCACCGCGTTGGGGTGCCAAGGGTCCACGCCACCGGTGGTGACGACGCCTGTGGCCCCAAAACCGGCAGCAAGACGAACCACGGCCCCGACATTCCCAAGATTGCGCGGGTTGTCCAGAACGACGATCGGTGACGTCCTCGGCAACCGCACCAGCCCCGCCAGGTTCGTCTGCCGACTTCGCCTGGTGGCCAGAGAGACCACCTGCGTAGGGTGAACCCTCGGCACCAGTTTCCGCAGGGTTTGCCCGGGTACTTCGACGACAAGATCCCTCATGCGGTCCGTCACGTCGTCGGCGAGCGAATCGGCCAACGCCAGGGCGGCTTCCTTGTCGCTGGTGACTGCGACTCGTACGTCCGCTCCGAAACGAAGCGCGTGCTTCAGCGCATGGAAGCCGTCAAGCAGCACAGCGTCGGGTGCGGCCTCACTCCACTTCCGTACAGCCCTCGTGGCCTCGTCATCGCTCATCGACTCAGGCTACGACGCCAGTCAGCTGCTTCACCGCATCGCACAACGCCCTCAGGGCCAGCTCCGTCGTTTCGGTGTGGGTTCGGGGCTCTACGCGTTCGGGCTCCTCGGCACACCCGGCACGGTCGGCTGTCGCGTCGCAGACAAGCTGTGCGACAAGACCCTCCTGCCGGGGCTGAGTACCCGGTTCGTCAGGGCACGGACCGGATGTCCTCGGTGACGAAGCACCCCGTTATGGACACAGCGGACTGCCTCGGTGAGCTGCGGGCCACCGGAAAGGGCATGCACAGCGGCCAGCTTCAGGCCCCAGTTCTCCACGGCCACGTGGAAGTCGTGCCGCCGGGTGTCCAGGCCGACGACGATCGCCTCCCGCGTCCAGTAGCGGTACCGGTCGACCACGTTCCGCCGGTCCCCGGCCGCGAGCAGTTCGGGATCGTACGGCGCCCCGTCCGGCCACGGGGCCGGATGGGGACCGACGCCCACCTCCGGGCCGTAGCCGTCGTCGTACCGAACGGGTTCAGGGTCTCGGTGCTCACCCGACGAGGGTACGGGTGGCCTGCTCCTCGGGTGTAGTGCGCTGCTCGGGGATCCGTACCGCCCGCCGCAGGACCCGGTCCCTGGCGCCGGCCGCCCAGCCGCCGAGTCGGCACAGGAAGGAGGTGGGCAGGAAGACGGCGTCGGCGGCGATCATCGCGAGGGAGAAGAAGGGCAGTCCGAGGAGGAGGGCGATGCCGGCGTGCTCCAGCATCATCGCCACCAGCAGGACGTTCTTGACCTTGCGGTTGAACAGCGTGAAGGGGAACGCGACCTGCACGATCACCGTGCCGTAGGTCAGCACCATCACCATCAGCCCGCTGTTGGCGAGGATGTCGGAGAGCGCGGGCCAGGGCGTGAAGTAGTCGAGTTTGAGCGGGTAGTACAGCGCGCTGCCGTCCTGCCACCGGGAGCCCTGGATCTTGTACCAGCCGGCCGTGGCGTAGATCAGGCAGACCTCCGCCATGATCACCACGAGGGCGCCGTTGTGGGCGAGGTTGGCGAGGACGTCGAGAAGGGTGCGGAGCTCGCTGCGCGGCGCTCGGCGGTTCACCGCCCACCACACGCCCTGGCAGCCCCACAGCCCCCAGAGCAGGAGGGTAAGCCACCACTCCCCGCCGGTCCGCTCCGTCAGCGACCCGACGAGGAGCAGCAGACCGAGCACCACCCAGAGCACCGGCCCCCAGCGGTCCGGCGCCCGGTCCGCGGTGTCCGTCGTGCGTCGCGCCCGCCGGGCGTCCAGGGACCAGACCTGGCCGCAGCGGGTGAACACGAGATAGACCGCGATCAGATGGATCACGTTGTCGCCGCCGTCGCCCATGAAGATGGACCGGTTCTGCAGCGACAGCACGCCGACCATGAAGACCACCGACATGGCGCGGGTGCGCCAGCCGAGCAGCAGCAGCGCGGCGGACAGCACGGCGACGGCGTACACGATCTCGAACCAGACGGCGCTGTCCGACCACATGAGCGCGGTGAACGCGTGGTTCTCGGCGATCAGCTGCTGGGCCATGTCCCAGCCCCAGGGGCCGTCCGGGCCGTACAGCTCGCGGCGGTGCGGGAACTCGCGCAGCAGGAACAGCAGCCAGGTCAGGGAGAAGCCGATCCGGACGATCGCACTCTGGTACGGGCCGAGGGCCGTCGACGTCACCCGCTGGACGGCGGCGGCGAGCCGGCGGTCGAGTGGCTGGGTCACCGGCCCGTCTCCTCGTCGTTCGCGCCGTTGCGCACGTCGAGGGGCAGATCTGCGGAGGTCACGGTCCACCAGGGGAGCATCCGGTAGTACGGGCGGGTGTCGATCTTCTCGCGGCTCCACAGCGGCGCCTTGACCGAGCGGGTGGCGGAACGGAGCTGGATACGCTCGACGCGTCCGCCCAGGTCGTGGTCGTCCAGGCGCGTCATCACGATGCGGCGGACGTAGCGCTCGGAGAGCTGGCCGCGCAGGCCGTTGGGCTTGTTGTCGTCCGTGTGGGAGTTGCCGTAGAAGTCCCAGCCCCTGCGCAGTTCGTTCTGGTGCACATGGCTGGGCAGGAGGTTGCCCCGGATCGCCTCGCCGTCCTCGGCCGAGAGGTCGATCCAGTCGCTCGTCCGGCGGCTGCCGTCACGTCCGGCGACCTCGGCGCGCACCTGGACCGCGATGTTCTGCTGGAGCGGGTTGGGCGCGAAGAGCTTCCAGTTCTGCTCGAACTCGGGGTAGATCCACTCGTCGACCCCCTTGCCGTACCGCTTGGTCAGCGTGTTCGACGGCGCGACGTGCAGGAACACCATGGCCAGGTGGACGCCCGCGAGGACGGCGACGAGCCCGAGGGCGACCGCGGCCACGACCTGGTAGGGGAGGGAGAGGGCCGCGATACCGCCGGACGGGCGCTGCCGGAGCGGTGCCTCGCCCGGGACGCCGGCTCCGGTCGCGTCGTCCGCGGGGCCGGCGGGCGCGGGCGCTCCCGGGTCGCCGGTCGCACCGTCACCGGTCGTCGCGCCGCGCCGGTCCGGACCGCCTGAGCTGCCCGAATCGCGTATCGCGCCCGGCACGACGGGCGGAACCGCTCCGGCGCCCGCGGCACCGTCGCCGTCGTACGAGTCCATCCCGCCCCGATCCCCTTGGTCCACCGCGGCTATCCACAGGGTTGACACCTTACGGGCCGCCGACTCACCATTGAAGTCATTCAACCGAACGATCGGTCGGTAGGGGGTCCGATGACGGCAGTGACAGCAGGGACGGCTGCGGCTTCGACGCACCAGGCGCGGTTCGACGCTGCCATGGCGGCCGACGAGCGCATCGAGCCCCGCGACTGGATGCCCGACGACTACCGCGCCTCGCTGGTCCGCCAGATGGCACAGCACGCGCACTCGGAGATCATCGGCATGCAGCCCGAGGCGAACTGGATCACGCGCGCGCCCTCGCTGCGCCGCAAGGCCATTCTCATGGCCAAGGTCCAGGACGAGGCCGGCCACGGCCTGTACCTCTACAGCGCCACGGAGACGCTCGGCGTGGGCCGGGACGAGCTGCTCGACAAGCTCCACTCGGGCCGCCAGAAATACTCCTCGATCTTCAACTACCCGACGCTGACCTGGGCCGACGTCGGCGCGATCGGCTGGCTGGTCGACGGCGCCGCCATCACCAACCAGGTTCCGCTCTGCCGCTGCTCCTACGGTCCGTACGCCCGCGCGATGGTCCGGATCTGCAAGGAGGAGTCCTTCCACCAGCGCCAGGGGTACGAGCTGCTGCTGGCCCTCTCCCAGGGCACGCCCGCCCAGCACGAGATGGCCCAGGACGCGGTGGACCGCTGGTGGTGGCCGTCGCTGATGATGTTCGGCCCCCCGGACGACGCGTCGGCACACTCCGCACAGTCCATGGCATGGAAGATCAAGCGGCACTCCAACGACGAGCTGCGCCAGCGGTTCGTGGACATCTGCGTGCCGCAGGCGGAGGCCCTGGGCCTGACCCTGCCGGACCCGGACCTGCGCTGGAACGAGGAGCGTGGTCACCACGACTTCGGCGCCATCGACTGGGACGAGTTCTGGCAGGTCCTCAAGGGCAACGGACCGTGCAACGAGCAGCGGATCACACAGCGCCGCAAGGCCCACGAGGACGGCGCCTGGGTGCGCGAGGCAGCCGCGGCCCATGCCGCCAAGCGCGCCTCCGGCCGCCCCGGGGCGCCGCACGAGTCAACAGCGTCGGACGGGTCGGGCAGGGAGTCCGACGAGGCACAGGTGGAGGCGACGGCATGAGCAACTCGACGGACTGGCCGCTGTGGGAGGTATTCGTGCGCTCGCGCCGCGGCCTGTCCCACACCCACGCGGGCAGCCTGCACGCGCCCGACGCCGAGATGGCCCTGCGCAACGCCCGTGACCTCTACACCCGGCGCAACGAAGGCGTGTCGATCTGGGTGGTTCCCTCCACGGCGATCACCGCCTCCTCGCCCGACGAGAAGGACCCCTTCTTCGAACCCTCCGCCGACAAGCCCTACCGCCACCCGACCTTCTACGAGATCCCGGAAGGGGTGAAGCACCTGTGACCGCCGCACTCGCCCTGGGCGACGACGCACTGGTGCTCTCGCACCGGCTGGGGGAGTGGGCCGGTCACGCCCCGGTCCTGGAGGAAGAGGTCGCCCTGGCCAACATCGCGCTGGACCTGCTGGGGCAGGCCCGGACGCTGCTCTCGCTCGTCGGCGACGAGGACGAGCTGGCCTATCTGCGCGAGGAGCGAGCCTTCCGGAACCTCCAGCTCGTGGAGCAGCCGAACGGCGACTTCGCACACACCATCGCCCGCCAGCTCTACTTCTCCACCTACCAGCGGCTGCTGTACGGGCAGCTGGCGGCGGGGGACAGCGAGTTCTCCGGGCTCGCCGCCAAGGCAGTCAAGGAGGTCGCCTACCACCAGGACCACGCAGAGCAGTGGACGCTGCGCCTGGGCGACGGCACCGCCGAGAGCCATGAGCGGATGCAGCGCGCCTGCGATGCCCTGTGGCGGTTCACCGGCGAGATGTTCCAGCCCGTCGAGGGCCTGGACGTGGACCGGGATGCGCTGCGGTCGGCCTGGCTGGAGTCGGTCACGACCGTGCTCAAGCGGGCCACCCTGACCGTGCCCGACACCGCGGACACCGGTGCCTGGTCGGCCGGCGCGGGGCGCCAGGGGCTGCACACGGAGCCGTTCGGACGGATGCTGGCCGAGATGCAGCATCTGCACCGGAGTCACCCGGGGGCGTCATGGTGACCGGGACCGACACCGCTCTCGAGGCGGAGCTGCGCCGGCTGGCCGGCTCCGTGCCCGACCCCGAGCTGCCGGTGCTGACCTTGGCGGAGCTCGGGGTCCTGCGCGGGGTGCAGATACTCGGCCCCGGTAGCGTCGAGGTCGAGCTCACCCCCACCTACACAGGCTGCCCCGCCGTCGAGGCGATGGCTGCCGACATCGAACGGGTGCTGCACGAGCACGGCGTGGCCGAGGTGTCGGTCGTCAGGGTGCTCTCCCCCGCCTGGTCGACGGACGACATCAGCGCGGACGGCAGGCGCAAGTTGGCGGAGTTCGGGATAGCACCGCCGCGGCCGACCGCCGTGGACGGTCCCGTTCCGCTCACGCTCACGGTGCGCTGTCCGCACTGCGGTTCCACGGACACGGAACTGCTGAGCCGCTTCTCCTCCACCGCGTGCAAGGCACTGCGCCGCTGTGTCAGCTGCCGCGAACCGTTCGACCACTTCAAGGAGTTGTAGATGTTCCATCCGCTCCGGGTCAGCGAGGTCGAGCGGCTCACGGACGATTCCGTGGCCGTCACCCTCACGGTGCCCGCCGAGCTCCGTGAGGCCTTCCGCCACACACCGGGCCAGCACATCGCCGTGCGCCGCACGGGAGTGAACGGCGAAGAGATCCGCCGTACGTACTCGATCTGCTCGCCGGCCGCCGCTGCCGGGGAGGAGGCCGTGCTGCGCGTGGGCATCAGGCTGGTCGACGGCGGCGAGTTCTCGTCCTACGCCCTCAAGGAGCTCTCGGCCGGCGACACGCTCGAGGTCATGCAGCCGATGGGCCGGTTCGTCCTGGAGCCGCGCGCCGGCCACTTCGCGGCGATCGTCGGCGGCAGCGGAATCACCCCTGTCCTCTCGATCGCCGCTACGCTGCTGGAGAGGGAGCCGGAGGCCAGGTTCTGTCTGGTCCGCAGCGACCGTACGGCGGCCTCGACGATGTTCCTGGACGAGGTGGCCGACCTCAAGGACCGCTATCCGGACCGCTTTCAGCTGGTGACGGCACTTTCCCGGGAGGAGCAGCAGACGGGGCTGCCCTCTGGTCGGCTCGACCGGGAGCGGCTGACGGTTCTGCTGCCGGCTCTGCTTGATGTGCCGGAGGTGGACGGCTGGTTCCTGTGCGGACCGTACGGGCTGGTCCAGGGCGCCGAGCAGGCGCTGCGCGGGCTGGGCGTCCAGCGGAGCCGGATCCACGAAGAGATCTTCCATGTGGACGACGTGCCCGCCCCCGCCCCGGTCGCGGCGCCCGAGCACAGCAGGCTGACGGCCACGCTGGACGGACGCTCCGGTTCCTGGCCCGTGGAGGAGGGCGAGTCGCTGCTGGAGACGGTGCTGCGCGCCCGCTCCGACGCCCCCTACGCCTGCAAGGGCGGAGTGTGCGGGACATGCCGGGCGTTCGTGGTGTCGGGCGAGGTCAGGATGGACCGGAACTTCGCCCTCGAGCCGGACGAGACGGAAGCCGGCTATGTACTGGCCTGCCAGTCGCATCCGGTGACCTCGGACGTGGAACTGGACTTCGACCGCTGACGGCACCATTCCCTTCCCCGGAAACCTGGCCTATCTTGACGGACCGTCAGTTAGCCGGTGCACGGGAGGGACTGGGCTGTGGACTTCACCTTCACCGAGGAGCAGCAAGCGGCAGTCGAGGCGGCCAGGGCGGTCTTCTCGGGCGTCGCACCCGACGCGGTACCGAGTCCCGCCCTCACCGCGGGTGCCGTGGCGGAGGACATCGACCGCGCGCTGTGGACCGGACTGGCCGCGGCGGATCTGCTGAGCCTGGTCCTCGGTCCCGAGCACGGCGGTGCCGGCCTGGACCCCCTCGCGCTCTGCCTGGTCCTGCGTGAATCGGCGAAAGTGCTGGCGCGGGTGCCGTTGCTGGAGACCGGCGCGGTCGCGGCCGCCGTCGAGCGGTTCGGGGGCTCCGAGTGCGCGTCGCGGCTGCTTCCACGAGTCGGCCGCGGCGAGCTCGTGCTGACAGCCGGTGCCAGTGGGCGCACCGGTCACGACCCTGCCGAGCTGGCCGTCACCGCGCACCGCGCCCGCGGCGAGGACTCCTGGCTCATCGACGGGGTACAGAGCGCCGTGCCATGGGCCCAGTGCGCGGACGTCATCGCCGTGCCCGCGCACGCCGAGGACTGCCGAGCCGTGATCGCCCTGGTCCCCCGGATCCGGGAAGGGGTGTCACTCGCCGGACAGGTCTCCACCAGCGGAGAACTGTTCGCTGAGGTGCGGCTCGACGGTGTGAGGATCGACGGCGGCGATGTGATCGCTGCCGAGGGCGCCTGGGAGTGGCTGCGCGACCTGCTTACCACCGGCACCTGCGCGCTGGCCCTCGGCCTCGGCGAGCGTGTGCTGTCCATGACCAGCGAGTACACGGGGAAGCGCGAGCAGTTCGGTTTCCCCATCGCCACCTTCCAGGCCGTGGCCGTGCAGGCTGCCGACCGGTACATCGATCTGAGGGCGATGGAGGCGACGCTCCTGCAGGCGGCCTGGCGGCTCGGCGCACCCGCCGGCCGGAGCACCACATGGGGCGGACCTCTGCCCGTGACCGGTGATGTGGCGGTGGCGAAGATCTGGGCGTCCGAGGGGGTCCGCCGAATCGTGCAGACCGCACAGCATCTGCACGGTGGATTCGGCGCCGACACCGACTACGCACTGCACCGGTACCACGCCTGGGCCAAGCAACTGGAGCTGTCCCTCGGGTCCGCCGCGGCTCACGAGGAGGCCCTGGGAGACATGCTCGCGGCGCACCCGCTCGGCTGACGGTGCGCTGTCCCGTTCGGGGAGACGGGGAGGGACCGGGCCGGGTCGCCGGGCGAGAGCCTCGTGGCGGAGCAGGCCCGGCAGTCCGCGTCGGGACCGTCATCTAGAGGACGAAGGCCGGGTTGCCGCTGTCCGTGACCATCGGACGGCCGGCGGAGTCCCAGGCCTGCATCCCGCCGTCGATGTTCACCGCGTCGATGCCCTGCTGCACCAGGTACTGGGTGACCTGGGCGGAGCGGCCGCCCACCCGGCACATCACATAGGCGCGGCGGCCGCCGGCCACGGCCTCGGTGACCTCACCGATGCGGGCCACGAAGTCGCTGATCGGGATGTGCATCGCACCCTCGACATGGCCGGCCGCCCACTCGTCGTCCTCCCGGACGTCGAGCACCAGACCGCCGGCGGGCACGGAAGCTGCGTCCACCGAGGGCAGCTGGGCGAAGTTCATGGTCGGGCCTTCTCTCGTACCTGGACTCGTCATGCCTCCCGCCCGCCGTATGTCCCGGCGCGAGCGGGTGGGCAACCTCCCGGAAAACCTACTGCACCAGGGCGGCCAGCTCGGCCTCTCGCTCCGCGACCTGTGCCAGCAGCTGCTCCGCGATCTCCTCGAGCAGCCGGTCGGGGTCGTCCGGCGCCATCCGCAGCATCGCGCCGATCGCGCTCTCCTCCAGGTCCTGGGCGACCGCGGTCAGCAGTTCCTTGCGCCGCGCGAGCCACTCGAGGCGGGCGTAGAGCTCCTCGGCCTCGCCGAGCCGTGCCTCCTCGGGCGCGGGCCCCGCCTCCCACTCCCTCGTCAGCTCCCGCAGCAGCGCCTCGTCACCGCGCCCGTACGCGGCGTTGACCCGGGTGATGAACTCATCCCGGCGCGCCCGCTCCTCGTCCTCCTGGGCGAGGTCGGGGTGGGCCTTGCGGGCGAGCTCACGGTAGAGCCTGCGGGCCTCGTCCGTGGGCCGCACCCGCTTGGGAGGCTGCACGGGCCGGTCGGTGAGCATGGCCGCGGCCTCGGCGGACAACCCCTCGGAGTCGATCCAGCTGTGGAAGAGCTCCTCGACGCCGGGCATCGGCATCACCATCGCCCGCGCTTCCCGGGCCTTGCGCAGATCCTCCGGGTCTCCGCTCCGGGCCGCCCGCGCCTCGGCGATCAGCGCGTCGAGTTCGTCCAGACGCGAGTACATCGGACCGAGCTTCTGGTGGTGCAGCCGGGAGAAGTTCTCCACCTCGACCCGGAAGGTCTCGACCGCGATCTCGAACTCGATCAGGGCCTGCTCCGCAGCGCGTACGGCCTTCTCCAGCCGTGCCTCGGCGCGCTCGGACTCCTCAGTGGCGTCCTCGCGCACGCCGCCGGCGCCGGGTGGGTCCTGCGCCGCCCGAGCGTTCTTCACGTTCTGATCGTCCACGCGGTGGTCGTCCTGCTCGTCCTCGTTCCGGGTGGCCGGGCCCCCGGGAGCGTCCTGAGTCACCCGCCCAGCGTATGGCAGAGCGCCGGCCGCTCCGGCGGGCGGACGGACGATGCGCCCATCACACACCCAGCTCGGCGGCTATCCGTCCACTGCGGACGGCGGCGGCCAGATCGGCGTGATCGGCCTCGGTCCGGTCCGCGTAGACCACCGCGAAGCCGGCCACGGCCTCGTCCAGCTCCTCGCTCTTGCCGCAGTAACCGGCGACCAGTCGCGGATCGACGCTGTGCGCGTGGGCCCTGGCCAGCAGCGCACCGGTCATACGGGCGTAGTCGTCCACGTGGTCCGCCGCGAGGGCGGCGGGATCCACGCTGCCCTTGCGGTTGCGGAACTGCCGCACCTGGAACGGACGGCCCTCCACCGTCGTCCAGCCCAGCAGGTTGTCGCTGACCACCTGCATCCGTTTCTGGCCCATCACCACACGACGCCCTTCGTGCGGGATTCTGGGAACCTCGAAGCCGGCGGCGGCCAGATGCGGCACCAGCACGGAGGGCCGTGCCTCCTTCACCTGCAGCACGAGCGGCTCACCCCGGTGGTCCAGCAGCAGCACCACATAGGACCGCGTCCCCACGCTGCCGGTACCGACGACCCGGAAGGCCACATCGTGGATCGCGTAGCGCGCGAGCAGCGGCAGCCGATCCTCCGAGACGGTCTCCAGATACCCGGCGAGTGATGTGGCGACGGCCGCGGCCTCCGCGTCGGAGACCCGGCGCAGCACCGGCCGGGCGTCCACGAAGCGCCGGCCGCCGTCCTCCGACGCCTCGGTCGACTTGGCGGCGAAACGCGCGCTCGTGTTGTTCTTGGCCTTCTCCGAGACCCGCTCCAGGGTGCCCACCAGGTCACGTGCGTCGGCGTGCGAGACGAGCTCCTCGTCCGCGATGGCATTCCACGCGTCCAGTACGGAGAGCTTCGCCAGCAGCCGCATCGTGCGCCGGTACGACCCGGCCGTGTCGAACGCGGCCTTGCGGCAGACGTCCTCGTCGGCGCCGGCCTCGCGGCCGGCGAGCACGAGCGAGGTGGCGAGCCGTTTGAGGTCCCACTCCCAGGGGCCGACGGCGGTCTCGTCGAAGTCGTTGAGGTCGATCACGAGACTGCCGCGTGCATCGCCGTACAGACCGAAGTTGCCCGCGTGCGCGTCGCCACAGATCTGTGCCGCGACGCCCGTGACCGGCGTGCCCGCCAGGTCATGGGCCATCAGCCCGGCGGAGCCGCGCAGGAAGGCGAACGGGGTGGCTGCCATCCTTCCCACGCGGATCGGTGTGAGCCCGGGGACCCTGCCCCGGCTGGACTCCTCCACGGCCCGCACCGCGTCGGGCCGCCCCTCGGGGATCACCACCGTGGCGTGGGAACAACGCGGCACCTCCCGGCGCAGAGCCTTGCCGTCCCGTCTGGGGAAGTCCGGCACACCGCCCGGCACCCGGCGGGCGAAGCCGGTGACCTCCGGTATGCGCGCCTCGTCCGACGCCGTCCGCCGGTACGCCACCGTTTCGGTCCCACTCATGGCGTGACCGCCTCCCCCGCTGTCGTGCAACATCAAGTGCCCACGACCGTACCGTCCGACCAGGCCGCCGTCTCCCCCTGTGGAAAACCGCGGCCGTCGCCCGCTTCACCGGATCCGGAGCGCCGCCCGCCCGAGATCGGGCCATCGGGACGCCATCCGGTGGCGAAAGCCCCGGGAGGACCCTCCGGGCTCGCGGGACGTCATGGACGACGCCCTCGGCAGGCCCCGTCATCCGCACCGCCGGGAAGGTGCCGACGCCGTGTTGATCGGCGCCCCGATGTACAACTTCACGATTCCGTCCACCCTCAAGGCATGGCTCGACCAGGTGATCATCGTGGGTCACAACGCGGGCTCTCCGGACGGACCGCTGTCCGGCACACCCTTCACCGTGGTCGCCAGCCGGGGCGGTTCGTATGCCCCCGGTACGCCCCGGGAGGACTTCGAGTTCGTCCAGAACTACCTGGAGAAGTTGTTCGCCGGGATGTTCGGGGCCAAGGTGGACTTCATCGTCCCCGAACTCACCCTGGCGCCCAGCAAGCCCGAGATGGCCGAGCTCGTTCCGCTCGCCGAGGCGTCCCGTACCAAGGCGTTCGCGGATGCCGCACGGAAGGCCAAGGACCTGGCGGCACGGCTCGCCGCGTGAAGGCAGCCCCGGGGGCACGAGCAGCTCCCGCCGATGTTCCACGTGAAACCTCCGCCACGGCCCTCGGGAGGGCCGTGGCGGAGGGCGTGCTCGCAGAGACCCCGCAGAGACGGGCTCAGCAGCCGACGCCCGGCCCTACAGCCCGGCGTCCCGCGCCAGCAGCGCGGCCTGCACCCGGTTCTCGCAGTCGAGCTTGGCCAGGATCCGGCTCACATAGGTCTTCACCGTCGCCTCGCTCATATGCAGCCGGCGCCCGGCGTCCGCGTTGGACAAGCCTTCCCCGAGCAGCGCCAGCACCTCGCGCTCACGGGCGGCCAGCGCCGCGACTCTGGCCCTGGCCTCCTCGTCGCGCGTCGCCACCCGCCCCGAGGCCAGCTGGTCCACGACATGGCGCGTGGCGGCCGGCGAGAGATAGGCATCCCCGGCCGCCGCCGCCCGCACCGCGCGAATCAGCTCCGCCGGAGCGGTGTCCTTGAGCAGGAATCCCGCGCCGCCGTGCTCCAGCGCTCGTAGTACGTTGTCGCGCTCACCGAAGGTCGTGAGCACGATGACGCGGGCGGTGGGAACCGCGCGGCGCAGTTCGGGCAGCGCGGTGAGTCCGTCCATCACCGGCATCTGGATGTCCAACAGCACCACGTCCGCCCGGTGCGACCGCGCCAGCTCGACGGCCTCACGGCCGTTGGCCCCCTCGGCGACGACCTCTATCTCCTGATCGGAGGTGAGGATCATCCGGATCCCGGCCCGGATCAGCGGCTCGTCGTCGGCGATCACGACCCGGATCGGCGAACCGGTCACAGACCCCCCTCTGCTCCCCAGCACCTGGCCGCTTACGCCTAGCGCCTGACCTCGTAGGACTTCTTCTCGACCAGCTTGCCGTCCTTGAAGCAGAACCGGAACACCGGCTCCGTGTCCAGACTCTCCCCGATCTCCGAGGACATCAGCACCAGGCACCGCGAACCCGCCGGCTCCGTCGGCCCCTTGCCGTCCAGTCCCTCGGTGGCGATCGTGTCCCCGCTCGGCAGCTGGTCCCGTACCGTCTTCTCGGCCGTTCCGACCTTGATCGCCTGGTACTCGGAGGGCTCGATCATGCCCTTGTCGAGGGATCCGACCAGGAAGAACACCCCCACCAGAACAGCGATCCCCAGCAGCATCACGACACCCAGCGCGATTCCGCACCCCATGGCCACCCCGCTGAACCTGCTGTTCCCGTCCCTGCCGCCCATCGCCCACTCCCTCTCCGAAACGGTCCGGTCCATGACCGAAACACCGTCCCCGTAGAGGGTCTTCGCCGGCTGCCGCCGGAAGTCGTCCACCGGGTCGACGAACGGCGATGCCTCCCCGATGCCGTACGGAAGGACTCCCGCCACCCGGAAACCGCCGCCGGGGACCGGACCGGCGTGCACCATTCCGCCCACCAGCCGGGCGCGCTCGTGCAGTCCCGTCAGCCCCTGTCCGCCACTGACGACGTGGCCGATCACCTCCGAGGCCGCTCCGTTGACGATCTCGACGACGAACGAGTCCGGTTCGTAGCGCAGATCCACCGTGATCGGCGCACCGGGCGCGTGTTTGTAGGCGTTGGTGAGGGCCTCCTGGACGATGCGGTACGCCGCGTGGTCGGCGGCCGCCGCGAGTGGCCTGGCCTCCCCCGAGTACTTCAGCTCCACCGCGTTCCCCGCGGCCCTGGCCGCGTCGACGAGCGCCGCGATGCCTGCCGTGCCGCGAGCGGCCCGGCCCGACTCGTCCACTGACGCGGGCGCGGGCGCCTCCACCCCGTCCCTGAGTATCCCGACGACCTCGCGCAGCTCGTGCATGGCGGTCACCGACGCCTCCCGCAGCACCCCGACCACCTCACGCTGGCGCGGGGTGAGTTCGCGGTCGACCTCGAGGGCCCCCGTGTGCACGGAGATGAGCGCAAGCCGGTGCCCGAGGCTGTCGTGCATGTCCTGAGCGATGCGCTGCCGCTCCCTCAGCCGCGCCTGCCCGGCGACCATGGCACGCTCACGCAACAGCTGGCTGTTGCGCTCCTGCAGGGTGTGCAGAAGGGTCCGCCGCTGTGTCCAGTACCGGCTGGCCAGGCCGGGGACGACCGCGACCGCGAGGAAGTAGAGAGTGGTGAGCAGCACCAGCGTCAACGCGGTCGAGGGCGACCAGGTGTCGACGAGCGAGACGGTGACACAGAGTGCATAGGCACCGGCGAACGCGGCCACGGCCCGGCCCGCCCCGGTGATCCGGCGTCCGGCCGACCAGCCCGCCGCCATCATCAGCGGGAGGAACCCGTTCCCCACCGGCGTCAGCGCGGCGGTCACCGCCAGCACGGTCGCCGGCAGTCTCCGCCGCATCAGCGACAGGCCCGCGATCGCGACGGCCTCGGCCGGGACGGACGCCCCCAGCGCCTGTCCCAGACCCACCGCCAGGAGGGCGAGCAGCAGCGCGACGGTCGCCTCGCCCGCGAGTCTGCGCCGGGACCACAGCTCCGGCGGCGCCAGCCATCTGCCGCCCGCCCGCACCCCGGCCCATATCTTCGATGACGCGTCCACGACCGCACCCTAGGCAACCGTGTCCTCCCGCCACTGCCCACTTTCGTCGCACGCACGTCCGACGAAGGTTGCGAGGCCCGCTCACAACCGTGGAGACAGAACGCATATGAAGAGGATCGACCGGACGGATCGGAGTCCGATGAGGACCGGTCCTGGAGGAACTCAACGAGAAACGGGCCCCACAAGGACTTGCGTCTCTGGCGAGGATGTTCCCCTGCTGCTGGAAGCCGCTTCCCTGCTCGTGCCCGAGGAGAGCGCCACCGAGAACGACATCACGGTGGCCGACGTCTGGGAGTACCTCACCCAGGACGAGTGGGAGGTGGCTCTCGGGCTGCTGGAGGAACTCGGAGACGTCCAACCGCCTCCTCTCAGCTTCTGGGAAGCTCTGGCCACCGCTGCCGAACAGATGCGGATGGAGAAGAGCGCGGCCTGGTGCCACTGGCGCTGCCACGAGACACTCAACGGCATGATTCGCGCCGATCTCACCCTCCGTCCGGCTGCCGAGGCCCGACGGCAGACGCCCATTTCCGGCGCTGGCGTCCTGCGACCGATGTGGAACATCGGAAACCGAACCCCGACCGGCGAGCCGGCCCTCAACATCGCCATGCTCTGGGTCGAGCGCACGCCCTTCCTCGAACCTGGCGGGCGTGCCTCGGTGCGACTCGCTCCCCTTGCCCCTCAGCAGTGGCAGCACCTCGAGCCCGGCCAAGTGATCACCATGCACGAGGACCGATCCGTGGCCGGGACGGCAGTTGTCCTGGAAGTTCAGCGGCCTGCGGCCACGCCCACGGCACAGGAATGAACCTCGACATCTCCTTTGTCCCTCACAGGTGGCCCACAACCGAATGATCAGCAGTGGGGACCGAAAGCGCGCTGTCTCCACTGGGGAACCACAAACGCGAGATCCAAGCAGCCCGGCGGCTACCTCGAGATCATCACCGTTCGTCCCAGGCTGCGGCACCAAAGTGCCCGTCGCACCGCGGAAGGCGACATGTCGAAGCAGAGTTGGCGACACGCTGCCCGGGTCGGGTGATCCGAAGCCGTCCAGCACGGCCGGGTGCTGCGCCACCTTCAGCACCGTCGACTCGGTGCGGACCGGACAGCGCATGACACCGCGTGCGAACGCCTCGCCGGCCGGCGGGCCGTCCGACGAGGCGCGCGCCCCGTCGCGCCTCCAGCAACGCGTTGAGCAGGACCGGGTTACCGCCGGCCGCCACATGCCACCGAGGTGCCAGCCGCGCACCCTCTGAGGCCCTCAGCTGCCGGCTTTCAGGTCGGCCGTGCCGCGCTGCGACAGCATCCCCAGGGCGATCTGCAGCAGCGCTGCGCTTGCCGGAGGCGGCGCCGCGCCGGCCGGCGATGGTGGCCTGAAGCCGGCTGTCGTGGTGAACGAGCCGGACGACGTCCGGCAGATCGAGGATGCCCGCGATGAAGGCCGCGGCGATCTCGCCGAGGCTGTGCCCGGTAACCGCGTCCGGCCGGACCGGCTTTCGCGCTGACTGTTCGTTACCGGCCGGTCTCTGATAGTTGTTTGGGCGGGGTACGGGCGCATTGCCCGTAGCGGTGTCCCAGGACGCCGCAGGGAGGGATGCACATGAGCACCACCACGCGCGACGAGGTCCTTGCCGGCGAGCAGAATGCGGTGGACCACGCGTACGACTGCTACACCGCGCGGCTGGCCGAGATGAGCGGGACCTCGGCCGCCACGGCGTCGGCGAGCGGCAAGGACGGCATAGCCAATAGGAAGGACGCAGAGGCGCGGGCCGCGGCGTACGGCGGGCTCGGTGACGAGGCTCTGGTCTTCTCCCGCGTCGACGCGCCGGAGGAGCCCGGAGGGGAGCCTCGCCCGTGGTACATCGGCCGGCGGGGCGTGCGTGACTCGCAGAACGACCCGGTGGTCCTGCTGTGGAGCAGCGACCGCGCCAGGAAGTGGTCCGAGGCACTCCCGGAGGCACCGGGGGAAGTGGTTCTGCGACGCCGGCTGCAGTGCACGCAGCGCGTCGTCGAAGACTACTTCGACGAGATCGCCCCGGCGTCGCCGTCACCCGCGCCCACGGCGGCCCTTCCGAGGCCGCGGTCCGAGGACGACCCACGGACGGCGGCTCCGCCCGAGACCCGCCCAGAACCGGACGAGCAGCAGGGCGAGGACCGGCTGCCGCCGTCCCCCACACCCGGCGACGTCGCCCGCATCCAGCGCCGCAAGCCGCTCCAGCCGGACGACTTCCTGCTGCGCGAGCTCCAGCGCTCGCGCAGCGGCCGCATGCGGGACATCGTCGAGACCATCCGCCGCGACCAGATGGACCTGGTCACCGGCTCCCCGTCCGACATCCTCGTGGTGCAGGGCGGCCCGGGCACGGGCAAGTCCGCCGTCGGTCTGCACCGTGTGACCTGGCTGGTCAACAACGAGCACTTCAAGGCACAGGACGTCCTCGTCATCGGCCCCCACCAGCGGTTCCTCGACTACGTGAGCCGGGTCCTGCCCACCCTCGGCACACGGGACGTCAACGCCGTGCAACTGAGCCGTATGTGGGACGGAGAGGTGCTCGGCACCGACACCCCGCAGGCGCGACTGGTCAAGTCCGACGAACGCATAGCGGCCGTCCTGCGGCGCCGGGTCGAGCACGACTGCCGCCCCGAGGTCCTCGACGACCTCACCACCGCGCCGTCCTTCGAGGGTGACGAGCCCGCCGTCGTCGTCACCGCCGGAAGCACCACCCTGCGCGTCCCCCGATCCAGGGTCCTCGCCCTCCTCGACGAGGCCCGATACGGCGACGGGCCGTATCGGCAGCGCCGCGAACGCTTCCGCAACCTGTTCGTCGACCTCCTCCTCCAAGAACTCGCCGCCATCGCCCCGCGCCGCGGACAGGGCGGCACGATCCGCCGGGACCTGGAACGCAACCGCCGCGTAGAGCGGCTCGTCGAACGCGTCTGGCCCTCGCCGGGCGCCAGAGAAGCCCTGCGCAGCCTCTACGACTCGCCCGAACTCCTCCGCGCCTGCGCCGAAGGCGTGCTGGACGACGACGAGCAAACCGCTCTGCACCGGCCCCGGGCCGCCACCGCCGACGCCGACCCCTGGACCCTCGACGACCACGTCTGCATCGAGGAACTCGGATACCTCATCACCGGGGAGACCCCCAGCCGCTACGGGCACATCGTCGTCGACGAGGCACAGGACCTCACCCCCATGCAGGCCCGCGCGCTGCGCCGCCGCTGTGCGGTGGGCGGTTCCATGACGGTCCTCGGAGACCTCGCCCAGGCCACCGGCCCCCACACCCACACCAGCTGGGACCGCCTCGGCACGCTCCTGTCCGACCACGGCGACTGGCGGATCGCCGAGCTGCACACCAGCTACCGCGTGCCGGCGGAGATCATGGAGTTCGTCGCGCCACTGGCCCGTGCGATCGCCCCGACGCTGCCTTACCCCCGAGCCGTGCGCGAGGTGGGTGACAACGCCGTACGAACCGTGGCGACCGAGCCGTGGAGGCTCCTCGAGGACACCGTCGCCCAAGTGACCCGCCTGGTGGGCACCAGCGACGGCACCACCCTGCGCTCCATCGCCGTGATCGTCCCCGACGACTCCGGCTGGCTCGACGAGATCACCCGCCACCTCGACCAGAGCGCCGGCATCACCGGGCCGCGCCGGGAATCGGTGTCCGTACTCGCCGCGGCCCAGGCCAAGGGCATGGAGTACGACCACGTCCTGGTCGTCGAGCCCGCCACGATCGCCGATCGCGGTGCGGCCGGGCTGCGTCAGCTCTACATCGCCCTCACCCGCAGCACCCAGAGCCTTACCGTGCTGCACACCTCACCGATCCCGGAGGCCCTCACGAACAACGCCGACAACAGCGAGCAGCTCCCTGCCCAGACGGGATCCGACGCGGCCTCCGGCGACGTACCGGACATCGGGACGGACATCCGTGTGCGCGTCGTCGGCCCCGCACCGGGCGGCCGCTACCGGGTCGAGGCACTTTCCCCCACCACCGACCGCCCGCTGGTCCTGACCGTCCGTCACGGCTCCGCTCCGCCGCGCCCGGGTACGGAACTGGACTGCTGGGTCTTCGGCAACGAGACCAACCACAGCGTGCTCACCGCCGATCAGCGCGGTCGCCGGCCGATCTCGCCCACGATGGCGGAACGCTATGCGGCCGCACTCGGCGTACTCGACGACCTGGTGGCCGGAGGGGGAGACGTGCCGCAGGACGTACGCAGCCGACTCTCCGAACTCCAGGGCATGGCCAACCGCGTCCTCCGCCGCGACCAGGCAGACTGGGTGGACGTACGACGCGTCCTCGGTTTCCCGGACAGACACCGCCTGGGCGCGCTGCGCGACCTCGCGGCGAGCACCAACCGCGCACTCAAGGACCACACACTGGACGTCCGAAGCCTCCAGGGCCAACTCGCCGACTCCGGTTGGTCCGACGCGCTGCTCGAGGCACGCGAGACGATCCGCACCCGACTGGCCGAAGCCGCAGAGCCGGACCAGCACAACGCACCCACCCATCAGCCCGAGCGGGAGGAACCCGAGCCCGTGACCACCATCGACGAATCTCCCGCCGCACCGGCCACAGCGACGAAAGACGACTTTCTCCAGCAACTGGAAGCCTCGGCAGCGGTCGACCGCACGTGCAAGAAGCACGAGGCCGTGCGCCACGCCCTGAAGTCGGCCCTGCTGTGGTCCGACATCCAGCCGTCCGACTCACCGGTCATCGACGTCAGCTGCGTCACGGACCGAGGCCTGTCCGTCTACGAAGTCCTGGGCACCGGCCGCTCCACCTACCAGGACCTCCGCTCCGGAGCGACCCGCCTTCTCGAGATCAACCACACCCTGCCGGCGCCGGCCGACCACCTCTATCTGGTCCTCTGCGAAGCACCCGCCGAAGAATGGTCCGTCGACACCATCCGCGACGTGTTCGACGTCCGAGTCCTGTGGCGCAGCCCCAGCGGATGGAGCGGCCAGGACACGGAAACCGCACTGGGCTCCTCCGGAGCGTGATGCCGAAGTGAATCGGCCCGGACGCGGTACGCGTCCGGGCTCACTTCCAGGAGCTCAGCGCGGTCGTCGAAGGCCCGCGGCCTACACCAATGAGACTTCTCCGTCCGGTAGCCACCCCTCCCAGTACCCCTCGACGAGATCGAGGATCTGTGTCGGTGCGACGGAAGCCCCGCCAGACCGGAGGTCGCAGACCCTCCACCACTGCGCGCCCGGACCGAGCATCCGAGTCGGTCGCTGCGGCCGGCTGCCGTCGGCGGGAGTCACGAGCACGACGTACCCGAGCTTCTCAACGTCGTCGATCGCAAACAGCCGGCCGATGACCGGTGCGATGCGGAGCGCAGGCAGGCCCATCCTTCGCCGGAGGAAGCGCGATGCCGCTCGTCGGCACGTTGCGCCGCCCCGCACGCCTTCCGGTGGCCGCGGGACGGGCCGCCCTGGCCACCGACCTCGCCGAGGTGGCCCGCGAGATGGAGGCCCGCCGCGACCTGGCGCAGAGCGTCTTCGCCCGCACCGGCATGAAGTTCTCCCCGGCCGAGGGCGGCTGCTTCCTCTTCGCCGACATCAGCCCGCTGACGGCCGGCGAGCGCGACTGCACCGGCTTCGTCCGCGACCTGCTCGACCGGGCGGGCGTCCTCCTGGTCCCCGGCGCCTCGTTCTTCTCCGACCCCGCGCGGGGCGAGCAGTACGTCCGCATCGCCTTCAACCGGCGCGCCGAGACGCTCCGCGAGGCCGAGCAGCGGATCGCGGCGGCGTCATGACCGGCCACCGGAACGGAGACGGCAGGAACACCACCATGACCATCGAGCACGAGGAGCGGAAGGCGGCCACGGCCGGCTGCCCGTACGCGCACCACGTCGGGCGACTCGGCCCGCTGCCGGAGTTCCTGGAGCACGGCGACGAGCCCGTCACCCGCGTCGCCACCCCCACCGGCCACACGATGTGGCTGGTCCGCGACTACACGCTCGGCCGGTCGGTCCTCACCGATCGCCGCTTCAGCCGCGCCGAGGCCGTCAAGCCGCACGCGCCGACGGTCATCGACGCCCAGCCCGTGCCGGACTCCATGATGAGCATGGACGGCGCCGAGCACGCCCGGCTGCGCCGCATGGTCACCGGCTCCTTCACCACCGGCAAGGTCGCCGCGATGGCCCCGTTCGTCGAGCGGCTCGCCGACGAGCACCTCGACCGGCTCGCCGAGGCCGGGCCCGGCGCCGACCTCGTCGAGACGATCGCCGCGCCGCTGCCGCTCGTCGTCCTCTGCTCGCTGCTCGGCGTCCCGCCCGAGGACGCCGACCGCTTCCGGAACTGGGTCGAGGTCCTCTTCGACATCTCCGTGAGCAGCCCCCGCGAGAAGGCCCGCCGCCGCCTCGAACTCGTGGAGTACATGTCCAACCTGATCGAGGAGAAGCGGCAGCGCGACGAGGACGACCTCCTCACCTCCCTGATCGGCGCGCACGACGGCGGCGACCTGTCCATGCCGGAGCTGCTGACCCTCGGCCTCACCCTGCTCATGGCCGGGTACGAGACCACCGTCGGCCAGCTGTCGCTGTCCGCGCTCGCCCTGCTCTCGGACCCCACCACCCTCGCCGCGCTGCGCGAACGGCCCGAACTCGTGCCGTCCGCCGTCGAGGAGCTGATGCGGCTCAGCCCCGCCACGCCGCTCGCCTTCCCGCGCGTCGCCGTCGAGACCGTCGAACTCGGCGACGTCACCGTCCGGGCCGGCGAGGGCGTCCTCGTCTCCTTGCTGCACGGCAACCGCGACGGGGCCGTCTTCGCCGACCCCGAGTTGCTCGACGCGGACAGCCGCACCGCCGCCCACCTGACCTTCGGACACGGCGTCCACCGATGCCTCGGCGCCCCGCTCGCCCGGCTCCAGGTCCGCATCGTCGTCGAACGGCTGCTGCGCCGCTTCCCCGGCATCCGGACGGCCTCCGGGCCCGACGCGGTGCTGTGGAAGGACGGCCTCGCCACCCGAGGCCTCGCCCGGCTGCGGGTGGAGTGGTGACCACCCCTGGCTGAGCCGGCCCGCTCCGGTCACCCCGTGCCGCCGCCCCCGTGCCGTTGACCCCGTACCAGCCCTCGGAATGCGAATGAGGAACCGCGTGTCTGTCGAGAACACCCGCCACGGCGCAGAGCCCTGCGGGGAACCCATAGCCGTCGTCGGACTGTCCTGCCGCTTTCCCGACGCCCCGAACCCGGAGGCGTACTGGAAGCTCCTCGCACGCGGGGGCGACGCCGTCACCGAGCCGCCCGCCGACCGCGTCGCCGCCACCGGCGGCCGCGCCGCCGCCGGACCGGCCGGCAAGGGCGGCTTCGTCCACGGGATCGGCGATTTCGAGCCCGGCTTCTTCGGCATCGCCCCGCGCGAGGCCGTGGCCATGGACCCGCAGCAGCGGCTCATGCTCGAACTCGCCTGGGAGGCCCTGGAGGAGGCCGGCATCGTCCCCGCCGACCTCGAACGCAGCGACACGGGCGTCTTCGTCGGCGCCATGACCGGCGACTACTCCGACCTGGCGCGGCGCTCGCGCACCCCGCTCGGCCACCACTCCTTCACCGGCCTCAACCGCTGCCTGATCGCCAACCGCGTCAGTTACGTCCTCGGGCTGCGCGGCCCCAGCCTCACCGTCGACGCCGGCCAGGCATCCTCCCTCGTCGCCGTCCACACGGCCTGCCAGAGCCTGCGCACCGGCGAGACCGAGGTAGCGCTCGCCGGCGGTGTCGAACTGGACCTCGGCACCGAGAGCGCCGACCTCGCCGAGCACTTCGGTGGACTCTCACCCGACGGCCGCTGCGCCACCTTCGACGCTGGGGCCAACGGGTACGTACGGGGTGAGGGCGGCGCCTTCGTCGTCCTCAAGACCCTCTCCCGCGCCCTCGCCGACGGCGACCGGATCCACGCCGTCCTGCGCGGCGGCGCCGTCAACAACGACGGCGGGGGCCCGGGCCTCACCGTCCCCCACGAGGAGGCCCAGCGGGCCCTGCTCGCCCGCGCCTACCGCAACGCCGGAGTGCACCCGGCCGACGTCCAGTACGTCGAACTGCACGGCACCGGCACCCCCGTCGGCGACCCGATCGAGGCCGCCGCTCTCGGCGCCGTCCTCGGCGCCGCCCGCCCGGCCAGCTCCCCGCTCCTCGTCGGCTCGGCCAAGACCAACATTGGCCACCTCGGTGCCGCCGCCGGCATGGCCGGACTCCTCAAGGTCGTCCTCTCCCTCACCCACGGCCAGCTCCCGCCGAGCATCCACCACACCTCCCCCCATCCGCGCCTTCCGCTCGCCGAGATCAACCTGCGCGTCCAGGACACCCTCGGCGCCTGGCCCGTAGCTGAGCCGGAGCGTCGGCTCGCTGGCGTCTCCGCCTTCGGCGTCGGCGGAACCAACGCCCACCTCGTCGTCGCCGCGCCCGAGCCCCGCAAGGAGACGGTCCGCGCGGGCGCCAACTCCTTGCTCGTCCTGACCAGCTCCCCCACCGGACGGGAGACCGGGGCGACGGCCGAGCCCGCGCGCCCGGCCACCTTCCGCGCCGGCATCCTGCCGTGGCTCGTCTCCGGGCACACCGCGGCCGGCCTTCGCGCCCAGGCCGAGAGCCTGCTCACCCACCTCGCCGACGCCAGCGATGAGTTCGAGGGCGACCTCGGCGACGCGCCCGTCGACATCGGCTGGTCGCTCGCCGCCACCCGTACCGCCTTCCGCCACCGCTCGGTCCTCCTCGCCGGCAGCCGTACGGAACTCGCCGCCAAGCTGACCGCCCTCGCCGCCGGGGACCGCTCGGCCTCCCGCGTCACCGGCACCGCCCGGACCGTCGGCCGCCCCGTCTTCGTCTTCCCCGGCCAGGGCTCGCAGTGGTACGGCATGGCCGCCGACCTCCTCGACGCCTCGGACGTCTTCCTCTCGAGCGTCCGCGCCTGCGACCGGGCCCTCGCCCCGTACCTCGACTGGACCACCGAGGACGTCCTGCGCAAGGCGCCCGACGCGCCCTCCCTGGAGCGCATCGACGTGCTCCAGCCGACCCTGTTCACCGTGATGGTCGCGCTCGCCGACCTCTGGCGCTCCTTCGGCGTCGAGCCCGGCGCCGTCGTCGGCCACTCCCAGGGCGAGGTCGCCGCCGCGTACGTCGCGGGCGCCCTCGGCCTCGACGACGCGGCCCGCGTCATCGCGCTGCGCAGCCACCACCTCCTGACCGTCGCCGGGCGCGGCGGCATGGCCTCAGTCGAACTGACCTCCGAGGAGGCCGCCGAACGGCTCCTCGCCTACGACGGGCGGCTATGCATCGCCGTCGTCAACGGCCCCCGGGCCGTGGTTGTCTCCGGTGACGCGTCGGCCGTGGACGACCTCGTCGAGCGCTGCCGCGCCGAGGGCGTCCGGGCCCGCAAGGTCCCCTCCGACTGCGCCGGCCACTCGGTCCACATGGACAAGATCCGCGAGGCCCTCCTCGCCGACCTGGCCGAGGTAGCCCCGCGCCGCGGGACCGTCCCGTTCTACTCCACGGTGACCGCCGGCGAGTTGGACACCGCCACGCTCGACGCCGGGTACTGGTACCGCAACATCCGGGAGACGGTCGAGTTCCACCGCACCGTCCTCTCCCTCGCCGACGACGGCCACGACGCCTTCGTCGAGATCAGCCCCCACCCGATCCTGACCATGTCCGTCCAGTCGACCTTCGAAGGCCGCGAGACGGCCCCCGTGGTCGTCGGCTCGCTGCGCCGCGACGAGGACGGGCCGCAGCGGTTCCTGTCCTCGGTGGCGTCCCTCCACGCGCAGGGCGGGACCGTGGACTGGCGGCCGGTGTTCCCCGGCGACGTCACGGCCGTCCCGCTGCCCACGTACGCCTTCCAGCGCCGCCGGTACTGGGTGGAGCCGCCGGTCGCCGCCGCACCGGGGGAGCGGACGGTGTCCGTGCCGTCGCAGGACCTCGCGGAGACCGCTGAGACCGAGGAGGTCGAGACGTCGGAGGCGACGGAGGACGGCCTCGAGCTGGCCGGCCTGTCGGCGGAGGACGCGACCGCCCTCGTCCGTGACCTCGTGCACGGCGAGGCGGCCCTCGTGCTCGGCCTCGACCCCCGCGACACCGTCGACCCGACGGCCTCCTTCAAGGACCTCGGCTTCGACTCGGTAACCGCCGTCGAGTTGCGCAACCGGCTCGTCACCGCCACCGGACTGCGGCTGCCGACCACCCTGCTCTTCGACCACCCGACGCCGCAGCGGCTCACCGACCACCTCCTCGCTGAGGCGACCGGTGTCCGCCCCGGCGCCGCCGCCCCGGCCGCGGCGGGTGCCGTGAAGGACGAGGACGACCCGATCGTCATCGTCGGCACCGCCTGCCGCTTCCCCGGCGACGTGACGTCCGCCGAGGAGCTGTGGAAGCTCGTCCTGGACGAGGCGGACGCGATCACCGGCTTCCCCGAGAACCGGGGCTGGCCGCTCGACACCCGGTCGGCCACGGCCTTCGGCGGCTTCCTGCACGACGCCGACCTCTTCGACGCCGAGTTCTTCGGGATCAGCCCGCGCGAGGCCGTCGGTATGGACCCGCAGCAGCGCCTGCTCCTGGAGACCAGCTGGGAGGCGTTCGAGCGGGCCGGTCTCGACCCGGCCGGGCTGCGCGGCAGCGGCACCGGCGTCTTCATCGGCGCCATGGCGCAGGACTACGGCCCGAGGCTGCACGAGTCCGCCGACAAGGACGGCGGCTACCTGCTCACGGGCAACGCCAGCAGCGTCCTCTCGGGCCGTCTCGCCTACTCCTTCGGCCTTGAGGGTCCGGCGGTGACCGTGGACACGGCCTGCTCGTCCTCCCTGGTCGCGCTGCACCTGGCCGCGCAGGCCCTGGGCGGCGGGGAGTGCGACCTCGCCCTGGCCGGCGGTGTGACGGTCATGTCGAGTCACGGCTACTTCGTGGAGTTCAGCCGCCAGCGCGGCCTGGCCGAGGACGGCCGCTGCAAGGCCTTCTCCGAGGGCGCGGACGGTACGGCCTGGGCCGAGGGCGTGGGCGTGCTCGTCCTGGAACGGCTCTCGGACGCGCGGCGGCGCGGGCACCAGGTGCTCGCGGTGGTGCAGGGTTCAGCGGTCAACCAGGACGGCGCCAGCAACGGCCTCACCGCCCCGAACGGTCCGTCGCAGGAGCGGGTGATCCTCCAGGCCCTGGCCGGCGGTGGGCTCTCGACCGCGGACGTGGACGTCGTGGAGGCGCACGGGACGGGGACCCGGCTCGGCGACCCGATCGAGGCGCAGGCGCTGCTGTCGACGTACGGCCGGGACCGTGACGAGAACTCCCCGCTGTATCTGGGGTCGTTGAAGTCGAACATCGGTCACGCGCAGGCCGCGGCCGGTGTCGGCGGTGTCATCAAGATGGTCATGGCGATACGGAACGGGGTCCTGCCCCGGACCCTGCACGTGGACGAGCCCAGCTCGCGCATCGACTGGTCCTCCGGCGCCGTGGAACTGCTGACGGAGGCCAAGGCCTGGCCGGAGACGGACCGTCCGCGCCGCGCAGGTGTGTCGTCTTTCGGCATCAGCGGCACGAACGCCCATGTCGTCCTGGAGCAGGCGCCGGCCGAAGACACCGCCGAGGGGACGGAGCCGGTGGTCTCCGGGTCCGGGCAGCCTCTGCCCTGGCTGATCAGCGCCCGGACCGAGGACGCCCTGCGGGTGCGGGCCGAGCGGCTCGGGAGCTTCCTCACCGAGCACCCCGAGCACTCCGCCGCCGACATCGGCCTCTCCCTCGCCTCCGCGCCGAGCGGCTTCGCCCAGCGCGCCGCCGTGCTCGCCACGGACGACGAGGGACGGCTGCGGGCGCTCGCCGCCCTAGCGGCGGGGGAGACCTCCGCCGATCTGGTGACGGGAGCGGTGTCGGGGACCGGGAAGACCGCGTTCCTCTTCACCGGCCAGGGCAGCCAGCGCCCCGGCATGGGCCGCGAACTCCACGCGACCCAGCCCGTGTTCGCCGCCGCGCTCGACGCCATCTGCGAGCGGATCGACGCCCACCTCGGCATCTCCCTCAAGGACCTGATGTTCGCCGAGGAAGGCACCGAGGAAGCTTCCGCCCTCAACGACACCCAGTACACCCAGACCGCACTGTTCGCCCTCGAAGTCGCCCTCTTCCGCCTCATGGAACACCAGGGCATCACCCCCGACTACCTCCTCGGCCACTCCATCGGCGAACTCGCCGCCGCCCACGTCGCCGGCGTCCTCTCTCTCGACGACGCCTGCACCCTCGTCGCCGCACGCGGCCGCCTCATGCAAACCGCCCGCACCGGCGGCGCCATGCTCGCCATCCAGGCCACCGAGAACGACGTCCTGGCCTCCCTCACCCCCTACGAAGGACGCGCGGTCATCGCCGCCGTCAACGGACCCACCTCCACCGTCATCTCCGGCGACGAAGACGCCATCACCGAACTCGCCGACCACTGGCGCAAGTCCGGACGCAAGGTCAACCGCCTCAAGGTCAGCCACGCCTTCCACTCGCCCCACATGGACGACATCCTCAAGGAGTTCCGGAACGTGGCCGCCTCCCTCACCTACACCGAACCCACCATCCCCCTCGTCTCCAACGTCACCGGCACCCTCGCCACCCCCCACCAGCTCACCGACCCCGACTACTGGGTCAACCACCTCCGCGGCACCGTCCGCTACGCCGACGGCGTCCGCGTCCTGGAGCAGGCCGGGGTGACCGCGTACGTGGAGCTGGGTCCTGACGGCGTCCTGTCGGCCATGACTCGCGGCTGCCTGAGCGACGACACTGCCGTCACCGGAGCCGTACCGCTGCTGCGGGGCGGCCACGCCGAGGCCCGTACCCTCGCCGCCGGGCTCGCCTTGGCGTACGCGAACGGCGCGGACGTCGACTGGAGCGGCTTCTTCCCCGGGGCCCGTACCGTGCCGCTGCCGTCCTACGCCTTCCAGCGGGAACGGTACTGGCTCGACGAGCCGCCGGCCGCGCCCGTGGCGCCCGCCCCCACCGGCGGCGCGGAGCACCCGCTGCTGACCGGCGGCATGGAGCTCGCGGGCGGCCTCGGCCGAGTCTTCACCGGCCGGCTCGACCTGGGCACCGACCCCTGGCTCGCCGACCACACCGTCATGGGCACGGCGCTGCTCCCGGGCGCTGCCGTCGCCGAACTCGCGCTGTACGCGGCGCGGAAGACGGGCGGCGAGCGGGTCGCGGACCTGACCCTGGAAGCCCCGCTCGTCCTGCCCGCCACCGAGGCCGTCGACGTCCAGCTCCTGGTCGGCCCCCCGGCCGAGGACGGCACCCGGCCCGTCACCCTGCACGCCCGCCCGGCCGACGACCCCGAGGGCCCGTGGATCCGGCACGCCACCGGTCTGGTGGACACCGACGGGACCGCCGACGGGAGCCCCGAGGCGGCCGTCGAGCAGGAGTCGGCCGCGTGGCCGCCGCTCGGCGCCACCCCGGTCCCGCTCGACGGCCTCTACGCCCGACTGGCCGAGCGTGGGTACGGATACGGTCCCGCCTTCCGCAGCCTGCGCGCCGTGTGGAGCCATGGGGACGACCTGTACGCCGAGGTGACGCCGGAAGCGGCATCGGCGAAGGGCGCCGGCTTCCTGCTGCACCCCGCGTCGCTCGACGCCGCCCTGCACCCGCTGCTCGCGGTCGCCGGGGACGACGCCCCGCTCCTCGTCCCGTTCGCGTGGAGCGGCGTGACCCCGCTGGGTACGGCCACCGGCTCCGCGGCCTCCGACGGCCTGCGCGTCCGGCTCCGCCGGTCCCGCCCGGACGTCGTGTCGCTGCTCGTCTCCGACGCGACGGGCGGACCGCTGCTCGCCGCCGACGCGCTCACCCTGCGCGCGCTTCCCTCCGGCGCCGACCTGGTGGCCGGACGGGCCGCCCGCGACGGGCTTTTCGCCCTGGAGTGGGAGCGGTCGCAGGCGCCCGCCGCGCCGGTCCCGGCCGGAGCGGACTGGGCCGTGGTGGGCGAGGACGGTACGGGCGCGGCGGAGGCCGTGCGCGGTGCCGGGGTCTCCGTACGGCACTACCCCGGCCTCGGGGAGCTGCGGCGGGCCCTCGACGAGGGCGACCGGGCCCCGGCGGTGGTCCTCGTGACCGGACCCGTCGCCGATGCCACCGGGCACGAGACCGACGGCCGGCACCCGTGGGCGGCCCGTACGGCCCTGGCCACGGGAACGGTCCTGGACCTCGCCCGTGACTGGACCACCGACGACCGCCTCACCGGGTCCCGGCTCGTACTGATCACCTCGGGCGCGGTCACGGTCGCGGCCGAGGACGGCAGAGGCACCGGCCCCGACCCGGCGCTCGCCGCCGCCTGGGGCCTGATCCGCTCCGCCCAGTCCGAGCACCCCGGACGCTTCTCCCTGATCGACACGGACAGCGCCCCGGACTCCCTGCGGGTCCTGGCCTGGGCCGTTGCGGCCGACGAGGCCCAACTCATCCTCCGCGAGGGCCGCTTGTCCGTCCCGGTGCTGCACCGGCCGCGGCCGAACCGCCCCTCCGGCACCACCGCGCCGTTCGGGCCCGGCAGCCACGTGCTGATCTCCGGCGGCCTGGGCACCCTCGGTCGGCTCGTCGCCCGCCACCTGGTGCGGGAGCACGGCGTGCGCCGACTGCTCCTGACCGGCCGACGCGGCACGGCGACGCCGGGCGCCCCGGAGTTCGTGGCCGAACTGGCCGCCGAAGGGGCCGAGGCGACCGTCGCCGCCTGCGACGCCGCCGACCGGGAGGCGCTCGCCGCCCTTCTGGCCTCGGTGGATCCGGGTCGGCCGCTAACCGCCGTGGTGCACGCGGCGGGCGTCCTGGACGACGCGGTCATCGGCGGGCTCACGCCCGAGCGGATGGAGCGGGTGCTGCGGCCCAAGGCCGACGCCGCCGTCCACCTGCACGAGCTGACCCGCCACCTCGACCTGGACGCATTCGTGCTCTTCTCCTCCTTCGCAGGGATGCTGGGCACGGCGGGCCAGGGCAACTACTCCGCGGCCAACGCCTTCCTGGACGCCCTGGCCGCCGTCCGCCACGCGGAGGGCCTCCCGGCGCTCTCCCTCGCCTGGGGCCTGTGGAAGTCCGACGGCGGCATGGGCGGGGAGCTGAGCTCCGCCGATCTGCGCCGCCTGGCCCGCTCGGGCATCCGGGCGCTGTCCGACCGCGAGGGCCTCGCCCTCTTCGACGCGGCCTGCGCCGGTGACGTACCGGTGCTGGCGGCGGCCGGGATCGACCCGGCCGCCATGGACCCGGAGTCGGCCCCGGCCCTCGTCCGGAGCCTGGTCCCGGCGGCGCGTCGGCAGGCCGCCGCCCCCCGGGCGGCGGACCGGCCCGCCGAGCTCCGCGCGCGGCTCGCCCGCACGCCGGAGCCCGAGCACCGGCACCTCCTCGTCGAGCTGGTACGGGAACAGGTGGCCGCCGTCCTGGGCCACGCGGACCCGGACACGGTGGCGGCCGAACGCCGCTTCCAAGACCTCGGCTTCGACTCCCTGACGGCCGTCGAACTGCGCAACCGGCTGGTCGCCGAGACCGGCGTCAAGCTCCCTCCGACGCTCGTCTTCGACCACCCCACGCCGGGCGCGCTCGCCGACCGGCTCCGTACCGAACTGGCCCCCGAACCGGCCCCCGAGCCCGCGCCCGGCACCTCGGACGGCGGTCTCGAAGGTCCGGACGGCCTCGACGACCTGGGCGACCTGTTCGACACCCCTCTCGACCTCGACCTGATGACCGGCGACGACCTGGTGCGACTGGCACTGGGCGGCAGCGAGTCCTGAACCCGCCCCACAGGGCAGTAGGAGATTCACGATGACGTCCACCGACCAGCAGCAGGTCGTCGAGGCGCTGCGGACAGCGCTCAAGGAGAACGCGCGCCTCAAGCAGGCCCACAGCCGGCTGAAACAGCGTGACGAGGAGCCGATCGCGATCGTCGGCATGGCCTGCCGGTTCCCCGGCGGGGTGCGCTCCCCGCAGGACCTCTGGCAGCTCGTCACCGACGGCGTCGACGCCGTCGGCCCGTTCCCCGCCGACCGTGGCTGGAACCTGACGGAGCTGTACGACGAGGACCCCGACACCCCCGGCACGTCCTATGTGCGGGAGGGCGGCTTCCTGCGCGACGCCGCCCGCTTCGATCCCGAGTTCTTCGGGATCTCCCCGCGCGAGGCGCTCGCCATCGACCCGCAGCAGCGGCTGCTCCTCGAGACGGCATGGGAGACCTTCGAGCACGCCGGCATCGACCCGCGCAGTCTGCGCGGCTCCCGCACCGGCGTCTTCGTCGGCACGATGTACGACGACTACGCCTCCCGCCTCTCCCCGGCCCCCGAGGAGTACGAGGGCTACCTCAGCACCGGCAGCGCAGGCAGCGTGGCCTCCGGCCGCGTCTCGTACACCTTCGGTCTCGAAGGCCCGGCGCTCACCGTCGACACGGCCTGCTCGTCCTCGCTGGTCGCGCTGCACCTGGCGTGCGCGTCGCTGCGACGCGGCGAGAGCACGCTCGCCCTGGCGGGCGGCGCGACGGTCATGGCGACGCCGACGCCGTTCGTGGAGTTCAGCCGGCAGCGCGGGCTCGCCCCCGACGGCCGCTGCAAGCCCTTCGCGGGCTCGGCCGACGGCACCGGCTGGTCGGAGGGCGCTGCGCTGATCCTCGTGGAGCGGCTCTCGGACGCCCGCCGCAACGGGCACCGCGTCCTGGCCGTCGTCCGTGGCTCGGCCGTCAACCAGGACGGCGCCAGCAACGGCCTCACCGCCCCCAACGGGCCCGCGCAGGAACGCCTCATCGGCCAGGCGCTCGCCGCCGCCGGACTGACGGCGACCGACGTCGACGCGGTCGAGGCGCACGGCACCGGCACCCGGCTCGGCGACCCGATCGAGGCCCAGGCCCTGATCGCCACCTACGGCCGCTCCCGTGCCGCCGGCACCCCGCTCTACCTGGGCTCGCTCAAGTCCAACATCGGGCACTCGCAGGCGGCCGCCGGTGTCGGCGGCGTGATCAAGATGACGATGGCGATGCGGCACGGGGTGCTCGCCCGCACCCTGCACGTAGACGAGCCCACCCCGCACGTCGACTGGTCGGACGGCTCGGTTGCCCTGTTGACGGAGGAGCGGGCCTGGCCCGAGCACGGCCGTCCGCGCCGGGCGGCGGTGTCCTCCTTCGGCATCAGCGGCACCAACGCCCACGTCATCCTGGAACAGGCCCCGGAGGAGGCGCCGGCCACGCGGTCCTCGGCGCCGTCGGCGACCGCACCGGCCGAGGCGGCCCTGCCGGCCGTCCCCGTGCTGCTCTCCGCCGCCACCGCCACCGCCCTACGCGACCAGGCGGACCGGCTCTACCGCCACCTGACCGCCGACCCGGCCGCCGAGGCGTCCCCGGCCGACCTCGCCGACCTCGGGCGCTCCCTCGCCGTGTCCCGCTCCCACCTGACGCACCGCGCGGTGCTCGTCGCCGAGGACCGGAAGCGGCTCCTCGACGGCCTGCGGGCCCTCGCCACCGAGACCGCCCACAAGGGCGGGCCCGAGGCCGTGCGCGGCACCGCCCAGGAGGGCAGGACCGCGTTCCTCTTCGCCGGCCAGGGCTCCCAGCGGGCCGCGGCGGGCAAGGAGCTGTACGAGGCGTTCCCCGCGTACGCCGCCGCCTTCGACGCCGTCTGCGCGGCCGTCGACCCGCACCTGGAACGCCCGCTGCGGGAGGTGCTCTTCGCCCCCGAGGACTCCGCCGACGCGGCGCTCCTGCACTACACCGCGTACACCCAGCCCGCGCTGTTCGCGTGCGAGGTCGCCCTCCACCGCCTTCTCGACTCGTGGGGCGTGCGGCCCGACGCCGTCCTCGGCCATTCGGTCGGCGCCTTCGCCGCCGCGCACGCCGCCGGGGTCCTCTCCCTGGAGGACGCGGCCGAGTTGATCGCCGCCCGCGGCCGGATCATGCAGAGCCTGGAACCGGGCGGGGCGATGGTGGCCCTGCGCACCGGCGAGGCCGAGGCGCTCGCGCTGCTCGCCGGGTACGAGGACCGGGTGTCGGTCGCGGCCGTGAACGGGCCCGGCGCCACCGTCCTCTCGGGCGACCGGCAGGCCCTGGAGGCGGTCGTCGCCGCCTTCGAGTCCCGGGGCGGGAAGGCCACCTGGCTGCGCGTCAGCCACGCCTTCCACTCGCCGCTGATGGAGCCCGCCCTCGACCGGTTCCGCGCCGTCGCCCGGCGCATGACCTTCCATGCGCCCCGGATCACCTTCGTCTCCGACCTCACCGGCCGGACGGCGACGGCGGCCGAACTGGCCGACCCCGAGTACTGGGTGCGGCACGTCCGCGAGGCGGTCCGCTTCCAGGACGGGGTGCACAGCCTCGCCGGCCTCGGCTGCGTCCGCTTCCTGGACCTCGGCCCCTCCGGCGACCTCGCCGCCATCGCCGCGAACTGCCTCGCCGAGGAGACCGGGCTGCGCCGCCCGCGCGGCGGCCACCGGGTCGTGCCCGCGCTGCGCCGCCGCCGGCCGGAGGTCACCGCCCTGCTCGACGCCGTCGCCCGGCTGCACGCGGACGGCGCGGACGTCGACTGGAACGCGTTCTTCGCCGGACGGCCCGCCCGCCACATCGAGCTGCCGACGTACGCCTTCCAGCATGGCCACTACTGGCTGGAGGGGACGCGTCAGCGGACCTCCGGCACGGCCGGCACTGCCGACGCGGCCGGTCTCGACGCGGCGGACCACCCGCTGCTCGCCGCCGTCGCCGAGGTGCCCGGCCTCGACGGGCTGCTGGTCAGCGGGCGGCTCTCGCTGGCCGAGCACCCGTGGCTCGCGGACCACCGCGTCGCGGGCGAGATCCTGGTGCCCGGCACCGCGCTCCTGGACCTGGCGGCGTGGACCGCACGCGAGGCGGGCTGCGCGCTCGTCGAGGAACTCCTCATGGAGGCCCCGCTCATCGTGCCCGAGGACGGCTCGGTGCGGCTGCGGCTCTTCCTCGCCGCGCCGGACGCCTCCGGGGCGCGCGCCCTCACCCTGCACTCCCGCCGCGAGCCCGCGCGCGGGGAGGACGGTGCCGAGCCGTCGGGGTGGACCCGCCACGCGCACGGCTCCGTCGCCTCCGGCATCTCCGGCGTCTCCGGCGTCTCCGGCGGCGAGACGCGGCCTGCGGACCTCTCCGTCTGGCCGCCGACCGGCGCAGAGCCCGTCGCCGTCCCGCCGGCCGCGCTGTACGAGGACCTGGCGGCGCGCGGACTCGCCTACGGGCCCGCGTTTCGGCGCGTCGGCGCGATGTGGCGGCGCGGCGAGGAGACCTTCGCCGAGGTGGCGCTGCCCGAGGACGGCCCGGCCCGCCCGGACGCGTACCGCGTCCACCCGGCGCTGCTCGACGCGGCCCTGCACCCCCTTGCCACCGGCGGCGTGATCCACGACGGCGGTACGGGGCTGCTGCCCTACGCCTGGTCCGGGGTCCGCGTCCACGGCTCCGCAGGCGGGCGGCTGCGCGTCCGGCTCGCCCCAGCGGGCGCGAGCTCCGTCGCCGTCGAGGTCGCCGACGCCACCGGCGCCCCGGTCGCCTCCGTGGCCGCGCTCGCGCTCCGCCCGCTGCCCTCCGGAAGCACCGGAAACGGCACCGAGCCCGACGGCCTGCTCGTCCCCTCCTGGTCGCCGCTGCCCGCGCTGACCCGCGCCCCGGCCGCCTCCGGCCGCTGGGCCCTGATCGGCACCGCCGAGGACACCGCCGCCGAGGCGGCCGAGGCCCTGGCCGCCGCGCTCGGCGAGGCCGGTGCCGTCCCGGCCGTCCACCGGGACGCCGAGGCGCTCGCCGCCGCGCTCGCCGCCGGTGCGCCCGCCCCCGACCTGGTCGTCCTGGTCTGCCCCGCCGCCGACGGCGGGTCCGCGACCGCCGAAGGCGTCCGCGAGGTCCTGTACCGGACCCTGGCCGTCACCCGCCTCCTCGTCGACGACGAGCGCCTGCACCACACCCGGCTCGTCGCGCTCACCCGTGGCGCAGTCGCCGTCGGCGGAGATGCGGTCGCCGCCCCCGGGCAGCGGGCCGTCTGGGGCATGCTCCGCTCCGCCGACCGCGAGCACCCGGGCCGCTTCCTCCTCGTCGACGAGGACGGCACGGCCGAGTCCCGGCGCTCCCTGCCGGCGGCCCTGGCCACCGGCGAACCGGAGCTCGCCCTGCGCGGCGGCGTCGCCCACCGTCCCGTACTCGACTCGGACGGCCCGGCCGGGGGCCTCGTCCCGCCCGCCGACGCCCCGCACTGGCGGCTCGACTACGTCGCCCGCAAGTCCTTCGCCGACTTGACCCTGGAGCCCTGGCCCGAGGCCGACGCGCCGCTGGCCCCCGGCCAGATCCGGGTACGGATGCGAGCGGCGGGACTCAACTTCCGCGACGTCCTGCTCGCCCTCGGCGTCATCCCGCCCGCCGTGGACGTCTCCGCCGAGAACCCCGGCCAGGGCGGCGAGGGAGCCGGCGTCGTCCTCGACATCGGCCCCGGCGTCACCGGACTGCGCCCCGGCGACCGGGTGATGGGCCTGTTCTCCGGTGTCGGCCCGGTCTCCGTGACCGACCACCGGCTCGTGTGCCGCGTCCCCGAGGGCTGGTCCTTCACCCAGGCGGCCGCGGTCCCCGTCACGTACCTCACCGCCTACTACGGTCTGGTCGACCTCGCCGGACTGCGCGCCGGGGAGTCGGTCCTCGTGCACGCGGGCACCGGCGGCGTCGGCACGGCCGCGCTCCAGATCGCCCGCCACCTCGGCGCCCGCGCCTGGTCCACGGCCAGCCCCGCCAAGTGGGACGTGCTGCGCGCCGCTGGCCTCGCCGAGGACCGGATCGCCTCCTCCCGGAGCCTGGACTTCGAGGAGCGCTTCCGGACCACCACCGGCGGCGAGGGCTTCGACGTGGTGCTCAACTCCCTCGCGGGCGAGTACGTCGACGCCTCGCTGCGGCTGCTGCCGCGCGGCGGCCGCTTCCTGGAGATGGGCAAGACCGACCGGCGCGACCCGGCCGCCGTCGCCGCCGCGCACCCGGGCGTCAACTACCGGGCGTACGACGTGCGCGAGCCCGGACCCGACCGCATCCAGGAGATGCTGACCGCCCTGCTCGGCCTCTTCGAACAGGGCGCCCTCCAGGCGCCGCCGGTCTCCGTCTGGGACGTGCGCCGCGCCCCCGACGCCTTCCGTCACCTCGCCGAGGCCCGGCACATCGGCAAGGTCGTCCTCGCCCTCCCGGACGAGACCGGCCCCTGGGACCCGTCCCGGGCCGTCCTGATCACCGGCGGCCTCGGCTGGCTCGGCCGGCTGACCGCCCGCCACCTGGTGACCGACCACGGGGTGCGGCAGTTGGTCCTGCTGGGGCGCAGCGCGGCGACGGCCGCGTCCGGCGAGACCGCCGACGCACTCGACGAACTGCGCGACCTGGGCGCCGAGGTGCACACGGCGGTGTGCGACGCCGCCGACCGTGACGCGCTCGCCGCCACCCTGGCGGATCTCGCCGCGCGCGGTGTCCGCGTCGGCGGCGTGGTCCACGCGGCAGGCGTCCTGGACGACGGCCTCCTCACCTCCCTGACAACCGAGAAGCTCGACCGCACGCTGCGCGCCAAGGTGGACGCCGCGCTGCACCTGCACGAGCTGACGGACAGTCTCGACCTGAGCGCGTTCGTCGCCTTCTCCTCAATCGCCGGCACCCTCGGCTCGGCGGGCCAGGCGGGTTACGCCGCCGGGAACGCCTTCCTGGACGGCCTGATGGAGCGGCGCCGCGCCGCCGGACGGCCGGGTCTGTCGGTGGTCTGGGGCCTGTGGGAGGGCTCTGGCGGCATGGGCAGCGGCCTGACCGACACCGACCTCGCGCGCATGGCCCGTACGGGTGTGGCGCCGCTGCCGGTGAAGCACGGCCTGGCAATGCTGGACGCGGCGCTGCGCCGCGATGTGCCGGTGGCGGTCGCCGCGGAGTGGAACGCGGACGGTCTGCGCGCCCGCAGCGCCGCCGGTACGCTCCCGCCGCTACTGCGGTCCCTGGTCCCGGCCTCGGCGCCCGCACCGGCCGCTGCCGCCGCGCCCGCGCCGGTACGAGTTCTCGCGCCGCGCCCGGCGCGGCCGGCGGGCGACCTGATGGAGGTGGTGCGCCGGGAGATCGCGACGGTCTTGGGCCATGCCTCCGCCGAGGCGGTCGACATCCACGGCGTCTTCGACCAGATCGGCTTCGACTCCCTCACCGCCGTCGAACTGCGCAACCGCCTCACCAAGACCACCGGCATCAAACTCCCCGCCACCTTCATCTACGACTGGCCCACCCCCACCGACCTCGTCGACCACCTCCACACCCAACTCGGCCACCCCACCCAGGAATCGGCCCAGGAGACGGCCACGACGGCCACGGCGGCCGAGGCGGCGCTCGACGAGATCGTCCGGCTCGCCGCCGAGCTCACCGAGGAGCCGCTCAGCGACCTGCTGCGCGACGCCGCGCGCGACCGTCTGCACGGTGTGCTCGCCGCCATGGGCACCGGCGCGGGCGGCGGTGCCGCGTGACCACCGCCGCCCGCACCTCGGCGCGCTGCCTGCGCGCCTTCCACCCCCGGCCGGACGCCGCCGCCCGCCTCGTGTGCTTCCCGCACGCGGGCGGCACCGCCCGGGCCTTCGCGGAGCTGTCGGCCGCGCTCCCGGCGGACATCGCCGTGGACGCCGTCCAGTACCCGGGCCGGCACGAGCGCCGCTCCGACCCCCACCCCGGGCAGATCGCGGCCCTGGCCGACGAGGTGGCCCGGGCCCTCACGGACCGCGCCGACGACCGGCCGCTGTTCCTCGCGGGCCTCAGCATGGGCGCCCTGGTGGCGTTCGAGACCGCCCGTCGGCTCGCCGCGACGGACGCCGCGACCCGGCTGATCGTCTCGGCCGCGCTGCCGCCGTCCCACGACTGGCAGGAGCGCGACCTGGACGCGTGCACCGACGCCGAGATCGTCGCCGAGCTGCGCCGGCTCGGCGGGGTCCCCGAGGAGCTGCTCATCGACGAGGAGGTCCTGCGGCACGTGATCGACCTGCTCCGCACCGACCACCGCGCCCTGCGCCGCTACGGCTGCCCGGCCGACGCCACCCTGTCGGTCCCGGTCACGGTGCTCCTCGGCAACGCCGACCCGAAGGCCGACGTCGTCCGGACGCGCGGCTGGGCGGACCACACCACCGGCGCCGCGCACACCGAGGTGCTGCCCGGCGGCCACTTCGCCCTGGCCGACCCGGCCACCGGCGCGGCCCGCCGGCTCACCGAGCTGATCCGGGCGGACCTCACGTGACCAGCCGCCCCGACACCACCCCCACCCGTCATCGACCCCCCACCCCCACGTCCCTGAGAGGAGACGCCATGCAGGCAGCCCCCGCCGAGCTGGTGCGAGAGATCTACCGAGCGGGCTGCGAAGGCCGCGTCCCCCGCCTGCCCACCGACCTGACGGCCCTGGAGGACGCGGCACGGAAGGTGATGACGCCGGCGCGAGCGGATACGTCATCGGCAACGCGGGGACGGGCCGCACGGGCCGGGAGAACCGGGAGGCGTTCGACCGCCACCGGCTCGTGCCCCGCATGCTGCGCGGCGTCAGCACGCGCGACCTGTCGGTCTCCCTCTTCGGCCGCCGCCTGCCCGCCCCGGTCCTGCTCGCGCCGATCGCCTCGCAGACCGTGGTCCACCCGGAGGGCGAACTCGCCACCGTCCGGGGCGCGTCGGACGCGAACGTGCCGGTCGTCCTGTCCACCGGCTCCTCCCACAGCCTGGAGGAGGTGGCCGAGGCCGCCGCCCCGGAGGGCGAGCGCTGGTTCCAGTTCTACTGGCCGTCGGACCGGGCGGTCGCGGAGTCCCTGGTGCGCCGCGCGGAGGCCGCCGGCTACACCGCGCTCGTCCTCACGGTCGACGCGCCCGCCTTTGGCTACCGGCCGACGGACCTGGACCACGGCTACCTTCCGTTCCTGCACGGCGCGGGTCTCGCCAACTTCACCTCGGACCCCGTCTTCCGGGCGGGCCTGCCGGCTGGCGCCGACGGCCGGGCCGTCGTCGAGCACTGGGCGCGGGTCTTCGGCAATCCGTCGCTGACCTGGGACGACCTGCCGTGGCTGCGGGAACTGACCCGGCTGCCGATCCTCCTCAAGGGCATCCTCCACCCGGGCGACGCCCGCCGGGCCCGCGCGTACGGCGTCGACGGCCTGGTCGTCTCCAACCACGGCGGGCGTCAGCTCGACGGCTCGGTCGCGGCGCTCGACGCGCTGCCCGCCGTGCGCGCCGCCGTCGGTCCCGACGTCCCGGTCCTCCTCGACTCGGGGGTGCGCACGGGCAGCGACGTCCTGAAGGCGCTGGCGCTCGGCGCGGACGCGGTGCTCTACGGCCGCCCGTACCTCTACGGGCTCGCCCTGGACGGCCGGGACGGCGTGGCGCACGTCCTCACGTGCCTGCTCGCCGAACTGGATCTCGCGCTGGCCCTGGCCGGCTGCCCGACCGTCGCCGACGTCACCAGCGACCTGCTCCTGCCGGCCGGAGGTGAGCGCCGATGACCACGGCGACCGCGACGAACCCGACCATGACCACGACCACGTACAAGCCCGGGCACGGCGGCTGGATCCGCCAATACCACGAGCCGGGCGGGGACGGCCCCACCCTGGTCTGCTTCCCGCACGCGGGCGGCTCGGCGGCCACGTACCACTCCCTCTCGGCGAAGCTGTCCGCCGGGAACCGGGTGCTGCTCGTGCAGTACCCCGGCCGCCAGGACCGCCTGGCCGAACAGCCCCTGGAGGACCTGCGGCAGCTCGCCGACCAGGTCGTGGAAGCGCTCACCCCGTGGCTCGACGGCCCGCTGGTGCTCTTCGGGCACAGCATGGGCTCCGTCCTCGCCTGCCACCGCCTGGGCCTGTCTCCCTGGCCAGGCCCGCTACCTCTTCCGCCCCGCGAGCCATGCCCGGGGCACGAACACCGTCACCAACTTCCTCGCCCGTACCAAGCGCACCCCCGGGACACCGGCCCTGGTGATGGGCCGGACCCGTGCAACCTGGCTCGTCGACGCCGTCGAGGCCCGCATGTACCTGCCCACGCTGATGGCCGCCGCCGGCCTGACCACTCTGCGTTCGATCGACCGGATCCTGCCCTACGTCCGCAACCTGCCGCCCGACCAGGCCGCCGCCATGTTGAGGGAGCTGTAGATGACCAGCAGCCTCGACCGCGAGGATCACATCGCCAAGCTCCGTATCCACCGCCCGTCTGTCCCCGACGCCGAGGTCTACGAGGTACTGGCCGCGCTGGACGCCTCCGGCCTCGTATCCGAGGTCGAACCCCTCGTCGCCCAGTCCACCGGCCGCAACCGGACACTCACCGTGCGAGCGCTGTTCCTGGGCATGTGGCTGGCCGCCGCGCGCAACAGTGGCACGGTGACCCTCACAGCGGTGGCCAACCTGCTCTTCTTCGGCCTGTCCGACAAGGTGCGCGAGCAGCTCGGCATCTCTCGCTATGCCGACCACTACCGGGGCTTCGAAGCCGGTTACCACGTCGTCCGCCGCCTCTTCCACCGCATCAAGAGCGCGGTGGACCCCTCGCCGGTGCCCAAGAACCACCGCCTGGACCGCGAGCTCGTCGCCCGCCTCTTCAGCGAGGCCGACCTCGACGAACTCGCCGGCAAGCACTCGCTCATGGTGCGGGTCGCCAACCGGATCACCGTCATGTCCCTCCTCGATGCCCACCCCCTGCTGGAAGGCCGCTGGAACGGTTCGGTAGCCCTGGACGCCACGGTCATCGGCACGTACGCGAAAGGCATGTCGGCCAACAGCCCGGTCACGGCGAGCGACCCCGACGCCGGCTGGTACGTCCGCACCGCCAAGCACAAGGACCCCCTCGTGACCGACGCACCGCCACAGGAGCGGGTCAAGAAGCGCCTGTACGGCTACGACGCCTGCCTCGTCGTAGCCCGTGACCCCAGCCACGACGGCGCACCGCTGCCCGACGGCTCGGCCAACCTCGGCGTCGTCCCTTCCCTGATCGTCGCCTTCTCCCTCGACAAGCCCAGCCACCGCCCTGCCGAAGTCGCCCTCGAAGCCCTCCAGCACGATCCCCGCTACCCCCGCCGCTACCTCGCCGGCGACCGCCTCTACCCCGACGAGAAGCCGGACAAGTCCCAGCCCCCCATCCGCGCCCTGGGCTACCAGCCCGTCTACGACTACGCGAAGGATCAGCTCGGCGTGCAGGCCCAGTTCGCCGGGGCCGAACTCATCGAGGGCAACTGGTACCGCCCTTCCATGCCCCAGTCCCTCAAGGACGCCACCAAGGACCTCGTCGTCAATAAGATCGACAAGCAGACCTGGATCAACCGGATCCGGCAGCACACCATCTACCCCTTCCTGCCCAAACAGCGCGCCGATGCCGAAGGCCACCGCCGCATGATGTGCCCCGCCGAAGCCAACCGCGGCCAGTGCTCCCTCAAGCCCTACACCCTCGGCCGGGGCATCCACCTGCCCCTCATCGACCTCGCCCCCGCCCCGCCGGCTCACCCCTCGCCTGCACCCAGCGCACCATCACCCTCCCGCCCGAGGCCGGCGCCCAGCTCTGGCAGCCCCTCCAGTACGGCACCGCGGAATGGCAGCGCGTCTACTTCCGGCTCCGCAACGCCATCGAGGGCATGAACGGCTTCGGCAAAGACCCCCTCTACGAACACCTGGAGTCCGGCGGCACCCGCCGCATTCGCGGCATCGCCGCCCAGGCCTTCCTCCTGGCCTTCCAGCTCGCCCATGCCAACAAACGCAAACTCGCCACCTGGGCCGGCAGCATCGTTCTCCACGGCGAACCAACCCCACCGTCGGCCCACCCGCCGCCGCAACACCAAACCCTCGGGCACCCGGACCCCAAGGGATACCTCACCAAGGCGACCGCATAGTCGAGGTCACACCTCAGTCAGCCACGTGAAGCTCGACAACCGAAGACGCGAAACCCGACTGCCCGGCGGCTCCCCAGCCGCCGGGCAGTCACGCGTGCAAGCCGCACCACACCCCACCTGACCAGCACAGAAAAGCGAAACAGTCGGCATCGTGATCACGATGCCGACTGTTTCGTCGGTGCTACCAGGACACTTTCGTCGGTATCCCTTGGTGCGCGAGGGGGGAGTTGAACCCCCACGCCCTTGCGGGCACTGGAACCTGAATCCAGCGCGTCTGCCTATTCCGCCACCCGCGCATTTGGGTGTTTGCCCCCTGCTCCCTCACCTGTTCGGTGCGAGCGCCTGGCGACATGCAGAAGATTAGCACGGTGCGGAGGGTGGATTCACATCCGTTGTTTCGGGCGGCTCCCGGCGGCGGAGAACACAGCAGAGGCCTGCCGGGCACACCGCGCACCGCCTCCGGTGCCGGGCCCCGGGCACCGCCTCGGCCGCGTGAGGGGCACCCTCACCGGCCCCCGCGACGTTGAAGGAGCGAAGGCGGCGGACGGGCACCGGCCACACAAGCGGAACCCGCGGAGGAGAAGAGGCAGGGCTGGAGGACGAGGACACGGACAACCGGAGAGGGACAGACGAGGAACGCAGCGCGGCCGCCGGCACTTCTCCCGGGTGCACCTCCCCCCGCTCCCCCGGGGTGCACCCCGAGTGCGGGACACTGTCAGGAGGCCGCCTCTACGATCCGTGTGAGAGGTGACACTCATCGACGGGGCAGACAAGGGGAACCAGCCGATTTCCCGACGCGTGGATACGATCAGTAAGCAGTACCAGGACGACATCGACGGAGGAGGTGCCCCATGGGAGTTCTGAAGCGTTTCGAGCAGCGGCTCGAAGGTCTGGTCAACGGCACCTTCGCCAAGGTCTTCAAGTCCGAGGTCCAACCGGTCGAGATCGCGGGCGCCCTCCAGCGCGAGTGCGACAACAACGCGACCATCTGGAACCGGGACCGCACGGTCGTCCCCAACGACTTCATCGTGGAGCTGAGCGCGCCCGACTACGAGCGACTCAGCCCTTACTCCGGCCAGCTCGGCGACGAGCTCTCCGGACTGGTCCGGGACTACGCCAAGCAGCAGCGCTACACCTTCATGGGCCCGATCAAGGTCCATCTGGAGAAGGCCGACGACCTCGACACCGGTCTGTACCGGGTGCGCAGCCGCACCCTCGCGTCGAGTACGTCACAGTCGCCCGACCGCGCCCACGCCGGCCCGGAGGCGGGTCACCCGGGCGCCCCGCAGGGTGCCCAGCGCGGCGGGTACGGCTACCCTCCTGTCGGTGCACCTCCCATGCCGCCCGCTCCGCCGCCCGGCGGAGGCAGGCCCGGCCCGGGAGCAGCCCATGGCGGGCGTCCGACGGCACCCGGTCCGACGCCGGGCGCCCCGGTGCGCCGCTGGATCGAGATCAACGGCACACGCCACCAGATCTCCCGCCCGACGATGGTGCTGGGCCGCAGCACCGACGCCGACGTGCGGATCGACGACCCCGGCGTCTCCCGCCGGCACTGCGAGATCCGGACCGGAACGCCCTCGACGATCCAGGATCTCGGGTCCACCAACGGCATCGTGGTGGACGGGCAGCACACCACCCGCGCTACGCTCCGCGACGGCTCGCGGATCGTCGTGGGCAGCACCACCATCGTTTACCGGCAAGCCGAAGGGTGAAGCGGGGGCAATGTCAGAGCTGACCCTGACGGTCATGCGGCTGGGTTTCCTGGCCGTTCTGTGGCTGTTCGTCATCGTGGCCGTCCAGGTCATCCGTAGCGACCTGTTCGGCACCCGCGTCACGCAGCGCGGCTCGCGCCGCAACGCCGACGCGCGGCCGCAGCAGGCCGCGCGCCAGGCGGCCGCGCCTCCGCAGCAGCGCCAGCAGGCGACGCGCCAGCGCCGGGGGGCGCCCACGAAGCTGGTCGTCACCGAAGGCTCACTCACCGGCACCACGGTCGCGCTGCAGGGGCAGACGATCACGCTGGGCCGTGCGCACGATTCCACGATCGTGCTGGACGACGACTACGCCTCCAGCCGGCATGCCAGGATCTACCCGGACCGTGACGGCCAGTGGATCGTCGAGGACCTCGGGTCCACCAACGGCACGTATCTCGACCGGACCCGGCTCACCACCCCGACACCGATTCCGCCGGGCGCGCCGATCCGCATCGGCAAGACCGTCATCGAGCTGCGGAAGTAGTACGACAATGAGCGAGCGGAGCGAGCGAGCCGCGGCGGTCCGCACGGACCCCGCAGCGGTCCCGGCGACGGACCGGGGCAGGCTCCCGACCGGAGGGTGGGCAGTGTGGCTCGAGACCGGCTGTACCCCGAGGCAGCGTCGACAGGGCAGGTGCACATGAGTCTGTCACTGCGCTTCGCCGCCGGATCGCACAAGGGCATGATCCGGGAGGGCAACGAGGACTCCGGTTACGCCGGTCCGCGCCTTCTCGCGATCGCCGACGGCATGGGCGGCCAGGCGGCCGGCGAGGTCGCCTCGTCGGAGGTCATCTCCACGCTCGTCCAGCTCGACGACGACATCCCTGGCTCGGACATCCTCACCTCGCTCGGTACCGCCGTGCAGCGGGCCAACGAGCAGCTGCGCCTGATGGTCGAGGAGGACCCCCAGCTCGAGGGCATGGGCACCACCCTGACCGCGCTGCTGTGGACCGGGCAGCGGCTCGGCCTCGTACACGTCGGCGACTCCCGCGCGTACCTGCTCCGGGACGGGGTGCTGACCCAGATCACGCAGGACCACACGTGGGTGCAGCGGCTCGTCGACGAGGGCCGGATCACCGAGGAGGAGGCCACCACCCACCCGCAGCGCGCCCTGCTGATGCGCGCGCTGGGTAGTGGCGACCACGTCGAGCCCGATCTCTCCATCCGCGAGGTGAGGGCCGGCGACCGCTATCTGATCTGCTCCGACGGACTGTCCGGTGTCGTGTCCCACCAGACGCTGGAGGAGGCCCTCGCCAGCTACCAGGGCCCGCAGGAGACCGTGCAGGAGCTGATCCAGCTCGCCCTGCGCGGCGGCGGCCCCGACAACATCACCTGCATCGTCGCGGACGTGCTCGACACGGACTCCGGCGACACCCTCGCCGGCGCGCTCAGCGACACCCCGGTCGTCGTCGGCGCCGTCGCCGAGAACCAGGCGCAGCTGGGTGACGGCGGAGCGATGCAGACCCCGGCCGGCCGCGCGTCCGGCCTCGGCCGGCCCGCCGCACCGCCGCAGGGAGGCGGCTTCGGTCCGCCCGGGAGCGGCGACGACGTCGGCTACGGCGGGATGCCGCCGGAGGGCGGCTACGGCGCGTACACGGACGAGGACTTCGTCAAGCCGCGCCGCGGCCGGAAGTGGCTGAAGAGATCCTTCTTCATCGCGCTCGCGCTGGGAGTCGTGGGCGGCGGCCTCTACGGCGGATACCGCTGGACGCAGACCCAGTACTACGTCGGCGCGAACGAGGACCACATCGCGCTGTACCGGGGCATCAGCCAGGACCTGGCCTGGCTCTCGCTCTCGAAGGTCGAGAAGGACCACCCCGAGATCGAACTCAAGTACCTGCCGCCCTACCAGCAGAAGCAGGTCAAGGAGACCATCACCGAGGGCAGCCTCGGCGATGCCCGCGACAAGATCCAGGAGCTCGGCGCACAGGCCGCCGTCTGCAAGAAGGACGAGCAGCGCCGGGCCGCCGCGGACCGGGCCGCGGGCACGCCGCCGGGCGAGGGCCAGGCCGGCGGTACGACCGGCACGCAGCCCTCGACCCAGTCCGCCCAGACCAAGCCGACCGCAGCGTCTCCCTCTCCGGGCCCCACCCTCTCGGAGGAGGAGCAGAAGCTGGCCTCGAACTGCGGCAAGCAGTAAGCACCCGTAGGGGGGCCTTTCTCCACCATGAGCGTTGTCACCAACACGACCACCATCGGCGCCATCGACGCACCGAGCCGCCGCAACACCGAGCTCGTGCTGCTCGCGTTCGCCGTCGCGATCCCGGTGTTCGCGTATCTCAACGTGGGCCTCGCGCTCGACGGCGAGGTGCCGTCCGGCATGCTCGGCTACGGGCTCGGCCTCGGGCTGATGGCGGCCGTCGCCCACATCGTCGTGCGGAAGTTCGCCAGGTACGCCGACCCGCTGCTGCTGCCCCTGGCGACGCTGCTCAACGGGCTCGGGCTGGTGCTGATCTGGCGGCTGGACCAGTCGCCGCGGCTGAACGCACGCCCCGACTTCGCCCCGCAGGCGACGAACCAGCTGATGTACTCGGCTCTCGGCATCGCGCTGTTCGTCGGCGTGCTGATGATCCTGAAGGACCACCGCGTCCTCCAGCGCTTCACGTACATCTCGATGGCGGCGGCGCTGGTCCTGCTGATCCTGCCGATCGTGCCCGGTCTCGGCGCCGACGTCTTCGGCGCGAAGATCTGGATCCGGGTGGGCGGGTTCTCCATCCAGCCCGGCGAGTTCGCGAAGATCGTCATCGCGGTCTTCTTCTCGGGCTACCTGATGGTGAAACGGGACGCGCTCGCCCTGGCCAGCCGCCGGTTCATGGGCCTGTACCTGCCGCGCGGCCGCGACCTCGGCCCGATCCTCACGATCTGGGCGATGAGCCTGCTCATCCTGGTCTTCGAGAACGACCTCGGCACCTCGCTGCTGTTCTTCGGCATGTTCGTGGTCATGCTGTACGTGGCCACCGAGCGGACGAGCTGGATCGTCATGGGCCTGCTGATGTCGGCGGGCGGCGCCGTGGTCGTCGCGCAGTTCGCGAGTCACGTCCAGTCCCGCGTCGCGGCCTGGCTCGACCCCTTCGGGTGCCTGGAGACCGCCCCCGAGGGCTCCAACATGATCAACGCCTGTGACCAGATGACCCAGGTCCTGATGTCGTTCGGTGCCGGCGGCACTCTCGGCACCGGCCTCGGTCAGGGCAACTCCGACCTCATCAGCTTCGCCGCGAACTCGGACTTCATCTTCGCCACCGTCGGCGAGGAGCTCGGCCTGACCGGCGTCATGGCGTTCCTGCTGCTGTACGGCCTGATCATCGAGCGCGGCATCCGCACGGCTCTGGCCGCCCGGGACCCGTTCGGCAAGCTGTTCGCCGTCGGTCTCTCCGGCGCCTTCGCCCTCCAGGTCTTCGTCGTGGCCGGCGGTGTGATGGGACTCATCCCGCTGACCGGTATGACCATGCCGTTCCTCGCGGCCGGTGGCTCCTCCGTCATCGCCAACTGGGCCCTGATCGGCATCCTCATCCGTATCAGCGACACCGCGCGCCGTCCGGCGCCGGCTCCCGCCCCGTCCCCCGATGCCGAGATGACCCAGGTGGTCCGACCGTGAACAAGCCCCTGCGCCGCATCGCGATCTTCTGCGGCCTCCTGGTCCTCGCCCTGCTCATCCGGGACAACTGGCTCCAGTACGTCCGCGCGGACGAGCTCAACACGCACAAGCTCAACCGCCGGGTGCAGATCGAGCGTTACGCCCACGAGCGCGGCAACATCATCGTCGACGGCAAGCCGATCACCGGCTCGGTCGAGACGAAGGGCAGCGACTTCACGTACAAGCGCACCTACACGAACGGCCCCATGTGGGCGCCCGTCACCGGATTCGCCTCGCAGGCCTTCGACGCCAACCAGATCGAGAAGCTCGAGGACGGGATACTGACCGGCAACGACGACCGGCTGTTCTTCGACCGCACGATGGCGATGTTCACGGGCGAGAAGAAGAAGGGCGGCGACGTCGTCACCACCCTGAACGGCAAGGCCCAGGAGGCCGCGTTCAAGGGACTCGGCGACAAGAAGGGCGCCGTCGCGGCGATCGACCCGCAGACCGGGAAGATCCTGGCGCTGGCCTCGACACCCTCGTACGACCCGTCGGTCTTCGCGGGCAACTCGCTCGAGGACTCCGAGAACCGCCAGGAGCTGCTCAACGACAAAGACAAGCCGATGGTGAACCGCGCACTGCGCGAGACCTACCCGCCCGGTTCCACGTTCAAGGTCGTCACCGCGGCCGCCGCGCTGGAGAACGGCGTGGTCGAGGACATCGACGCGCCGACGGACACCCCCGAGCCCTACCTGATCCCGCTCTCGCGGACGCCGATGAAGAACTCGCACGGCGGCTGCGAGAAGGCGAGCCTGAACGCGGCCATGGAGGTGTCCTGCAACTCCGTCTTCGCCAACCTCGGTGACAAGGTGACCCGGGACAAGATGGTGGAGATGGCCCAGAAGTTCGGCTTCAACAACGCCGAGATCGACACGCCGGTCCGGGCCTCCGCGTCCGTCTACAACAAGACCATGGACCGCGGCGGCAACGCGCTCTCCTCGATCGGCCAGTTCGACACCGCCACGACGCCGCTGCAGATGGCCATGGTCACCGCGGCGATCGCCAACGACGGCAAGCTCATGAAGCCGTACATGATCGACCAGCTGCGGGCGCCCAACCTGGACGTGATCCAGACCTTCGAGCCGGAGGAGATGAGCCGGCCGGTCTCGCAGGAGAACGCGCAGCTCCTCCAGCAGATGATGGAGAACGTCGTCGAGAAGGGCACCGGTACCAAGGCGCAGATCAACGACGTCACCGTCGGCGGCAAGACCGGTACCGCCCAGCACGGTGTCGGCAACAGCAAGCGCCCGTACGCCTGGTTCATCTCGTACGCCAAGACCGACAACGGTTCGCCGGTCGCGGTCGCCGTGGTCGTGGAGGACTCCAGCGGCACCGCGCGCGACGACATCAGCGGTGGCGGACTCGCCGCTCCGATCGCGCGTGACGTGATGAAGGCGGTGCTCGACGGCAAGGAGTGACGGATGTCACTGTCCTGGCCTCTTCCCGCCTCATACCCGCACAATGCGATACCGGTCGCGTATCAGGTCCCGGCCATGGGCGGATGAGGAGCCCCGTGGCCGGTAGCGTATGCGCGAACAGCACACCGCCGGAGCACACACACGGGTGCGGTCGGGACTGACGGAGAGGGCTGGAACAGTTATGGAAGAGCCGCGTCGCCTCGGCGGCCGGTACGAGCTGGGCTCGGTGCTCGGCCGTGGTGGCATGGCCGAGGTCTACCTCGCCCACGACACCCGGCTCGGTCGCACCGTTGCCGTGAAGACGCTGCGGGCGGACCTTGCCCGTGACCCGTCCTTCCAGGCCCGGTTCCGCCGTGAGGCCCAGTCGGCCGCCTCGCTGAATCATCCCGCGATCGTCGCCGTGTACGACACCGGCGAGGACTACGTGGACAGCGTCTCCATCCCGTACATCGTGATGGAGTACGTGGACGGTTCCACGCTCAGAGAGCTGCTGCACTCCGGGCGCAAGCTGCTGCCCGAGCGCACGCTCGAGATGACCATCGGCATCCTCCAGGCCCTCGAGTACTCGCACCGCAACGGCATCGTGCACCGCGACATCAAGCCGGCGAACGTCATGCTGACGCGCACCGGCCAGGTCAAGGTGATGGACTTCGGCATCGCGCGCGCCATGGGCGACTCCGGCATGACCATGACCCAGACCGCGGCCGTGATCGGCACCGCCCAGTACCTCTCTCCGGAACAGGCCAAGGGCGAGCAGGTCGACGCCCGGTCCGACCTGTACTCCACGGGCTGTCTGCTCTACGAGCTGCTGACGGTCCGGCCGCCCTTCGTCGGGGACTCCCCGGTGGCGGTCGCCTATCAGCACGTTCGGGAGGAGCCGCAGGCCCCGAGCGTCTTCGACCCCGAGATCACGCCCGAGATGGACGCGATCGTCCTGAAGGCGCTGGTAAAGGACCCGGACTACCGCTACCAGTCCGCCGACGAGATGCGGGCCGACATCGAGGCGTGCCTCGACGGCCAGCCGGTCGCGGCGACCGCGGCGATGGGCGCCGTCGGCTACGGCGGCGCGTACGGCGCCCAGCAGGGCCGCGGCGGCGACCAGCCGACGACGGCGCTGCGCCAGGCGGACCCTGGCGGTCAGACGTCGATGCTGCCGCCCATGAACCCGGACGACGGCGGATTCGGCGCGTACGACGACCGCCCGGACCGCCGCCGCCAGAAGAAGTCGAACACCTCCACGATCCTGCTCGTCGTCGCCGGCATCCTCGTGCTCGTCGGCGCGATCCTGATCGGCAAGGCGGTTTTCAGTCAGAACGAGGCCGGCGGCAAGGTCGGCGTGCCGCAGCTGGTCGGCAAGCCGTTCGAGGAAGCCAAACGCCTCGGCGAGAACGCCAAGGTCGAGGTCGCCCAGTCCGGCACGGACCGCTGCGACCAGCCCAAGGGCAGCGTTTGCAGCCAGACCCCGAACAGCGGTCAGATGAACCAGGGCGACACCGTCCAGGTGGTCGTCTCCGAGGGCGCGCCGCTGGTCAAGGTGCCGGACGTCACGAAGGACTCCGAAGAGGACGCCGTCAAGGAGCTGAAGGACAAGGGCTTCGAGGTCGAGACCGAGTCGGTCGAGTCCGACCAGGAGCGCGGCACGGTCGTCGAACAGGACCCCGAGGGCGGCACCCGGGTGGAGAAGGGTGAGACCGTCACCCTGAAGATCGCCAAGCAGGAGACGAAGCCCGTACCGGACGTGGTCGGTCAGCAGTTCGATCAGGCCAACCAGCAGCTGACGACCCTCGGGTACACGGTCGTACGGCAGGACGTCGACGGGGCCGAGCCGGCGGGCCAGATCATCGCCCAGGATCCGACTGCGGGCTCCAAGGAGGCCAAGGGCATCACGATCACACTGAAGGTCTCCAAGGGCCCGCAGACGCCTCAGGCCCAGGTGCCGGAGGTGCGGAACCGCACTCTGGGCGAGGCCAGGGCCCTGCTGCAGCAGGCCGGATTCAACAACATCCAGGTGCAGGGCGACCAGAACGACAACGCCCGGGTGATCCAGCAGACCCCCCAGCCGGGAACCCAGGGTGACCCCGCTCAGACCCAGGTGGTGCTGTTCACGCTCCCCGGTGGCGACGGCAACGACGGCGGGGGCAACAACGGCGGCGGATTCATCGGCGGGCGCGGCGACTGACCTCCCGGCCACCGCACGCCCGGAACTCGGGAAGAAGCCCCGGCGCCCATCAGGTGCCGGGGCTTTCCCATGTCCGACTGCGGTCCTCGAGCTCGCACGTGCGGGCCCCCGCCGCACCCGGTCGCGGGGCTCCCCGCCACGGCTCGCGGTGTCACGCTCGGGGCCCGGCGCCAAGCGCGCCGTGGCGTACGGTGGCGGGACTCAAAGGGGCGAGGTCACGACCTCCCGGCCCGCATGGGTCGGAGAAGCGCGGGTCACGGGACCGCGGAGTCGCTGCGCGCTCGCAGCGGCCTCGCTCACGACTGCCGCAGCTCCGCCGGCGGCGTGCGATCCCGGTCGACCTTCTCCGTGCGCTCGAGTTCGCCCCACACGATGTAGCGGTAGTCCGAGGTGTAGACCGGCGTGCAGGTCGTGAGCGTGATGTACCGGCCCGGCTTCGTCCGGCCCGACTCCTTCGGCACGGGCTGGAGCACGTCCACGTTGTACTTGGACGTCTCCTTGAGGTCCTTGAAGACCTTGTAGATGTACCAGGTGTCCACGGTCTCGAAGACGATCGAGTCGCCCGTCTTGATCTTGTGGATGTTGTGGAACTTGGCGCCGTGGCCGTCCCGGTGGGCGGCGAGGGTGAAGTTGCCCTGCTTGTCGGCCGGCAGAGCCGACGCGATGGGGTCGACGTAGTAGCCCGCCACCCCGTTGTTGAGGGTCTTGGGGTCGGTGCCCTTCTTGACCAGGACCTCGCCGTTGCTCATGGCGGGCACGTGCAGGAAGCCGATGCCGTCCTTGGTGTCGAGCGCACCGGGGCCCCCGGCCCAGCGGTCGCGGACGCGTTCGCCCTGCTCCGCGGCCTCACGGTCGGCGATGACGTTCGTCCACCACAGCGAGTAGACGACGAAGAGGGCCAGCACCAGCCCCGCGGTGATCAGCAGCTCGCCGAAGACACTGATGACGCCGGCGATCCGGCTGCGCGCACGTGCCACTGCACCTGTCCCTGTCCCAGTCCCTGTTGTTCTCTCGCCCGGAGCCACGCCCGTCCGTCAGCCGACGAGCGCGTCCGGCTTGCCCTTGCTGCGCGGGCGTTCGTCGACCATCTTGCCCCACACGATCATGCGGTACGTACTCGTGAACTCGGGCGTGCACGTCGTGAGCGTGATGTACCGGCCGGGCCCGGTGAAACCGGAGCCGGCCGGCACGGGAGCGATCACCCCGACGTTGGAGGGCGAGGTCTGCGGCAGGATGCTGTGCATCTCGTACGTGTAGTACGTGTCCTGCGTCTCGACGACGATCGGGTCGCCCTGTGCGAGCCGGTTGATGTACCGGAAGGGCTCGCCGTGGGTGTTGCGGTGCCCGGCGACCGCGAAGTTGCCCTGCTTGTCCTCGGGCATCGCCGTCTTGAGCCCGCCCTCGGCGTAGTGGCCGACCATACCCCGGTCCAGTACCCGGTGCTTGTCGATGCCCTCGGCGATCGGCACGACGACGTCGAGCTTGGGGATGTGCATGATGGCGAAGCCCTGGCCCGGTTCGAACGCGCCCGGGGCCCGGCCCTTCGCCCAATCGTCCTGGATCTTGTTCGCCGCGGCGTTGGCCTGCTGGCCGGCCAGGATGTTGGTCCACCACAGCTGGTACGTGACGAACAGCAGCATGAGGACGCCGATGGTGATGAACAGCTCGCCGAAGGCCCGGCTGGCGATCACGGCCGGGCTGTCCTTGGCCGCCCGGGCCGCCCGCCGAGCCTCCACGCGGGAGAGCGGGGCCCCCGTCTCCGAGGGTTTCGGCGTCGCGGGCGGGGCGGTCGGTGCCCGGCGTCTGCGGCCCCGTCCCCGTGCTCTGGCCGCCTTACGGCGCTCGGCGCGGCCTCCGGTGGGCCGCTCGGACTCCGAAGGGCCGCCGAGCACCCGGAGCGCCGCGGTCTCGTCCTCGGGCGGGAAGAACGGCGACGGCACGGCCGCGGTCGGACGGTCGGCTCCCGTCCCTGACGGCGCCGGGTACCCCTCCCCCGGCATGGAGCCGGTCCGGCCCCGGGCCCGCCCCCGGGACTGCTCCTGAACCTGGGTATCTTCCCGGCCCTGGGGATACGCCTGCTGTCCGTACCAGTCCTCCTGATACGCCGCGGCGTACCGGCCGTGGTCGGGCCACTCCTCCGGCGGGGACTGCTGCGGCCCGCGCTGCCCGGGAACATCCGGAGCGCGGTACCACTGCGGTCCCCCCTCGCCGTTCACGCCAGGGCCTTGCCCACCACCGGCGCGAGCCCTGCCGACCGGCCCACCGCCCCCTTGTCGCCGCATTCCACCAGCCAGTTGGCCAGCATCAGATGGCCGTGCTCGGTGAGCACCGACTCGGGGTGGAACTGCACACCCTCGACCCGCTTCAGCCTGTGGCGCAGGCCCATGATGATTCCGTCCTCCGTGCGGGCCGTGACCTCGAGCTCGTCCGGTACGGTCCCCGGCTCCGCCGCCAGCGAGTGGTAGCGGGTCGCCGTGAAGGGAGAGGGCAGCCCGGCGAACACGCCCTTGCCCTCGTGCCGCACGAGCGAGGTCTTGCCGTGGAGCAGTTCGGGCGCCCGGTCGACCACCCCGCCGTAGGCCACGGCCATCGACTGCATGCCGAGGCAGACACCGAAGACGGGGACGTCGGTGGCGGCGCAGTGACGGACCATCTCGATGCACACCCCGGCCTGTTCGGGGGCACCCGGCCCCGGGGACAGCAGCACCCCGTCGAAGCCGTCCTGCGCATGCGCAGTGGACACCTGGTCGTTGCGCACGACCTCGCACTCCGCGCCCAACTGGTAGAGATACTGGACGAGGTTGAAGACGAAGCTGTCGTAGTTGTCGACGACGAGAATCCGCGCGCTCACTGGCCGTCCACCGTCACGTCGTTGAACGGAAGCAGAGGCTCCGCCCAGGGGAACACGTACTGGAAGAGCACGTACACGACCGCGAGGACCAGCACGAGCGAGATGAACGCCCGCACCCACGCGTTGCCCGGCAGATGCCGCCAGATCCAGCCGTACATGCCGTCCCTTTCCTTTCGGTACGGGACCAGATTAGAGGGCGCGGGGGGCCTGTGGGTCAGCTGTGGAAAGCTTCCGGTTTGCCGTGGGTCACAGGCCGGGTGGCGTCGAGGTGCGCCCACACCACCAGCCGGTGGCTGCTGCCCCACTCGGGATCGCACGTGGTGAGGGTGAGGTAGCGGCCCGGTCCGTCGAATCCGGACTTCACCGGAACGGCGTCGATCACTCCCACGTCCCCGGGCACAGTGCGGTACGGCTTGTTCCGTATGCGGTAGGTGAACCACGTCGTCCCGTCGTTGAGGACGACCGCGTCGCCGGGACGCAGCCGCGGGAAGTCCTTGAACGGGTCCCCGTAGGTACGGCGGTGGCCGGCCACCGAGAAGTTCCCCGTCGCGCCGAGCCGGGCGCTGCCCGCATAGTGTCCGAGCCCCTTCTTCAGGGTTCCCGCCTCGGTGCCCTCCAGCACCGGCCACTCCCAGCCGGCGCCGAAGCGCGGCACGTACAGCACCGCGAAGGGCCGGCCGCGTTCGTACGGCTTCGCGGCCGGCGGGGCGGGATCCGCGGCGGGCGGCGAGACGGCGGGTCCGCTCGCCTCCGGTGCCGCAGACGGCGCCTGCGGTTGCCTCGCCCACTCCTCGTGGAGCCGGACGATCTCGTCGTCGGTCGCTCCCCCGGCCTTCACACCGGTCCAGAACAGCACGTACGCCACGAACAGCACGATCACCGCCCCCGTGGTGATGCATATCTCACTGAGCGTCCGGACGATCAGTCGCACCAACACGGGCCGGCCTCCCCAGGGGCTACTGCACGGGCTTCGCGTAGTGGAGATCCACTGTGCCCGAGTAGCCGGGGAGAGTCACCGCCTCGCGCTCGTCGACTTTCCAGCCCAGCCCGTACGCCTTCACGTAGAGCTGGTAGTTCTGGATCGCGGGGGAGGCGGTCAGCGCCCGCTTGAGCCGGTCCGGGTCGCCCACGGCGGTGACCTTGTACGGCGGTGAGTAGACCCTGCCCTGCAGGATCAGCGTGTTGCCCACGCAGCGCACGGCGCTGGTGGAGATCAGTCGCTGGTCCATGACCTGGATGCCACGGGCGCCGCCCTGCCAGAGGGCGTTGACCACGGCCTGCAGGTCCTGCTGGTGGATGACCAGGTCGTTGGCCTGCGGTTCCGGGTAACCGGGTGCCGCCTGGGCGTTCGGGGGAGCATCATTGAGAGTGACGGAGACCGCCCGGCCGCCGAGCTTCTCGGTCCCCGCGGCCGTCTCCAGGGCCCGGAGCTTCTCGTCCTCGGCCGCGGTGGAGCCGTCGTCGCGTCGGGCGAGGGCGTCGACGTCCTCGCGGACCGCCGACGTGGACTCGTCGAGTTCGGCGTTCTCGTGGCTGCGCTGCTGGATCAGGTCGGAGAGCCTCAACAGTGAGTCGTCGGTCCGGAGGTTGGTGCCCTTGGCCGTGTTGAAACTGGTGACGAAGATCATTCCGGCGAGCGCGAAAACGGCAGCGGTCAGCAACCGGACCGGTCGCCACGAGGAGCGACGGACCGGCTCACCGGGGGAGTCGGCAGAATTGCTCAACGTACCCTTACCCTTCAGGCGCTGCGGAAGGACTACGCTAACGGACGCCCGGGGGAGGACCAGGTCCCCCTCACCCCCGCCGGCGCCAGCCAAGTTTCCACTGCGCGGTCACGCAGCGCATCGACAGGAGAGTCCCTCGTGCCGAAGTCACGTATCCGCAAGAAAGCCGACTTCACGCCTCCGCCGTCCTCGAAGCAGGCGACGAGCATCAAACTGACCAACCGCAGCTGGGTCGCTCCCGTGATGCTGGCGCTGTTCCTGATCGGGCTGGCGTGGATCGTCGTCTTCTACGTCACCGACGGCTCGCTGCCCGTGAAGACCCTCGGCAACTGGAACATCGTGGTCGGCTTCGGCTTCATCGCGGGCGGCTTCGCCGTCTCCACCCAGTGGAAGTAGCGGCGACCGACAGTCGAGCCGGTGGACCGGCCGCTGTCAAGCTCTGCCCCCAAGTTATCCACAGCGTCGTCCACAGATGAGGAAAAGGTCTGACGATCTGTGGATAACCCTCCGGATGTTGACGCCGGTGTGACCACTGGGGCCGATCCAGCGACGATCGCCCACGCTGTGCGCCCCTTGTCCCTCCTGGGAAGACCCAGGTCAGGGACAGGGGGCACAGCTGTTCCCCACAAGGCGCACAAGATCCGCCACACGCTGTGGACAACTTTGGGGAAAGCTCAGGCTCAGGCGAGCAGCGACTGGGTCCTCAGCACGATGGACAGGACCGACGCGACCAGGACGAGAGCGCAGACACCGACCTGCACGAGCACCCGCCGCTCACGAGGAGCGTGCACCATGCCGAACGCGATCAGCGTGCCGCCGACCAGACCGCCGACGTGGGCCTCCCAGGAGATGCCGGGCATGGTGAAGGTGATGAGCAGGTTCAGCGCCAGGAGTGCGATCACCGGACGCAGGTCGTAGTCGAGCCGGCGCAGCAGGACGGCCGTGGCGCCGAGCAGGCCCCAGATCGCCCCGGAGGCGCCGAGCGCACCCTGGTTCGGCTCCGCCAGCAGATAGACCAGCGCGCTTCCCGCCAGTCCGGAGAGCAGATACAGCGCGAGATAGCGCGCCCGGCCGAGCGCTGCTTCCAGCGGGCCGCCCAGCCACCAGAGCCCCAGCATGTTGAAGGCGATGTGCCAGATCTCCTGGTGCAGGAACACCGACGTCACCAGGCGGTACCACTCACCGTCTGCGACTCCCACGACCTCCTGGATCCGCGGGTTGAACGCCAGCCCGATCAGATCGAGCCGGTCCGCGATGGTCCGGTCGGCGAGGACCGCGAGGAACACCGCGGCGTTGACACCCAGAAGGATCTTGGTGACGAGCCGAGGGTCACCCGAGGTGAGTTCTGCCCCCGCGATCGTACGGGGACGGCTCGCGGACGGGGCGTGTCCGGTACCCGAACCCGTACGCACGCACTCCGGGCACTGGAAGCCGACCGACGCGCTGACCATGCAGTCGGGGCAGATCGGCCGCTCACATCGGGTACAGCTGATACCGGTCTCCCGGCCCGGGTGCCGGTAGCAGCTGGGCAGCCCGTGTGCGGCCCGGGGCCGGTCCGGGCTTCCTGGCGCCTGATCCATGAGGTCCCCTCGTCTTCCGCGCGGGCTCCCGCGCAATGCTTCGCCCCGCTCGTCTTACGGACGAGCGGGGCGTAAAGGTTCCCGTACGGAACCGGGCCTCCGCAGCTGGTTCCCGCCGCAGCCCCTGAGGGTCAGCCCTGGCGGGTCTCGATCACGACGGACTCGATCACCACGTCGTTCAGCGGGCGGTCGGTGCGCGGGTTGGTCGGCGCCCCCGCGATGGCGTCCACGACCTTCCGGCTGGCCTCGTCCGTGACCTCGCCGAAGATCGTGTGCTTGCGGGTCAGCCAGGCGGTGGGGGCCACGGTGACGAAGAACTGCGAGCCGTTGGTGCCCGGGCCGGCATTGGCCATGGCCAGCAGGTAGGGCCGGTCGAAGGCCAGGTCGGGGTGGAACTCGTCGGCGAACTCGTACCCCGGGCCGCCGGTGCCGTTGCCCAGCGGATCGCCGCCCTGGATCATGAAGCCACTGATCACCCGGTGGAAGACCGTGCCGTCGTACAGCCTGTCCTTCGACTTCTTCCCGGTCGCCGGATGGGTCCACTCCCGCTCACCCGTGGCGAGCTCGACGAAGTTCTTCACCGTCTTCGGCGCGTGGTTCGGCAGAAGCCGGATGTCGATGTCGCCGTGGTTGGTCTTCAGGGTGGCGTGGAGCTGCTCGGCCACGTTCTGCCTTCCGTAAGTCTTCTCTGACGTCCTCAGATCCTCCCACGGGAGGGCCGTGGACGCGGAAAATGACCCGGATGCCCGTCCCGCATGCCGTGCCGTCCCCCAGCGGGCATGATTTCGAAAAGGGTGGAAAGGCGGATGGTGCCTTTGCTGGGTCGACAAACGCCCCAGACGCCCGCGAACGCCACCGAGGAGGAGGATCCCGTGACCCGCATGGACAGCGTGCGCGCCGCGACGGACACGGCCAAGGAGAGCGTGCTGCACGCCGCGGAAGCGGTGGCGCCCTACGCCGGCACGGCCAAGGACCAGACCGCGGTCTACGCCCACCAGGCTCGTGTCGCCCTCGAGCCCAAGGTGAAGAAGGCTGCTCGCCGGGCGCGTCATCAGGCCCGCGTCCAGTACAAGTCCCATGTCGCACCGCACGTTCCGCCGCAGATGGACGACGCGGCTCACCGGGCCGCCGTCATGACCCGGAATGCCGCACGTCAAGCGGCGGACTACACGACTCCGCGCCTCGAGCACGCCGTCGCGGTGGCGCAGCCCGTGGGGCAGGAGGCCGTCGCCCGGTCCGCCGCCGCCCTTGCCGCGCTGCGCGGTTCGGTCACGGCCGACGACATCAGGAAGCTCGCGAGGAAGAACGAGCGGCGTGCGAAGTGCGGTAGCGCCGCGAAGGGCGCGCTGGTGGTCGGCGCCGTCGCCGCGGGGCTGTTCGCCGTGTGGAAGTGGTGGGACAAGCAGGCCAACCCGGACTGGCTGGTGGAGCCTCCCGCCGCGACCGAGGTCCCGGACCGTTCACCGTCGTCGGTCGAGGGGAGCGATGAGTCGGTGCTTGACCCGGAGGTTCAGGCCAAGCAGACGGAGAACGAGGGGGAGTCGGATCGCGAGGACCGTCGCTGACGTTCCGGGACGCCCGTCACCGGCGCTCTGCCGGCAGGGCTGTCACCGGCCGGTCCTGCGGCGGCTGGTGATGGTCTTGCCGGAACGCTGGTGCGTGGCTTCGGCGGACCGTGGGGGGCTCCGATGACCGTCGCCCACCCTGGCCGGAGGGACTCCAGCCGGGCATTGCCGGAGGTTCCGTCGGCCTCGTTGAGCCGTGGGCGCAGGCCCTTCGCCTTCAGCGGTCCCGACAGTGCCGGCCCGCCTGCACCGATCGGCTTGGGCGGCAGAGGGTTCCGGCCGTCTCCGACCGTCCCGGCCACGCACGACATCGCTGGCGACGTGTGCTGCCGGACGGGCGGCGCCTGGCGGGCAGAGGGCTTCCCCGCGCCTCATGCCGCCGCCGGAACGCGCGCCTCGTCCTCGATGTACGAGGACTCCCGCCGCGCTTCGGCCGCGTCGTCGAGGGTGGGCACCTTCCGGACGGCGGGCGAGGCTCCGTGGGCCTCGGCGCGGATCCGCTGCTCGATGGTCGGCGGCAGAGCGCGGTCACGAGGCGTCCTCTGGCGCACCACCTGGTACCAGAAACCGTGCACGGCCATGGTCCCGTGCGTGCCCGCGGCGACCGCGGGCACCGGGTGCGGCCCAGCGAGATGCCCGTGCGCACCCGCTCTCCTCCCCACCCTTCGCGCACCGACGGGATGCTCGTGCGCACGCGCTCTGTTGCCCGCGCTCCGCGCGCCGGGGACGGTGGGCTTCTGCTCCCCCGGGCCCTCGGGCTGACGGGGACCGGCCGACTGCTCGGCGGCCTTGGCGGAGGGGGCGAAGCCGAGGGAGGTGAGCAGGGAGACGATCAGGGAGACGAAGGCGGTCCACAAAGAGGTGACCTTGACGGCGGCCATGGCTCCTCGCTTTCGGATTGGGCGTTTTACATACGTTCCTCATGATGTGGACGCACCTCGAAAATCGTGGGACCTCGGCGCCGGGTCGGCGGATCTTCCGATGAACACCACCCGTGCGGCCTACCGCCCCTGAGCCGCCGTCATACCGGAACCGAGCACCTCACCCCCTTCCCGCCTGCGGAAACAGCCCGTCCCGACGGCTCGGCTGGCGCCTAGCGCGGCGCCGCCCATCCCGCAACCCGGAACGGATGCCGGCCGCTGCTCCGGACGGGCGTCGGAGCGGGACACACGGCGGGGAGGCCGCCGTCCGGGCAGGGTGGGGTCCTGTGCACGGGGGATTCCCTGCGGCGGACCGCGCCGGGGCGGCCCCGTGCACGACTGGACGAGCGGCCCGGGAGGTGCACGCCCGCCGAGGCGCCACGGGGCACACCGGCCGCCCCCGCTCCGTCCCGCGCGCCGCCCGCCTCGACCGGGCTCCGCCCGCGCACCCGCAGCTCGTTCGGCACCCACGCGGCTCACCGGGCACCGGGGGATCCCGAGAAAAAACTCGGGCCCGCACGGCGTCGGGAACCAAGCGGCCTCGCACCACTCGCGGGCACCACCGTGCCCGTCGGCGGGCAGGCGAGATCGGCACGAAAAACGCCCCCTGAAACCACGTTTCCGCAGTTCAGAGGGCATTTGCCGAGTGGAGCCTAGGGGAGTCGAACCCCTGACATCTGCCATGCAAAGACAGCGCTCTACCAACTGAGCTAAGGCCCCGGAACGGAGACCAGAGTACCGGGTAACCCCCGGGATCTTCCAAAAGGATTAGGACTCCCGGTATTCGACCACTCTCCGTAGGATGCTCGTCGGGTTCGCACCAGCGAAGCCACGCCAGGGGAAGCGATGGGGAGACGCAACATGGATGCAGCACAGCAGGACGCGACCGCGAGAGCGAGAGAGCTGCAGCGCAGCTGGTACGGGGAGCCGCTGGGGGCGCTCTTCCGCCGGCTCATCGACGATCTGGGCCTGAACCAGGCCCGGCTTGCCGCGGTGCTCGGACTGTCGGCCCCGATGCTCTCCCAGCTGATGAGCGGCCAGCGCGCCAAGATCGGCAACCCGGCGGTCGTCCAGCGTGTCCAGGCCCTGCAGGAATTGGCCGGTCAGGTCGCCGACGGCAGCGTCAGCGCGGCCGAGGCCACGGACCGCATGGAAGAGATCAAGAAGTCCCAGGGCGGCTCCGTGCTCACCGGCACGGGGCAGTCCACGACGAGCTCGGGAGCTCCGACCGTGCGCCGGGTCGTGCGGGAGATCCAGTCGCTGCTCCGTTCGGTTGCGGCGGCGGGCGACATCATCGACGCGGCCGACTCGCTCGCCCCCACCCATCCGGAACTGGCAGAGTTCCTCAGGGTGTACGGCGCCGGGCGCACCGCGGAGGCGGTCGCCCACTACGAGTCGCACCAGAGCTGACCGAGGCGGGACGCGGGCGGGCGGGAAGCACACCGGACGAAGCGGGACGCCGGAACAGGGAACCGGGAGCGGGCGCAGCGCAATGGGTGAGGTCTTCGCTGGTCGGTACGAGCTGGTCGACCCGATCGGACGCGGTGGGGTCGGCGCCGTATGGCGCGCCTGGGACCATCGGCGGCGGCGTTACGTGGCCGCCAAGGTCCTGCAGCAGAGCGACGCCCACTCGCTGCTGCGCTTCGTCCGCGAGCAGGCCCTCCGCATCGATCATCCGCACGTCCTCGCCCCGGCCAGCTGGGCCGCGGACGACGACAAGGTGCTGTTCACCATGGATCTGGTGAGCGGCGGCTCGCTGGCGCACGTCATCGGCGACTACGGCCCGCTGCCACCGCGGTTCGTCTGCACCCTGCTGGACCAACTGCTCTCGGGACTCGCCGCGGTGCACGCCGAGGGGGTCGTGCACCGCGACATCAAGCCCGCGAACATCCTGCTGGAGGCCACCGGCACCGGGCGGCCGCATCTGCGGCTGTCCGACTTCGGCATCTCCATGCGGAAGGGCGAACCGCGGCTTACCGAGACGAACTACGTGGTGGGGACGCCCGGTTACTTCGCGCCCGAGCAGATGCTGGGCGCGGAGCCGGACTTTCCCGCCGACCTGTTCGCCTTGGGGCTCGTGGCCCTGTATCTGCTCCAGGGCCAGAAGCCCGACTCCCGGGCCCTGGTCGAGCATTTCGCCGCGCACGGCACCCCGGGTGCCCCGCAGGGTATTCCGGAACCCTTGTGGCAGGTCCTCGCCGGGCTGCTCCAGCCCGACCCGCACGCCCGCTTCCGCACGGCGACCGGTGCGCGGAAGGCCCTCACCTCGGCAGTCGAGCTGCTGCCAGAGCCCGCCGTCGACGACGAGCCGGTCGAGATCTTCGACCAACTGGGTCCGCTGCCCTCGGACTTCGGCCCCGACGGCCCGGCGGGACGCGGATCGGGCGGGCCGAGGACCGACGCCGCGCCGTCCGGGGAACCGACGGGCGGCCACACGAGCCGTACCGGCCGTACGGACCGCACCGGACAGGCGCAGCAAGCCGGACGGCGCGACGGCGCGGACTCCCGGTCGCGGCCACCCCAGCCCCAGCCGGATCCAGAGCCGCAGCCGCAGCAGACCGGACAGGCGCTCCAGGGCGAGCTCGGCTCCCACGGCTCGCAGGGGGCTGCCCTGCCGTCGCCGTCGGAGACCGGCTCCTTCCATCTGCCCCCGCCGCCCCAACGCCTGGCGCCGTCCCGGGCCGGGGACCTGCCGTCCGCCTCCGCGCCGCAGGGAACCCCCGGACCCCCCGTACCCACCCATGCCGGCCAGCCCCACGGGCATCAACCGCCTGCACCGGACTTCGCCCAGGCGCCGACCGCTGCGGTCCCGCACGAACAACCCCTCACCCGTCAGTACACCGGCCACGGCCCCCAGGTGCCGGGTCAGGCACATCCCGTGCCGTACGCGCCGCTCCATGCCCCGGCCCACGCCCCCTCGTCCGTGCCTCTGCCCACGGCGCGGAAACGACCGGGACCGCCCCAGAGGGTGGTGGTCCCGGTGCTGCTCGTCGCGCTGGTCTGCTTCGCGGTCGGGATCTGGGCCCTCGCCCAGGCCTGAGGACGGCGCGGGCACGAGCGGTCGCCGTGCCCGGCAGGCGGGTTCACCGGGCGGCAACCGGCTTCACTGGACGGCGGGCGGGCTCACCGGGCGGGAGGCGGACCGTAGTCCGTCCGTGCCGTACCGTCGGCCTGCCCCGTACCTCCCGGGTGACCGGATCCGGCGGCGGGCCCGTACCCGTGACCGTGTCCGTACGGAGAACCGGTCCCCGGGGGCTGCGTCCCACCGGGGCCGACCGGGAGACCGGGGGGGTGGAGCGGGGTGCCCGCCGGAACTGTGCCGCGCCCCTGCCCGGCTCCGGAGGACGGCCCGTCCTGCGGTGGTGCGGCAGCGCGCCGACGCGCCAGCAGCGTCCAGGCGCCCAGTCCCAGGACCAGCACCGTCCCCGTGCTCACTCCGGCCATGCCGACCAGCCGCATCGTGTCGCTCTGGTCGGCTTTCTCGCCCTCGGAGACGCCGAGATCGCCGACCGGCTCCGCGTACGGCGGCGCGGCCTTGGCCTCGCCCTCGACGTTGACCCGGAGCGTCACGCCGAACTGCTTCTTGCCGAACTTCTGCGCCAGTTGGGGATTCAGGCTGACGGCAAGGTAGTAGTCGCCCTTGAGCCGCATGCCTTCCACCTCGTCGCCGCTGCCGAACCGGTTCTCGTAGGCGACCTCCGGCAGCGGGTCCAGTACGGCCTGCTTCTGCCGACCGTCGTACGACCTCGTCCCGGCGTCCTCGACGAGACCGCGCACGGGGTTGTACAGCCTCATGGTCAGGGCCTCGCTGACGAAGGTGGAGCGCTCGGTGTTCGTGCTTCCCAGGGAGGCGGTCCCGAAGATCCGCTGCCCCCAGTCGACCTTGACCCGGTAGAAGTACGTGCGCCCCGCCTCCAGACGGCTGCTCCACTCGCCTTCGGCGATCTCGGTGGCGTCGTTGAACCCCGTTCCGCCGACGGCCTCCCTCACCCCGCCCCCGGGCAGTCCGGGTGAGGCGGAGGGCCACTCCGTGGGGGCCTCGGTGGGTCCCTGCTGCTTCAGCCCGGGTTCGGTGACATGGCGGATCTCCAGCTCCCAGTCCTCGGGGGCGGAGGCGCCAGCGGACGTGGAGGCCGCGTCTCCTGTCCTCTCCACGACCACGTTGTAGGCGCCGCCCTCCTGGCAGGTCGGGCGGCCGTTCCCGATCGTGCGGTGCGCGGTGGCGGCCAGCGGCCTGGCGAACCTCCCCGGCCCCACCTTGTCGTCGGCGCTGCCGCAGTCGGCGCCCTGGCCGTTCTGGAGGGTGACCTCGATGCCGGCGTTGTAGGCGAGCCCGGTCCCCGGGCCGGGGACGGCCACGACCGAGACGTACGCGTTCCGCTCGGCATCCAGATCGACGCGGAAGTTGAGCTTCCCGTCCGGCCCGATCGAGGAGCGGTAGGTCGTACCTGCCCTCAGCTCCTCGGCGTCGGAGCTGCTCTCCGCGCCCTCGATCCGCTGCGCGTCCGCGCCGAAGACATACGGGTCCGGCTGGTCGGCCGCCCGAGCCGGGCCGGTGGCCAGTGCCGCCGCCGCGCACACCGCCGCCGTCACGACCGGCCCCACCTGGCCCCTGCTGCGCTGCCTCATCTCCGCGCTTCCCCTTGTCGTCTCCGTCGTCGCCCCCGGGGACGCCGGCGCGCCCTTACGGCCCGTAACGGCGCTCACGGATCCCGCTCGCGATCCACCGGGCGGGACCGCCTGTCGCCGGGGCGGTCGTGGTGCCGGTCCATCCTGCCCCGCCGTCCGGGCCTCTGTCTTCGCGCGGCCCCGAATCACCGCCCTCGCCGCACGCGACCTGCAGAAAGAGCCGCGGGCACGGCGACTTCACTCATGCAAGCAACATATTTGCCTAAGTGAATTCGGGAGGGGATCCCGGAGCCCGGCGGCATGGACAGCACGGAGCCCCGGCCGCTCGGCGGCCGGGGCTCCGTCACTCTCAGACTGTCTGCGGTCTCACACACCCGAACCTGCGGGCACGGAGTCGGTCGCCTCCGTCCACAGATCCTGCTCGGCGCGATCCGCCTGGATCTGGCGGTACACGAGGAGCCCGCCGATGGCGGCCAGTGCGACCAGGAGAAGCTTCTTCACCGCGCGACCTCGTCTTTCCTTGACGTAGGGGACTTCTGGCGCCCGACTATACACACCGATCGATACCGATCGGTGACCTGCGTACACCTCGGCCGGAGCCCCTCGAGTGGCCAACTCTCCCTTCCGCCAACAGGGATGGCCTTCCCGTGCGCACCGCCGATCCCGCCACGGCACGTCACAGGGCGTGAACCGGCGGCCCCTGCCCCTCTCCTCCGCCGTCCCGCCCTGCGCACCGCCCCGGGCCGTCCGAAGCCCTCGGGTGGCGTCCCGCCGGGTGGTGTAGCCGATCAAGGTGCCGGAATCCGCAGGCCAAGGACGACGGCTCCGTCGGTCCAGGGGTTCAACTCGTCTCAGCAGGGCGCCTCGTGGGCTGCCGCCTCTGCGGAGATCATCAGCGGCCTCGTAACCGAACGCGCAACGCTTGATCCCCTACACCACGACGCGGGACGCGACCAGCCCTCGCGACCTCCCGGCGGATCACGGCGCCGGAGACTGTCCTCGGGCCCGTATCCGCCCGGCAGCCACCCGCCGGGACGGATACGCGGGGGATGCCGCCTCGACGACGTGGGCATGTATCGCGGTCCGCGAAGCGTCTGATGCGGTCCGGAAACGGACGGCCCCTGAAGTGCGCACCGCTCCTGGCTCCGCTCATGAGCGATCAGGGCCTGCCGCCCGACCTGGCCGGTCCACTCGTCGGCTGACGTCGGCTGTGCATGCCGAAGGCCCCCAACCATGATCGGCTGGGGGCCTTCGTGCTGGTGGGGCTAACAGGATTTGAACCTGTGGCCTCATCCTTATCAGGTCGGTCGCCGGGCACATTTCACCCCGGTCGCCTCATGCTCGCGCTGTTCCTACCTGCCGCACGTATCCGGGAGGGTTCGCCAACGATCAGCCGTGTTGGTGTCAGCCGTTGATGTCATCGCGACCTGGCGGTCTTGACACAACGCGCTACACGCCGAACGCGGCGGCTCCGAGCACTCCGGCGCCAGCGAGCATGAAGATGCCACCGATCACCCGGCAGGTAGTCACGCTGGCTGGCCAAGATCGATAGGCATAGGACATTGCCTGGAACCGTTCGGCCATCCTGCAGACGTTGGCCACTACTACGCCTCCGCCAACCAGGGCGCAGGTCCCCCACATCAGCTCGAACGCTTGACTGGTCACGCGGCGAGGATAGCCGTGGGTCGGCGTAGCGGCTTTGGGCGGGAGCTGCCATGGGGCGAGAGATCGGGGCCCGTACGCTGGTCAGCGAAATCGGGCAGTCTGTGGACCTGCCCGGTAATGGCCCGATGTGGGCCCCGATCTTCGAGGCTCGCCCCATGGTGGCTGCCTAAAGCCGTGGAGCCGACCGCCCCAGCCACAGCGGGCTACCGTCCACCGCATCAGGTGTGCTCGCTCCAGCCGCGCGGCCGGCGGAGCCGGGGCCCGGAGCGGGGCGGAGACAGGAGCGTCGGGGCCCGGCGCTGGAGCCGGGGCCGCGCGCGGCGAGCGGAGCGAGCCGCCTTGATCGAGGTAGAGAAACCTGTAACAGGTCCTAGCTGGTGCGACTGAGCGCGGTCAGGTGATCCAGGTACTCACGGCCCGTCGCCTCGTTGGCGAAGTCCCGATTGACGATGGCTGCAAGTTCGCGGCTGACCATGAGCAGGGACGGCAAGGACTGCCGGTCGCCCTTGAGCGCCCACTCGCCGTAGTTCACGGCCTGGTCCAAGTCGCCCTGCCTGGCTGCGACCACACCCAGCGTGATCCGCGCCTCCGCCATGCGCATCGGTGATCGCTCGGACCCGTCGAAGTCGGTGCCCGCCCGGATCACCTCTTGGGCCAGGTTCTCGGCGAACCGGTCCTCTCCGAGCAGCCGGTAGCAGTCCATCGCGTAGAAATCGAACTTCGCCGGGTCCACCACGAAGTGGTGATCCAGGTTCTCGGGGTACGGCATCCCCTCGAGGAGCTTGCGCCCTCGGTCCAATGCGACCTCCGTCTGTCGCCGGTCACCGAGCCTTGCCCAGCCCTTCGCCTCCTGGGCTGCGAGCTGCACAGCCACGCCATGCGAGGGAGCCGACTCCGCCCCGGCCTGGGACGCCGCGAGGATTCCGCGGTAGTCGCCGGTGGTCAGTGCGAACCAGGCGCGCATCTCGTGGGCCCAACCGGAGATCTCGGCGTTGCCAGACTCACGAGCTAAAGACAGGGCTGCCTTCCGGGTGCTCTCGGCTGCTGCCCGGTCGCCCATGTCGTACTCGACGCATCCGATCAGGAGCGCCAGCCAACCGGACAGGGTGAGCACTTCGCGGTGCTGGGCGAGCGTGAGCCGCTGGGACTGGAGCGCTGCGACACGCTTGAGCCACTGCCTGCCCTCTGCGGCGAGCTGCCCGCTCGGCAGGTACGGGTACTCGGAGCACAGCCGATCCGTAGTGATCCGGAGAGCGTCAAGCGTGGCGTTGTCGACGTCGGATGCCTGCAGCCTGCTGATGATGTCCAGAGTTTCCATGCCGCTGACGGCGGCGATCTCCGCGTTCCCGTCCCGCTGCCCGGCCACCGGGAAGATCGCGTGGGTGACGGTGCCGAAGGTGGCCGCGATGATCGGTTGGTAGAAGTCGCTCGGCATGACCTCGCCGGACTCCCACCGCTTCCACTGGCGCACCATGCTGGAGCCCTCTGGCAGCGGCTTCGGCGAGTGGGCACGCAGCGCGGCGACCACTTCAGCCTGTGACCATTGCCGGGCCTCTCGCTCCGAGGCGATCCGTCGCGCCCATGTCGGCCGTTCATCGCTCATCTGCTGCCCTCCCGTCGGGGTGCTTGCCTTCGAGTCTGGCACTCGGAGCGCTGGTGACACGGGGGGTGACAGGGGGTTGGCACCAAGGCTGTCCCCCAGTGACACCACGCCTGTCCCTAGTTACTCGGTCGCGCGGCCCGCATGGTGGATCACCTGTCAGGCCTCTCGCTCCGAGGCGATCCGTCGCGCCCATGTCGGCCGTTCATCGCTCATCTGCTGCCCTCCCGTCGGGGTGCTTGCCTTCGAGTCTGGCACTCGGAGCGCTGGTGACACGGGGGGTGACAGGGGGTTGGCACCAAGGCTGTCCCCCAGTGACACCACGCCTGTCCCTAGTTACTCGGTCGCGCGGCCCGCATGGTGGATCACCTGTCAGGCACAGCTCGGGGACTGGGCGCGCTTCTCCAACTCGGCCACTCGGGCGGCAAGTTGCTGAATCTCGGAGTGGATGGCGTTGATCTCATCTCGGTTAACCGGCCCGCTGGTCTCCTGCCCGGCCCCGTCTTCGCTCGGCCGGTCCTGCACGAAGTACCCGCGCGTCGGCACAGAGACGATCACACCCTCATCAGCAAGCACCTTGAGCGCGTTGCCCACGGTCACCGTCGTGACCTTGAACCGGTCCGCCAGGTCACGCAGTGATGCGAGCCGGTGCCCTGCCGGGAGCGGGGTGCTCTCGATCTCGTCGCGCAAGGCGTCGGCGATCTGCACCTTCTTGGGCCTGGGGTCGTGGGCTTCAACCGTCATGAGCCGAGACTACCGACCATGGCGACATAGCACAGCCTATGTCGCGCTAACACTTGTGCTCTACTCTGCCCTATAGCAAGCTATGTCATGCGGCTAGGCCGCATGCCCGGAGGGCGACGCATCTACCGCCAAGCAGTCCGCCGCCCTCCTTCGTCCCTTGAAGGGAGCTTCCATCATGCCCGCGACGCTCTTCGTCTCGCACCCTGCGCCGTTAACCGCTCCGCTCTCGTGTACGGATGACGGCGTGGTCTACCTGCCGTCACCATGTCAGGCGTGCGGGTCCGCCCCGAGCTGGGGCTGGATGAAGGTGGATGGCATCGGCGTCCTGATACACGACACCGCCGACCGGGAGCGCTGCCCGGTGGCCGTGCCCTTCGACTGGGAGACCGGCAAGCCGCTGGCCTCGCTCGCCGGGGCGGTGGCGGCATGACTGCCTCGATCGTTCCTCTCGTCTCCGGTCCGGCTCCCGTGCAGCCGCCCGTCCTGCGGGCTCCGGACACTCCGCTGGGCCGTGCCCGGCTGGCTCGGGGCTGGTCTCAGATCAAGGTCGTGCGGGCACTGATGCTCCTGGCCGATCACTGGGGCTGGGACATCGCTGCCGAGAACTCGCTCAAGGTCTTCATCTCCCGCTGGGAGAACGACACCCACCGCCCGGGACAGACGTATCAGGTCCTGCTCTGCGCGATCTTCCGTGCCACCCCAGCCGAACTCGGCTTCACCCGTCCCGCCGCCGCGTCCACGCTCACCGAACGGGTCGCCGCTCTGGAATCGGTGATCGAGGGCCTCACGGAGCGGCTCGGGGAGGTGGCTGCGTGACTGAGCCTGCTCTGTCCTCGGCGGCCGTGGCCGACACTGCGGCCGCCGTGGGCGTGAACCCCCTGACCCTCATCGACATGCTGCGGGTCGCCAACTCGCCCCGCTTCGAGCGCTGGAAGGAACAGGTCCGACGCACGGGCGGCTGTGCCCAGCCCATCCATCTGTCCGGCCACTCCCGCACCGTGGACACGCGCACCGGCGAGTTCTTCGAATACTCCACCAGCAGCGAACCGGGAGGACGGCTGCGGATCGCCTGCGGCAACCGCCGTGCCTCGCGCTGCCCGTCCTGCGCCTGGACCTACGCCGGGGACACCTACCACCTGATCATGTCCGGCCTCGTCGGTGGCAAGGGCATCCCCGACACCGTGGCCGAGCAGCCCCGCGTGTTCGCCACGCTCACCGCCCCCTCGTTCGGCCCGGTCCACAACCGCCCCGACTCCGGCCGCTGCCGCTGCGGCATCCAGCACCAGGACGACGATCCCGCCCTCGGTACGGCGATCAACCCGGAGCGCTACGACTACGCCGAGGCGGTGCTGTGGAACAACCACGCCGGGCAGCTGTGGCAGCGCTTCACCATCTACCTGCGCCGTGAAGTCGCCGCCCGCGCCGGACTCACGCAGGCAGCCTGCAAGGAAGTCGCCCGGGTCTCGTTCGGGAAGGTCGCCGAGTTCCAGAAGCGCGGCGCGGTCCACTTCCATGCGGTCATCCGCATCGACGGACCGGACGGGCCCGACACCCCGGCTCCGGCCTGGGCCACCGTCGAACTCCTCGACGACGCGATCCGGGCCGCCGCCGCCCGCGCCACCGTCCCGGTCCCGGCCGCCGGCCGATTCCCCGCCCGGACCCTGCGCTGGGGAACACAGATCGACGTCCAGCCCATCGGCTCTCTCGAAGGCCAGGCCGACGTCAGCGAACGGGCCGTGGGCGCCTACGTCGCCAAGTACGCCACCAAGGCCGCAGAGACCACCGGCACCCTCGACCGCCGCATCGGAGAGCTCCGGGAACTCGACCTCCACCCCGACCTGCCCGACCACACCCGGCGCCTGATCGAAGCCTGCTGGGACCTGGATGCGCACTATCCGGATCGGCTGCTGGCGCACTGGTCCCACATGCTCGGCTTCCGCGGCCACTTCTCCACCAAGACGCCCCGCTACTCGACCACTCTCGGAGCCCTGCGCGGAGCACGGGCCGACTGGCGCGCCCAAGAGGAACGCCGTGAGAAGGGCCTGCCCGCCCTCGACCAGGACGACGACGAGACAGAGGACACCACCCTCGTGATCGCGCACTGGGAGTACGCCGGACAAGGACACACCCCCGGCGAATCCTGGCTCGCCCAGAACATCGCCCAGGAGATCAAACAGAACCGCGAACTTGCCCGAGAGATCCGCGCCGAACTGGAGGGGGACGGCTGGGATGACTGATGAGCTGCTGACCGTCCCAGAGGTGATGGCTCGACTCAAGGTGGGCCGGACGGCTGTCTACGACCTGATTCGGACGCGGCGTCTGCCCTCGCTGACCATAGGCCGTTGCCGTCGCATCCCTGCGGACGGACTGCGCGCATACCTGGCCTCCCGTCTGGAGGAGGTCGCCTGATGGCCAAGCGTCGCCCCAACGGCGGGGGCACCATCACCAAGCGCAAGGACGGCCGGTATCAGGGCGCCGCCTACGTAACCAACACCGACGGTCACCGGGTGCGGAAGTTCGTCTACGGCTCTACGTACGACGAAGCGGCGGAGAAGCTGGGCAGGCTCCAGGACCAGGAGCGCAACGGCGTTCCGGTGCCATCGCGCAGCTGGACGGTCGGGGAGTGGCTGGCCTACTGGCTGGAGCACATCGTGAAGCCGAGCCGCGAGTACAACACCTACGCGAAGTACGAGTCCAAGGTCCGGCTGTACCTTCTGCCCCACCTGGGCAAGAAGCCCATGGTCCGGCTCACTCCCGCGCAGGTCCGTACGTTCATGACGGCGCTGGAGCATCGCGAGGGAGTGCCGGCGGCCACCCGTTTCGAGGTTCTGCGGGTGCTCCGCAACGCGTTGAACCGTGCGCGGCTGGAAGAGCTGCTGACCCGCAATGTCGCCGAGCTGGTGGACATGCCGAAGGTGAGCAAGGGGGAGGGCAAGCCATGGTCGGCGCGCGAGGCGATCGAGTTCCTGCGTTCGGCTCGGGCTCATCGGCTCTACGCGGCCTGCGTCCTCGTCCTGGTGCTCGGGCTGCGACGGAGTGAGGTCCTCGGCCTGCGCTGGCAGGACATCGACTTCGACCGCCACCAGTTCACACCGGTCAAGCAGGTGCAGCGCACCGATGGCGGCCTGGTCCTGAAAGACCTCAAAACCGAATCGTCTCAGGCCGCGCTGCCCCTGCCCAAGTTCTGTGCGAGCGCGCTGGAGGAGCGGAGACACCTGCAAGAGCTGGAACGGAAGATCGCTGGTGACGCCTGGCAGCAGGCGCCGGGAGAGGACCTGATCTTCTCGGAGCGCCATGGCGGCATGATCGAGCCCCGCGGCTTCTCCCGCACCTTCGACGCTCTGATCAAACGCTCTGGGCTGCGACGGATCACGGTGCGGCTGGCCCGGCACACATGCGGGACGCTGCTCGCCTTCCTCAAGGTGCACCCCAAGGTCGCGCAGGCGATCCTCCGGCACAGCCAGATCAGCATGACGCTCGACATCTACACGCACGTGGTGGACGACGATCAGCGGGAGGCAGCGGCCATGCTGGCCGATCTTCTGGAAGATCCGCTCATCGGCTGATGTCAGCCGTAGATGTCAAAGGCCCCCAACCATGATCGGCTGGGGGCCTTCGTGCTGGTGGGGCTAACAGGATTTGAACCTGTGGCCTCATCCTTATCAGGGATGCGCTCTAACCAACTGAGCTATAGCCCCGCCGCGCTGCGCGCTGACCCCTGAAGGTTAGCGCACGTGGGGGGCAGTCCCAAAATCGGTTATCCACCCCCCGGGACCTCGGGCTATTCGTCCTCGGCCAGCGTGAGCTCGACTCCGCCCACGAACCCGGCGGAGAGGTTGTAGATGAAGGCTCCCAGCGTCGCCAGCGCCGTGGCCAGCACCACGTCGATGACCGCGATCACCGATGTGAAGAGGAGGACGCGGGGGAGCGAGAGGAACGACTGGAGGTCGAAGCCGTTGCTCTCGTTCGAGCCCGTCGCCTCGCTGATCGTCCCGCCGACCGTCGAGAAGACGCCCATGGCGTCCATGACCATCCACAGCACTGCCGCGGCGACGATCGTGCAGATGCCCAGGGCGATCGAGAGCAGGAAGCTGACCTTCATCACCGACCACGGGTCGGCCTTGGCCACCCGCAGACGGGCCTTGCGCGTACGGGGCTGTGTGGTCGCCCCGGTGCGCGGCCGGCGGACAGCCGCACCCGCGGCCGTCTGCTGTCCAGCATGCTGCTGGCCGCCCTGCGCCCCCCCGGGAGGGGAGGGGTACGCCTGGGGCGGGTGGTACGGCTGGGTTCCCTGCTGCACCGCTTGCTCCCCACCATAGGTTTCGTGCGGGGGCTGCGGCCCCCGGGTGTCGGTCACGGCCGTCCCCCTGCCCTCGGCGGGGGCGCCCCCAGCCGGGGAGTGCGAGGCGGAGCCACTGGCACCGTTCGTTCCAGAAGCGTCGCCGGCAGCGGCCGATCCGGCGCCGGTGGCTCCACTCACGCTCTACTCCTCGTCGTGCTCTCCGGCCGAGGGCTCCGCGCCCTGGCCGTTCTCGGCGGCCGCGGTGACCTCGGGGGCCCCGGCCTCGGCGCCCTCTCCGGCGTCGTCGGCCCCGTCGACCTCCTCGGCCTCGCGACCGGCCTCCGCGTTGCGCGCGATGCCCACGACGGCGTCCCGCTTGCCGAGGTTGATCAGTTGGACGCCCATGGTGTCACGGCCCGTCTCCCTGACTTCATTGACTCGCGTACGAATCACACCACCGGACAACGTGATGGCGAGGATCTCGTCGGTCTCCTCGACCACCAGCGCGCCGACCAGCGAACCGCGGTCCTCCACGATCTTGGCGGCCTTGATGCCGAGGCCACCGCGGCCCTGGACGCGGTACTCGTCGACGGCGGTCCGCTTGGCGTACCCGCCGTCCGTGGCAGTGAACACGAAAGTACCGGGCCGCACCACATTCATCGAGAGGAGCTCGTCGCCCTCGCGGAAACTCATGCCCTTCACACCCGACGTGGCACGGCCCATCGGGCGCAGCGCCTCGTCCGTCGCGGTGAACCGGATCGACTGGGCCTTCCTGCTGATCAGCAGCAGGTCGTCCTCGGCCGACACCAGTTCGGCACCGATCAACTCGTCATCGCCGCCGGCCTCCGTCTCGCGGAGGTTGATCGCGATGACACCGCCGGAGCGCGGGGAGTCGTAGTCCTTCAGCGGGGTCTTCTTCACCAGGCCCGCCTTGGTGGCCAGGACCAGGTAGGGGGCAGCCTCGTAGTCGCGGATCGCGAGGATCTCGGCGATCTGCTCGTCCGGCTGGAAGGCCAGCAGGTTGGCGACGTGCTGGCCGCGGGCCTCGCGGCCGGCGTCCGGCAGCTCGTACGCCTTGGCCCGGTAGACCCGTCCCTTGTTGGTGAAGAACAGCAGCCAGTGGTGCGTGGTGGAGACGAAGAAGTGGTCGACGATGTCGTCTTCCTTGAGCTTCGTGCCCCGGACGCCCTTGCCGCCGCGCTTCTGCGAGCGGTAGTCGTCGGTCTTCGTGCGCTTCACATAGCCGCCACGCGTGATCGTGACGACGATGTCCTCCTCGGCGATCAGGTCCTCGATGGACATGTCGCCGTCGAAGGGCACGAGCTTGGAGCGCCGGTCGTCGCCGAACTTCTCGACGAGGGCGGCCAGTTCCTCACTGACGATGCCGCGCTGCTTCTCGGGGGAGGCGAGGATCCGGTTGTACTCGTTGATCTTCGCCTGGAGCTCGTCGTGCTCCTGCACGATCTTCTGGCGCTCCAGGGCGGCCAGCCGGCGCAGCTGCATCTCGAGGATCGCGTTGGCCTGGATCTCGTCGATCTCCAGCAGGCCCATCAGGCCCTCGCGCGCGACCTCGACCGTCTCGCTGCGCCGGATCAGCGCGATGACCTCGTCGATCGCGTCGAGCGCCTTGAGCAGACCGCGCAGGATGTGGGCGCGCTCCTCGGCCTTGCGCAGCCGGAACTTCGTCCGGCGGACGATGACCTCGATCTGGTGCGTCACCCAGTGGCGGATGAACGCGTCCAGCGACAGCGTCCGCGGCACCCCGTCGACCAGCGCCAGCATGTTGGCGCCGAAGTTCGTCTGCAGGTCGGTGTGCTTGTACAGGTTGTTGAGGACGACCTTGGCGACGGCGTCGCGCTTCAGCACGATGACGAGGCGCTGACCCGTGCGGGACGAGGTCTCGTCACGGACGTCGGCGATGCCGCCGATCTTGCCGTCCTTCACCAGGTCGGCGATCTTCTGCGCGAGGTTGTCCGGGTTGACCTGGTACGGAAGCTCCGTGACCACCAGGCACTGGCGGTTCTGGATCTCCTCGACCTCGACGACCGCGCGCATCGTGATGGAGCCGCGGCCGGTGCGGTACGCCTCCTCGATGCCCTTGCGGCCCACGACCAGCGCACCGGTCGGGAAGTCCGGGCCCTTGATCCGCTCGATCAGCGCGTCGAGGAGCTCCTCGTGGGTGGCCTCCGGGTGCTCCAGGGCCCACTGGGCTCCGGCCGCGACCTCGCGCAGATTGTGCGGCGGGATGTTGGTGGCCATGCCGACGGCGATTCCGGCGCTGCCGTTGACCAGCAGGTTCGGGAAACGCGACGGCAGGACCGTCGGCTCCTGGTTGCGGCCGTCGTAGTTGTCCTGGAAGTCGACGGTCTCCTCGTCGATGTCCCGGAGCATCTCCATGGACAGCGGCGCCATCTTGCACTCGGTGTAGCGCATGGCGGCCGCCGGGTCGTTGCCCGGGGAGCCGAAGTTTCCGTTCGAGTCCACCAGCGGCATCCGCATCGACCACGGCTGCGCGAGACGGACCAGCGCGTCGTAGATCGAGGAGTCGCCGTGCGGGTGGTACGTACCCATGACGTCACCGACGACGCGGGCGCACTTGTAGAAGCCCTTCTCGGGCCGGTACCCGCCGTCGTACATGGCGTACAGCACACGGCGGTGGACGGGCTTGAGGCCGTCCCGCACGTCGGGCAGCGCACGCGACACGATGACGGACATCGCGTAGTCGAGGTAGGAGCGCTGCATCTCCGTCTCGAGCCCGACGGGCTCGATCCGCAGCTGCGGGCCTTCCTCTTCGGTGCCGGTGGGGACGGGAGCGGGGGTGTCCCCGGTGGGGACGGGAGAGGTCTCGTCGGCCATTGCTGGTCTTCAGTCCTTTCGAGCGGTCAGCTGAGACCGACTCAGATGTCGAGGAAGCGGACGTCCTTGGCGTTGCGCTGGATGAAGGAGCGCCGTGCCTCGACGTCCTCGCCCATCAGCACCGAGAACAGGTCGTCCGCCTGCGCGGCGTCGTCCAGCGTGACCTGGCCCAGGACGCGGTGCTCCTGGTCCATCGTCGTCACACGCAGCTCCTCGGCGTTCATCTCACCGAGACCCTTGAAGCGCTGGATCGAGTCTTCCTTGATCCGCTTGCCCTGCTGCTTGCCGAGTTCGACGAGGGCGTCGCGCTCACGGTCCGAGTACGCGTACTCGAAGTCGTCACGGCCCCACTTGATCTTGTAGAGCGGGGGACGGGACAGGTACACGTGGCCCGCCTCGACCAGCGGCCGCATGAAGCGGAAGAGGAAGGTCAGCAGCAGGGTGTTGATGTGCTGGCCGTCGACGTCGGCGTCCGCCATCAGGATGATCTTGTGATAACGAAGTTTCTCGATGTCGAAGTCTTCGTGGATACCAGTGCCGAAGGCGGAGATCAGTGCCTGGACCTCGGTGTTCTGGAGGATCTTGTCGACCCGCGCCTTCTCCACGTTCAGGATCTTGCCTCGGATCGGCAGGATGGCCTGGTACATCGGGTTGCGGCCGGACTTGGCCGAGCCGCCGGCGGAGTCACCCTCGACGATGAAGATCTCGCACTTGGTGGGGTCGTTCGACTGGCAGTCGGACAGCTTGCCCGGCAGCGAGGCGCTCTCCAGCAGGCCCTTGCGGCGCGTCAGGTCGCGGGCCTTGCGGGCGGCGACACGGGCCGTGGCGGCCTGGATGCCCTTGCGGACGATGTCCGCGGCCTCGTTGGGGTTCCGGTCGAACCAGTCGGTGAGGTGCTCGTTGACCACCTTCTGGACGAAGGTCTTCGCCTCCGTGTTGCCCAGCTTGGTCTTGGTCTGGCCCTCGAACTGGGGCTCGCCCAGCTTGACCGAGATGATCGCGGTCAGGCCTTCGCGGATGTCCTCACCGGTGAGGTTGTCGTCCTTCTCGCGCAGCAGCTTCCGGTCCCTGGCGTAACGGTTGACCAGACCCGTGAGCGCGGCGCGGAAGCCCTCCTCGTGGGTACCGCCCTCGTGCGTGTGGATCGTGTTCGCGAAGGAGTAGACACCCTCGCTGTACTGCGAGTTCCACTGCATCGCGACCTCGACGGACAGCAGCCGCTCCTTGTCCTCGGCCTCGATGTCGATGACCGTGGGGTGGATCAGCTCGCCCTTGCGCGAGTTCAGGTACGTCACGAAGTCGACGATGCCGCCCTCGTAGTGGTACTTGACGGTGCGCGCCTGAGGCTCGGCCGCCGCCTCCGCGTCCGGGTCGTCCGCGCCGACGGTCGCCTTCGCGGACTCGCGCTCGTCCGTCAGCGTGAGGGTCAGGCCCTTGTTGAGGAAGGCCATCTCCTGGAAGCGGCGCGAGAGCGTCTCGAAGGAGTACTCCGTCGTCTCGAAGATGTCCGGGTCGGCCCAGAAGGTGACCGTGGTTCCCGAGTCCTCGACCGGTTCGTGCTTCGCCAGCGGCGCGGTGGGCACACCCGTCTTGTAGTCCTGCGTCCACCGGTAGCCGTCGCGCTTGATATCCACCGAGACCCTGGTGGAGAGCGCGTTGACGACGCTCACGCCCACGCCGTGCAGACCGCCGGACACGGCGTAGCCGCCGCCTCCGAACTTGCCGCCCGCGTGCAGGACGGTGAGGACGACCTCGACGGCCGGCTTCTTCTCCACTGGGTGGATGTCGACGGGGATGCCACGGCCGTTGTCCACGACCTTGACCCCGCCGTCGGCGAGGATCGTCACGTCGATCGTGTCCGCATGCCCGGCCAGGGCCTCGTCCACGGAGTTGTCGACGACCTCCTGGACGAGGTGATGAAGACCACGCTCACCGGTCGACCCGATGTACATGCCGGGGCGCTTGCGGACCGCGTCCAGACCCTCGAGGACGGTGATCGCGCTGGCGTCGTACGACGACGGCCCCAGGCCCTCGCGGGCCTCGTCGGCGGCAGTGGAAGGAATGTTCTCGTTGGGGTTGCCGGAATCGGCCACGAAGCGCCCTTTCTGGCACAGCACAAACCGTTCTCCGGGCAAGCCGGACCGGCTGCGTCGTTCGGCTGTAATCGACGTGTCCCGCACAGTGGCGGGATTCTCTACCAGTCTACCGGTACCGCAGACACGAATGGGGGTTTGCCGGTACCTGAGTCCGCATGTGCCGCCCTCAACGGGCGGCTGCCGACTCCCCATATTCGGGAAGGGCCTCCAAGAGGCTCACACGGGCTTTGAGAGCTTCGGCCTGTCAACCTCCGGCTACGGTGAGGGACACCCCCTGCGCCCCACAAGCACCACCGCTCCCGAGAACGGGCCGACCGACGGCGCGGTCATGCCGACCGGAGGCGCATCGGGAGCACCGAGAAGGCACCTGACCTGCGACGATGATCGTCCTCGGTCAACTCGAGGTCTCGCGGCAGAGAGGTGGAGGGCGCGGGTGGGCACGGCGTTCCCCGGCAGGCGTCCCGTCCGGCTCCGGGGACATCGGGGCACCGCGCCCCGGAGTCGTGCCCGCCGGGCGGCCGTCCCCGGCCCGGGGACCGTGCCCGGAGTCGCGGGAACCCGGCCGCCGGGCGGCGTTCGGTGGGAGGGAGCGACTCGTGCGGGTGATGCGTACCACTTCACGACGACCAGTTCACGACGCCAGCGAGTCACCACGGCCGTCGCCCGTGGTGACCTGTTGCGTCCGGGACGGGTCGAGGCCCCGACCCGCCGGCGGGCTCAGCCGTAGGTGTCGCCGGGGCCCGCACTGCCGGGCGCGCGCAGGGGGCCGAAGCGGCGGGCGGGGCCGCCCGGGCCCAGAACCTTGATCATGAGGACCGTGCCCTGGCCGAGGTCCTCGTTCAGCCGGGCCACGAGCCGGGGCGCGAGGAGCCGCAGTTGGGTCGCCCACGCCGTCGAGTCGCACTGGACGGTGAGGACGCGCTCGTCGGGATCCTCGTCGTACCGCAGCGGAACGCAGTGCTTCGCCAGGTCCTCACCCACGATCTGCGGCCAGCGGCCCATCACTCCGCCCACCGCCGCGGGCGTCTCCCAGCCCCGCTCCGTGATCAGCCGGTTGATCGCCGCGCCCAGCGGCAAGGGGTCCCGGCCGTCCGCACGTGCGCCGGACCGCAGCCCGCCGCCGCGCCTGGCCTGGCGTTTCTCCTGAGCGGCCGCGCCCCGGGCACGGGCCTGCTCCTTTGCCGCACGCAGCGCCACACGCGCGAGATCAACACCGGAGGGCTCGGGCACCGGGTTCGGCGCCGGCCCGGACAGCGGGCCGGTCCCGGACAACGGCGAAATCTCGCTCCCGCTCATACGCGCTCCACCGATCCGTCCGCGACCCTGTACCGCGCCCCCGCCAGTACCCCCGGAACGTCGTCGTCCACCGCTGCCGTCACCAGCACCTGTTCGCCCGGGGCCACCAGTTCCGCCAGCCGCTCCCGCCGCCGGGCGTCGAGTTCGGCGAACACGTCGTCGAGCACCAGCACGGGTTCGTCGCCCTCGGCCCGCAGCAGGTCGTAGGAGGCCAGCCGCAGCGCGAGCGCGTAGGACCAGCACTCGCCGTGGCTGGCATAGCCCTTCGCCGGCATCTCGCCCAGCTTGAGCAGGAGCTCGTCGCGGTGCGGTCCGACGAGCGTGACCCCGCGCTCGATCTCCTGCTTGCGCGACTCGCCCAGCGCGGCCACGAGCTGCTCGCACAGCTCCTCGCGCGACCGGGCCGGGCCGCCGCCCGCCGACCCGCGGTACTCCAGCGTGACCGGACCACCCCCGGGAGCCAGCTGCTCGTAAGCCTTGTCGGTCAGCGGCTGCAGGGTGGCGATCAGATCCAGCCTTCGTGCCAGCAGCTCCGCTCCGGCCCGGGCCAGGTGCTGGTCCCAGACGTCCAGGGTCGACAGGTCCATGGAGCGGCCGCCGTGCCGACGCGCCATCGCCGCCGACTTCAGCAGGGTGTTGCGCTGTTTGAGCACCCGCTCGTAGTCCGACCGCACCCCGGCCATACGAGGAGAGCGTGCCGTGATCAGTTCGTCCAGGAAGCGCCGGCGTTCGCCGGGATCGCCCTTCACCAGGGCCAGGTCCTCCGGCGCGAACAGCACGGTCCTGACGATCCCCAGCACGTCCCTGGGCCTGACCTGCGAGGATCTGTTGATCCGCGCCCGGTTCGCCTTCCCCGGGTTGAGCTCCAGCTCGATGAGCTGGGACCGCTCCCCCTGGGCGACTGCGGCCCTGATGACCGCCCGTTCCGCCCCCATCCGCACCAGCGGCGCATCCGAGGCGACGCGGTGGCTGCCGAGCGTCGCGAGATAGCCGACGGCTTCCACCAGATTGGTCTTGCCCTGCCCGTTGGCCCCCACGAAAGCGGTGACGCCCGGCTCGAGCGGGACCTCGACCCGGGCGTACGAGCGGAAGTCGGCGAGCGACAGATGCGTGACATGCATATTGGACGCCGACCTCCCCCGGCCTACCGCTCATTGCTCCAGGACAGACCGTTTTCCGCAGTCTGTGGATGACTAGTTGCTCTCGACCGCGTGCCCGCCGAACTGGTTCCGCAGGGCGGCGATCATCTTCATCTGCGGGGAGTCGTCCTGACGGGACGCGAACCGCGCGAACAGCGATGCGGTGATCGCCGGGAGCGGCACCGCGTTGTCGATCGCGGCTTCCACGGTCCACCGGCCCTCGCCGGAGTCCTGCGCGTAGCCGCGGATCTTCTCCAGGTGCTCGTCGTCGTCCAGCGCGTTGACCGCGAGGTCGAGCAGCCAGGAGCGGATGACCGTGCCCTCCTGCCACGAGCGGAAGACCTCGCGCACATCGGTGACGGAGTCGACCTTCTCCAGCAGCTCCCAGCCCTCGGCGTAGGCCTGCATCATGGCGTACTCGATGCCGTTGTGGACCATCTTCGCGAAGTGGCCGGCGCCGACCTTGCCCGCGTGCACCGCGCCGTACTCGCCCTCCGGCTTCAGCGCGTCGAAGACCGGCTGCACCTTGGCGACGTTCTCTTCCGAGCCGCCGTACATCAGCGCATAGCCGTTCTCCAGGCCCCAGACGCCTCCCGACACACCACAGTCGACGAAGCCGATGCCCTTGATTCCCAGCTCGACGGCATGCCTCTCGTCATCCGTCCACCGGGAGTTGCCGCCGTCGACGACCACGTCACCGGGCGACAGCAGCCCGGCCAGCTCGTCGATGGTGGCCTGGGTCGCGGCGCCGGCGGGGACCATCACCCACACCACCCGCGGACCCTCGAGCCTGTCCACGAGTGCCTCGAGGCTGGGGACATCGGAGAGGTCCGGGTTGCGGTCGTAACCAATGACGGTGTGGCCTGCGCGGCGGATACGCTCGCGCATGTTGCCGCCCATCTTGCCGAGGCCGACGAGACCGAGCTCCATCAGAAAGAATCCTTACGGTGTGGTGTTTCGTACCCGCGTCCGAGCCTACGCCGGGGCACGGGCACACACCTGTGGGGTTCAGCGCTCATAAGTACAGGCCGGGCAAGGGCTGAGCGGTCCGGCACTCCGGCCGGACCGGGGCTCAGCCGCTGAGGCGCACCGGCATGATCAGGTACTTGTACGCCTCGTCCGCCTCCGCGTCCACGGCGGGCTTGCCGCTGAGCAGCGCCGGCTTGGTGGAGGTGGTGAAGGAGAGCTGCGCGACCGGGGAGTCGATGGCGCTGAGCCCGTCCAGCAGGAACGTCGGGTTGAAGGCGATCGAGATGTCGTCGCCATCCAACTGGGCGTCCACCCGCTCCACGGCCTGTGCGTCGTCGCTGGAACCCGCCTCCAGGATCAGTACGCCCTGCTCGAAGCTGAGCCGGACCGGGGTGTTGCGCTCGGCGACCAGGGCGACGCGCTTGACGGCCTCGACGAACGGGGCGGTCTCGATCACGGCCACCGAGTTGAACTCGGTGGGGAAGAGCGTCCGGTACTTCGGCAGGTCGCCTTCGAGCAGTCGCGTGGTCGTCCGCCGCCCGGCGCCCTCGAAACCGATCAGACCCTCCCCGGCACCCGAGCCGGACAGCGCCAACGTGACGGTGTCGCCGCTGGTCAGGGCCTTGGCGGTGTCGAGCAGTGTTTTGGCGGGCACCAGGGCGACCGCGGAGGCGTCCGGGGATTCCGGCTTCCACAGGAACTCGCGAACCGCAAAGCGGTAGCGGTCGGTGGAGGCCAGGGTGACGGTGTCCCCCTCGATCTCGATCCGCACGCCGGTAAGCACGGGCAGCGTGTCGTCGCGGCCGGCGGCGATGGCGACCTGGGCGGCGGCCGAGGCGAAGACCTCGCCGGGGACGGTGCCGGTCGCGGTGGGCATCTGGGGCAGCGCCGGGTACTCCTCCACAGGAAGGGTGTGGAGGGTGAAGCGGGAGGAGCCGCAGACCACGGTCGCCCGTACACCGTCTGTGGAAATCTCCACCGGGCGGTTCGGGAGGGCGCGGCAGATGTCGGCGAGAAGGCGGCCGGAGACGAGGACCGTCCCGTCCTCCTCGACCTCGGCCTCGACCGAGACCCTGGCGGAGACCTCGTAGTCGAAGCTGGAGAAGCTGAGCGCGCCGTCCTCCGCCTTCAGAAGAAGGCCCGCGAGAACGGGCGCCGGCGGACGTGCCGGGAGGCTCCGGGCCACCCACGCCACCGCCTCCGCGAGTACATCGCGTTCCACCCGGATCTTCACCGGAACCGCCTCCTGCTGTTGCTCGCTCGCCCTGCCGGCCTTCTTCGGCACACGGCACCCCGACCGGTGGTGGGGGCCGATGCCGGAGAACAGTCTGACGCACCGCACCGACACTCGGTGCGGCTCGGGGTCAAGTCGGGACGAGAGGCAGCCGGGGCTCCGGCAGCGAGTTGTACACAGGCCCCTCTTCGGAGCCAATTCCCCGGTATCTCTGAGTGGGAGTAGTAGTAGGGGCTGTGGAAACCGTGGATAACGCCATACACGCAGGTCAGACCCTGTTTTTTATCCACGGGCCCTGTGGGTGGGAGCAGTGGACAACCGGGGTGCGCTGTGGACACCGGAAAGTTCTGCACACCCGATGCACAGGTCATAGGGACTTCTCCCCAGCGCCGTCCCCAGCTTTACCCACGTTCCCCACAGCCCAACCCCGCGTCATGGTGTGACGCCTTTCACTCGCTCCAGTGAGCTCGGGTGTTTCGTTGCCGAACAGTGGACAGGGGTGTGGAGAAGCTGTGGGCAACGCCGCCGTGCCTGTGGGCCGGGTGGGGACAACGCGGATCCCGCCCTGTGGACGGCCTGTGCGTCCACAGCCTGTGGAGCACGGTTGGACACAAATCCACACCCGGCTGACCTGCCATGATCAAGTCCAGTCCATCGCTCCTGTGGACGCGATCTGGACAACTCACAGGTCCCCAGGCTGTGGACGGAAGAT